>NZ_CP083952.1:3719569-4051639 GCF_006442545.2 Mesorhizobium sp. B2-1-8
CTTGCCTGATCGAGTAGAGCGGCGGCACCGCCAGATAGAGATGACCGCCGCGTACCAGCGCCGGCATCTCCTGGTAGAAAAAGGTGATCAGCAGCGAGGCGATGTGGGCGCCGTCGACGTCGGCATCGGTCATGATGATGACGCGGTCGTAGCGCAAATCCTCGTCGCGATATTTTAAGCGCGTGCCGCAGCCAAGCGCCTGAATCAGGTCCGATATCTGCTGGTTGGCGGCCAGCTTGTCATTGCCGGCGCTGGCGACGTTGAGGATTTTTCCGCGCAACGGCAAGACGGCCTGGCTGGCACGGTCGCGCGCCTGCTTGGCCGAGCCGCCGGCGGAATCACCTTCGACGATGAAGAGTTCGGCACCTGCCGCCGCGTTCTGCGTGCAGTCGGCGAGCTTGCCAGGCAAGCGCAGCTTGCGCACCGCGCTCTTGCGCGACACCTCTTTTTCCTGGCGGCGGCGCACCCGCTCGTCGGCGCGTGCGATCACCCATTCGAGCAGCTTCGAGGCTTCCTGCGGGTTGTCGGCCAGCCAATGGTCGAACGGGTCGCGGATCGCGGTCTCGACGATGCGTATCGCTTCGATCGTCGCCAGCCTGTCCTTGGTCTGGCCGACGAATTCCGGCTCGCGGATGAATACCGACAGCATGCCGGCGGCCGAGATCATGACGTCTTCCGACGTGACGATCGAGGCGCGCTTGTTGCCGACGAGGTCGGCATAGGCGCGCAGGCCGCGCGTCAGCACGTTGCGGAAGCCGGCCTCATGGGTGCCGCCTTCGCCGGTCGGGATGGTGTTGCAGTAGGAATTGATGAAGCCGTCACCGCCGAACCAGGTCACCGCCCATTCGAGCGAGCCGTGGCCGCCTTGCTTGTCGCTCTTGCCGGCGAAGATTTCGCGCGTCACCTGGAATTCGTCGCCGAGCGACGCTTTCAGATAATCCTTGAGGCCGCCGGGGAAATGGAACTCCGCCTTGGCCGGTGTCTGATCTTTTTCCTTGATCAGGGAGGGATCGCAGGTCCAGCGAATCTCGACGCCGCCGAACAGATAGGCCTTCGAACGCGTCATGCGGTAGAGACGCGCCGGCTCGAATGCCGCGCCCTTGCCGAAAATCTGCTCGTCGGGATGGAAGCGGATTTTTGTGCCGCGCCGGTTGTGCACTTCGCCGAGCTGCTCGAGGCCGGTCACCGGGACGCCACGCGAAAAGCGCTGGCGGTAGAGCTGGCGGCCACGTGCCACCTCGACCTCGAGATGATCCGACAGCGCGTTGACCACCGACACGCCGACGCCGTGAAGGCCGCCGGATGTTTCGTAGACCTTCGAATCGAACTTGCCGCCCGAATGCAGCGTCGTCATGATGACTTCGAGCGCCGGCTTCTTGAATTTTGGGTGCATGTCGACCGGAATGCCGCGGCCATTGTCCGTGACCGTGAGATGGCCATCGGCCGAAAGTTCGACATCGATGAAGGTGGCGTGACCGGCCACCGCCTCGTCCATCGAATTGTCGATGACCTCGGCGAACAGGTGGTGCATCGCCTTGTCGTCGGTGCCGCCGATATACATGCCGGGCCGGCGGCGCACCGGCTCCAGGCCTTCGAGCACCTCGATGTCGGCGGCGCTGTAACCCTCGCTGCCATCCTTGGCCGCGGCCGGGCGCCTGGCGGCCGCTTGCACCAGCGGATCCGCCGGGCGCGCCGACGTGCGAACCGGTTGCGGCTGCTTCTCCAGATTGCCGAAAAGATCGTTGTTGTCGTCCATGCCTGCCATAGAGCCCAAGCTGCGAATCACCCCGTCGATACTGCCACGCTTTTCAGCGCCAAGCGACGGAGGTTCCTGTTACGTTCGGGGATTTAACCCCTCTTACCCTAAAACCATTCGATAACCAAGCAGGCGGAAATAGGTCGAATGCAACCGCACAAGATTCCCGATTCTTTAACAATGCGGACTAGCGTGAGCCCTACATAACAAGAAACGACGGGCATCAGGGATTTCGGCGTGAGGGGCAAGGCCATAACGATGATCGGTATCGCCGCCGTTTTCGGCGCGATCTCGATCTTTGCCGCGGATTTCTGGGTCAAGAGCCAGGCCAAGGCCGACGCCCAGGAGAAAACGGCGTCCATCGCCGCTCCGGCGGCACCCAAAATCGAGTTCAAGACCATTGTGGTGGCCAATGCGCCGTTGCGTTATGGCATGGAGCTCGACCGCGCCAAGCTCAGCGAAATCCCGTGGCCGCAGGATTCCCTGCCGCAGGGCGCCTTTGCCACCGTCGATGGATTGCTTGGCGAAGGCAGCCGGGTCGTGCTGTCGCCGATCGAGGTCAACGAGCCGGTGCTGCTCACCAAGCTGTCGGGACCGAACGGCCGTGCGACGCTGTCCAACATGCTGACGCCCGGAATGCGGGCGGTCACCATCCGCACCGACGAGATCGCCGGCGTCGGTGGCTTCGTCACGCCGGGCGACCGGGTCGATGTCGTCCTGACGCGTGATGCCGGCGAAATCCAGGAAGTCGCCAAGAACGCGCAAGGCGCGGCCGGTTCGACCATCACTTCGGAGATCGTCGTTGCCGACGCCAAGGTGCTGAGCGTCGGGCAAGGCGCCGACGAGCGTCAGACGACGCCGCAGGTGGCCAATTCCGTGACCATCGAGGTGACGAGCGACGGCGCGCAGAAAGTGGCGCTTGCCCGCACTGTCGGGACGCTGTCGCTGTCGCTGCGCTCCGCCAGCGAAGGCGGCGACGGCAAGAACGGCGTCACCACCATCTCTTCCTTCGGCGGGTCCGTGGCTTCCAAGGCCGAGGCCGCGGCCGGCTCCTTGTTCGATGCCATCGCCAAGGAACCGGAGAAGCCGAAATTCAAGACGGTCATCGTGACGCGCGGCACGCAGGCCGAGGAATACAAGGTCCCTTCGCGGGACCAGAAGTAAGGACCGGTGGGGACCGGGCGGGACGGGATCATGGTAATGCACACCCAATTTCGAATGACGGATCGATTGCGTTTCGTGCGCGCCCTGGCGATGGCGGCTTCACTGGTCGCGAGCGGCATGCTCGCCTTCGCAGGCGCGGCCAAGGCGGACAACGACATCGTCTATGTCTCGTCGACCAAGAATGCGTCGATCAAGGTCGCCAAGGGCAAGCCCAAGACGATCATGACGAGCGCTGCCTTCTATCAGATCGTCATCGGCGATCCGGAGATCGCCAACGTCAACCCGCTGACCGACAAATCCTTCTATGTGCTGGGCAACAATCTCGGCACCACCGGCATCGCGCTGTTCGACGAGAAGAAGCAGCTCGTCGGCACCGTCGACATCGAAGTGACGCTCGACACCGACCAATTGGCGAGCACCATCCGTGCCAGCGTGCCGGACGCCAAGATCAAGGTCGGCTCGGCCAATGGCCGTGTGGTGCTTTCGGGCGAGGCGGATGACGCGGTCGCCGCCGAAAAGGCAAACAAGATCGCCACCCGCTTCTCCGGCAATGAGGAGGTGATCAATTCGGTCAATATCTCCTCGTCGCAACAGGTTCAGCTCAATGTCCGCTTCGTCGAGATCAACCGCCAGGCCGGGCAGGACCTCGGTGCGAAATACAGTGCCAATTTCGCCTACGGCTTCGGCGGTCGCGATGTCTCTCTCGATCCGGGCTCGGTGCCTGCAGCCGGCACCGGCGAGATCATCGGCCGGCTGCTGTCCAATGGCGTCTCGATCGATATCGCCATCAAGGCGCTGGAGGAGCGCGGCCTTGCCCGAAGGCTGGCCGAACCGAACCTGATCGCCCGCTCCGGCGAAACGGCGAGTTTTCTCGCCGGCGGCGAATTCCCGATCCCGGTTTCCGAAGACAATGGCAAGATCTCCGTCAGCTACAAGAAATACGGCGTCAGCCTGGACTTTACGCCGACGGTGCTGAAGGACGGATTGGTCAGCCTCGACATCGCGCCGGAAGTCTCCTCGATCGATGCGTCGGCGTCCTACAATATCGGCAACATTTCGGTGCCGGGGTTCATCGTGCGCCGCGCCAAGACCTCGGTCGACCTGAAGAACGGCCAGAGCTTCATGATCGCCGGGCTGCTGCAGTCCCAGAACGACATCACCACGTCTCGCATTCCCGGTCTCGGCAAGATGCCGGTGCTGGGGTCGCTGTTCTCGTCGAAATCCTATCAGCGGCGCGAGACCGACCTGGTCATCATCGTCACGCCCTATCTGGTGAAGCCGGTCGATCCGTCGAAGAAAATGGCTGAGCCGACCGATGGCACGCAGCCTGCCAGCAATGTCGACTATTTCCTCAACAACACCGAGGAGGTGAAGGCGTCGGACACCAACCGTGCGCTGGCGTTGGCTGACGGCAGCGCCGCGCGGGGCGCCACCAAAGTCGGCCATTTCCTCGACCTGCCGAAGGACTGAAGCCATGCGTTTGGTCCTGAGTTCGAGCATCGCCCTGCTTCTTGCCGGTTTGGCGAGCGGCTGCACCAGCGACGACTATGTGCGCAGCGAAGGCGTGACGACAGCCGCCGGTGAGGCGCAGGCCGCCAACACCGTCATGCAGATGGTCGACCCGTGGAAGCATGGCGTCCAGAACACGAGGCTTCTCGTGCCCGCCAAGCGCGGAACTGCCGGACCTGTCACACCCGATCAGGCGGCTGGTGCCAAGGCAGCGCAAACGACCACCGGCAACTGATCCACACGGCGATCGACCTCACAGGCGGCAAGAATGGCAAACAGCACCAAGAAGATCCTGCTCGTATCGACAGACCGGACCTTCGCGCAGGACACGAAGACGGCGTTTGCCGCCTCCGAGATCATCCAGCTCATGACGGTTGAGAAGAACGTCACGGAGCTGCGCGGCGAGGTCCAGGAGGCCGAGTTCGGCGTCGTTATCGTCGATATGGACGCGGCGAAACTGGAGGAAATCGAGTCACTGCAGCGCGTCATGCGCCGGCTCGAGGGCAAGGCACCGGTGGTCGTGGTCACCCAGGAGTTCAACGCCGCCGCCGTGCGCATCCTGGTGCAGCTCAAGGTCGCCGACTTCCTGGTCAAGCCGATCACCACTGCCGACCTCGTGCGTTCGGTCGTGCGAGCGCTGCAGGGGCCCGGGCGCGAGGAAAACACCGAGTCGCAGATCTATACCTTCATGCCCGCCGCCGGCGGCGTCGGCACCACGACACTGGCGCTGCAAACCGCGTTCCAGCTGCATCATTCGGTGACGCGCGGCGCGTCGACCTGCGTGGTCGACCTCAATTTCCAGCAAGGTGCCTGCGCCGAATATCTCGATCTGGAGCCTCGTTTCGACATCACCGAAATCGAGAACCAGCCCGAACGCCTCGACCGGCAACTGCTCGATGTGATGCTGTCCAAGCACGCCAGCGGACTTTGCGTGCTGGCCGCGCCGACGCGTCCGGCCGAGATGCGCTCGTTCAAGACCGATGTCGTGGTGCGCATGCTGGACCTCGTTTCGGCCTATTTCGACAATGTCGTCATCGACATGCCACGCACCTGGTTTCCGTGGACCGAAACGGTGCTGCTCGGCTCCAACAAGCTCTACATCGTTGCCGAGATGACGGTGCCGTGCCTGCGCCATACGCAACGGCTAATCCAGGCCGTCTACGAGACCGCCGGCAAGGAAGTGAAGCCGAACGTGATCGTCAACCGTTTCGAGCAGAAGATGTTCGACAACGGCATCAAGCAGGCGGACGTCCAGGAAATCCTTGGCGAGCATTTCGTCGGCGGCATCGCCAACAACTACCGGCTGGTGCGTGAGGCGGTCGACCGCGGCGTGCCGCTGCACGAGATCGACGCCAACGCCAATGTCGTCAACGATCTGAAGAAGATCATCCTTCCGGAAGAGGCGGTGGCGACCGCGAGCAAGTCGAAGTCGCTGTTCGGCCTCGGCAAGGGCCTCTTGAAGAGGAAGGCAGGATGACCAGCCGTTTCTCAACCCTGCAGAACCGCGACGCGCGCCCGCAGCGTCCGCCGGAATCAACACCGGTCGCGCATCATGCCGTCGTCATCCCGAGCAGCCGAAAGGCTTTGCCGGCGAAACCGGAAGCAGCACCGGTAAAAAATGCCAACAAGGTGCTCGATGCTCGCGTGCGCATCCACCGGATGCTGCTCGAGGAGATCAACCTGGTCGCGCTGGAGCGCTTGCCCAAGGACGAGATGCGCCGGCAAGTACATGATTTCGTTTCGGAAAAGACCCGCCAGGAGCGGATGGCGATCAACACCGCCGAACTCGACGCGCTGGTCGACGATATCGTCGACGAGATGGTCGGCCTCGGCCCGCTCGAGCCGCTGCTCAAGGATCCCGACATCAACGATATCCTGATCAACGGTCATCAGAACTGTTTCGTCGAAAAGAAGGGCAAGCTGCAGCAGGTCCATATCCCGTTCAAGGACGAGGCGCATCTGCTCAGGATCGTCAACAAGATCGTGGCCGCCGTCGGCCGCCGCGTCGACGAATCGCAGCCGATGGTCGACGCTCGCATGCTGGACGGCTCGCGCTTCAACGCAGCCATCCGCCCGGTGGCCGTCGACGGTCCGCTGGTGTCGATCCGCAAGTTCTCCAAGAACAAACTTGGCCTGCACAGGCTGGTCGAATTCGGCGCCATCACACAGAACATGGCCGAAGTGCTGGCGGCGGCCGTGCATGCCCGCAAGACGACGATCATTTCGGGCGGCACCGGCACCGGCAAGACGACGATGCTCAACGCGCTGTCGGCCTTCATTCCGGAAGACGAGCGGCTGATCACCATCGAGGACGCGGCGGAGCTTCAATTGCAGCAGCCGCATGTCGCGCGCATGGAGACGCGTCCCGCCAACATCGAAGGCCATGGCGAGCTCAAACAGCGCGATCTGGTCAAGAACGCGCTGCGCATGCGCCCCGACCGGGTCATCCTCGGCGAGTGCCGCGGCGAGGAAGCCTTCGACATGCTGCAGGCGATGAACACCGGCCACGAAGGCTCGATGGCGACCATCCACGCCAACACGCCGCGCGACTGTATTTCGCGCCTCGAGCAGATGCTGGGCATGACCGGCATGCCGATGACGGTGCAGTCGATCCGCAGCCAGATCGCCAGCGCCATCGACATCATCGTCCAGCTGACCCGGCTTTCCGACGGCAAGCGCAAGGTGACCAGCGTCGCCGAGGTGACCGGCATGGAAGGCGACGTCATTCAGATGCAGGAGATATTCCGTTTCGTGCGCACCGGCATGGAGGCGGATGGCAAGATCCTTGGCTACTACGAGGCGACCGGCATACGGCCGCGTTTCCTGGAAGATCTGCGCGCGATGGGCATCGAGTTTCCCGGACGTTATTTCGAACCCGGCCGGCCGCAGGAGTAGCCGGCGTGTTCGACGGGTTCAGCGCGATCTATGTCGTCTATGCCGGGGCCGCTCTGACCGGCATCATGGTCGCCGAGGCGGTCTACCTGCTCTATGCCGGCCGCAGCGACAAGCGCACCGCCATCAACCGGCGTATGAAGCTGCAGGAAAACAAGATCAGCCAGGAACAGGTGCTGATCCAACTGCGCAAGGAGCGCGGCCTCGACGCGGGAACGTCGCTGTTTTCACCTGACCGGTTCCGTGCCTTGCGCACGCAGTCGGGCATGGTCATGCCGCTCTCGAAATTCCTGATGATCACCTGCGGCGTGGCGATGGCCGTGGCCCTGTTCGCCATCTCGCGCGGCTTGCCGCTGTTGATGGGGCTCATCCTGTTCGTCATGCTGGTGCCGCTGCTGCCGGTCATGGCGATGCGCTCCATGCGCAAGCGCAGGCTGAAGCGTTTCGGCATGCAGTTGCCGGAGGCGCTAGAACTGATCACGCGGGGCCTCAAGGCCGGTCATCCGGTCCCGGTGGCCATCGCCATGGTGTCGCGCGAGATGCCCGATCCGATCGGCACCGAATTCGGCGTCATCGCCGATGAGGTGACCTATGGCTCCGACCTGGTCTCGGCGCTGAATTCGTTGTTCGACCGGGTCGGCCATGAGGATCTGCCGCTGTTCGTCACCGCCGTGTCGATCCAGACCAGCTCGGGCGGCAATCTGCGCGAAATCCTCGATGGGTTGTCGACGACGATCCGCGAACGCGGCAAGCTGCGCCGCAAGGTGCGCGCCATTTCCACTGAAGGCCGTTTGTCGGCCTACATCTTGACGGCCGTGCCGGCGCTGCTCTTCACAGCCATCATGGCCATGATGCCGGGATATTACAGCGACGTCTGGGGTGTGCCGAAGACATGGTACATGATTGGCGGCTCGGTTACCTGGCTGATGCTGGGCAATCTGATCATGTTCAAGATGTCGAACTTCAGATTCTGACATGCAGAGCGTCATCGAATTCCTCGCCTCGCTCGCGCCGACGTCTCTGATGCCGGTGGCCGTGCTGTTGCTGGCCCTGGGAGCCGCTGCGGTCGCCTGGCCGATGGTGGCGGCGAGGGGCGACCGCAACGAGGTCAAGCGCCGGCTCAAGGTCGACCACGGTCCGGTGGTGGCCAAGCCCGAACCGGTGCAGAAGAAGAACAGCGGCGTCGTGCGCGAAAAAGCGGTGAAGAGGGCGCAGGAATTCTATGCCAAGAGCGATCCGGAAAACGTCGCCCGCCTGCGTTTGAAGCTCATCCAGGCCGGTTACATGGAGCCGCGCGCCGTCGGCATGTTCTTCCTCATCCGGTTCACGGCGATGATCGGCACGGCATTCGCCGTCTTCGTGCTCAACCGGTGGATGGCCAGCCCGGACGCGACCATGACCAGCCGGTGGACCTTCATCATCCTGTCGGGCGCTGCCGGCTATTTCCTGCCGGGCCTGGTGCTGACCCAGAAAGTGCGGGAAAAGATGCGCGAATACCGCAACGGCTTCCCCGATTTCATGGACCTGATGATCGTCTGCTCCGACGCCGGAATGAGCATGGAAGCGGGCGTCGAGCGTGTGTCGAAAGAGCTCGCCAGGACCTATCCGTCGCTCAGCCAGAACCTGCAGCTCGTATCGTTGGAGCTTCGGGCGGGGCGCAGCCTCGACGACGCGCTGAAGGCGCTCGCCGATCGCCTCAGCTTGGACGAGGTACGCTCCTTCGCCACGCTCCTGCAGCAGTCGAAGGAACTCGGCACCAGCCTATCGGGTGCGCTCAGGGTGTTTTCCGATGAAATGCGCCACAAGCGCATGTCGCTGGCCGAGGAGAAGGCGCATGCCTTGCCGGCAAAGATGTCCGTGCCGGTCGTGGTCTGCATCCTGCCGGTGGTGCTGATGATCGCCGTCATTCCCATCATCGTCAAAATGACTGGTCACTAGCGGCGTCCGATACTCGCTGGGCGGGCCGCGAAATGTTGAATGCCCGCAGCCTTCGCCCCAGTGGTTAACGGCCGGTATTTTCGGAACCGAATCTTGGCTGCATTTCGGCACCGAAGCTTAATCGCTGTGCTGTAGTGTCTTTCCCTGAAGAACGACCCGACAAATCGGGCGACGGGGCAGGGCATGCGTCAGATAAAATTTACGGCGGTGGCTACGATGGCAACCGTCCTGATGATCACCGGGTGCACGACGAACACCAACGTCGATACGACCAAGACCACCGCGATCCAGCCGGCGGCCAAGGACGTCGACACATCCGACCTGGCGGAAGGCAAGGCACAGTTTCGCGATGCCAATTATGGTCTTGCCGAACAGCATTTCCGCAAGGCAGTCGAACTGAAGGCCGACAACGCCGAGGCCTGGATGGGGCTCGCCGCTTCCTATGACGAACTCGGCCGCTTCGACTTCGCCGACCGCGCCTATGGCCAGCTTTTGAAAGTCGCCGGCCGCAAACCGCGGATCGTCAACAATATGGGCTATTCGCAATTGTTGCGCGGCAACAAGAAGAAAGCCAGGGCGCTGCTGCTCGAGGCGAAAGCCGGCATGGCCGATCCCACGGTCGTCGACGCCAACCTCGCCCTGCTGAACAAGGGCTGATGCCGTTTGATCCTCGGCCGGCCAGGGGTGCGGTTTCGGGACAGGTGGCATCGACGCTTTGTAAACCCTATCCGCAGGTTGGGCGGACAGATCGCCTGAAAACCATGTCCGAGGGCTGCCGCCGACCTAGAATGCGGCGCAACCGCCGACGCTCGAGAGGCCTCCGCCCGATATGCTGGATTTCAGTTCGCTCCTGCTCGCAGCCGCGCTGTCGGGCATCTGTCTCAGCGTCACCATGTTCGCGATCTGGGCCACCGCGCCGCGGGCAAGGTTCGTGCTGACGGTGGCATGCGGCATTCTCGTGCTCGTCGCGCATGTGATCCTGTTCTGGCGCTACACAAGGGAGCCCGATCCGCTGCTTTGCCAGATCGCGCTGGCGCTGCTCAGCCTGGGTTTTCTGATCATCTGCATTTCGGCCATGCAATATCTCGGTGTGCCGGACCACAGGCGTGCGATTGCGCCGACGCTTGCCGCCATGGCTGTCTGTGCGGCCGTGACCTTCATGGGCCTTGACGGCATCGGTTTCGTGATCACCTACGCGACGGTTACCGCGCTGCTCTCGACGATCGGGGCCATGTTCTGGATCAATGGCAGTCACGATCGCCGCATCCTGCTGGTGGTGTCGTTCCTGAGCGGCACTTGTGCGCTGTCGTTTGCCCTTTGCGGCGTGGTTCTGATGGCCAAAGGACAGTGGACGCTCGGTGTCGCGCCCGACAATTGGGCCGAGCGCCTCAACTCGGTCGTTGCGGTGGCCTGTATGACCGGCCTCGGCGCGTTGACGCTTTCGCTCCATCATCTGCAGGCGCAGATCGAGCTCAAGGCTGAGACCATGACCGATCCGTTGACCGGACTGATGAACCGTCGGGGCCTGACGTCGCTTTATGGCGAGCGCACCTTCAGCCCGTTCATGGCGATCGTCATGTTCGATCTCGATCACTTCAAGCGGACGAACGACATCTATGGACACCCGGTCGGGGATCAGGTCCTGTGCCGCTTTGCCGCCGTCATCAGGAAATATGCCAGGACCGGGGTCGACGCCTTTCGTTTGGGCGGCGAGGAGTTCGCAATCGTCATGTCGCGCATGACGGACGAGCGGGCCTATGATCTTGCCAGCAAGATCGGTGTTGCTTTCGGCACGGAAGTCGTGCCCACCCCGCTCGGTCCCTTGCGCAGCACGGTCAGCGGCGGGATCGGGTTCGGCGAAGCCGACGGCAGCACCCTCGACGAGGTGCTGGCCAGGGCCGACACCATGCTCTATGCCGCCAAACGCGCGGGGCGAAATTGCGTCATCAGTCGCAAGAGGATGGGCAAGGCCGACCCAGTCAAGCCGGCCTTGCGCTCTGCGTAGCTATTCGGCAGCACCCAGATAGTCCGACAGCGGCGGGCAGGAGCAGACCAGGTTGCGGTCTCCCGCGACATTGTCGATGCGCGATACCGGCGGCCAGTACTTTGCCGCTGTGTCCGCGTCGCCGGCGGGATAGGCCGCTTCGAGGCGCGAGTAAGGGTGGGTCCATTGACCGGCCAGCGCCTCGGCTGATGTATGAGGCGCGTTGACCAGCGGATTGTCGGCCAAAGGCCATTCGCCCCTGGCCACTTTCGCCGCCTCGCCGGCAATGGCGATCATCGCCTCGCAAAACCGGTCCAACTCGCGCTTGGGCTCGGACTCGGTCGGTTCGACCATCAGCGTGCCGGCGACCGGGAACGACATGGTCGGCGCGTGGAAACCATAGTCGATCAGGCGCTTGGCGATGTCTTCGACACCGATGCCGGCGCTCTCCTTGAGCACGCGGGTATCGAGGATGCATTCATGGGCGACACGATCGCTCCTGCCCTTGTAAAGTAGCGGGAAGTGCGGGGCGAGCCGCGTCGCCACATAGTTGGCGGACACGATCGCCGTCTCGGTCGCCTGCTTCAGGCCGGAAGCGCCCATCATACGGATGTACATCCAGGTGATCGGCAGGATGGAAGCGCTGCCGAAGGGGGCGGCGGCCACGGCATGCGCCGAGCCTTCGCTGACATGGCCGGGCAAATAGGGCTTCAGATGCGCCTTGACGCCGATCGGACCGACGCCCGGTCCGCCGCCGCCATGCGGGATGCAGAAGGTCTTGTGCAGGTTCATGTGGCAGACGTCGGCGCCGATGTCGCCGGGACGGGCAAGCCCAACCAGGGCGTTGAGGTTGGCGCCGTCGAAATAGACCTGTCCGCCATGCTCATGAATGAGAGCGCAGAGGTGGCGCGCGCCTTCCTCGTAGACGCCATGCGTGGAGGGGTAGGTGAACATCAGCGCCGCGAGATTCCTGGAATGCTCATTGGCCTTGGCGCGCATATCGTCCATGTCGATGTTGCCGTCTTCCAGGCAGCGCACGACCACAACGCTCATGCCGGCCATCGCGGCACTCGCCGGATTGGTGCCATGCGCGGAGGAGGGGATCAGGCAGACAGTGCGATGGCCTTCACCGCGCGAGCGATGATAGGCGCGAATGGCGAGCAGCCCGGCATATTCGCCCTGGCTTCCGGCATTGGGCTGCAAGGTCACGGCGTCGAAGCCGGTGATCTCCGACAGCCAGCCTTCCAGTTCGCCGATCATGGCGCGGTAGCCGGCCGAATGCGCTGCGGGCGCGAAGGGATGCAAATTGGCGATTTCCGGCCAACTCACCGGCATCATTTCCGCCGCGGCGTTGAGCTTCATGGTGCAGGAGCCCAGCGGGATCATGGCGCGGTCGAGCGCCAGGTCCTTGTCGGCCAGCCGGCGCAGGAAGCGCATCATCTCGGTCTCCGACTTGTTCTCGTGGAAGACCGGCTGGGTCAAAAACTCCTTGCCGCGCGGCTTGCCGGGCACCGTGCTGTCGGCGGCAGAAGCAGCCTTGGCGTCGAACAGGGCCGCGATCGCCTCGAGATCGGCATCGGTCGACGTCTCGTCGAAACTGATTCCGACATGGTCGGCGTCGAGCACACGCAGCAGCCTGCCGGTCTTTTCGGCGGCGGCCGCGATCCGGGTGGCCTTGCCTTTGACCTCCACCGTCACCGTGTCGAAACGGCTGGAGCCGAGCACCGATACACCCGCCCCCTCGAGGCCGCTCGCCAGGCGGTTGGCCAGTGCATGGACGCGCCCGGCGATCGCCTGCAGGCCAACCGGGCCATGCCAGATGGCGTAGGCGGTGGCCATATTGGCAAGCAGCGCCTGCGCCGTGCAGATGTTGGACGTTGCCTTGTCGCGGCGGATATGCTGCTCGCGTGTCTGCAAGGCGAGGCGGTAGCCGGGACGGCCCATGCTGTCGGTCGACTGACCGACCAGGCGGCCGGGCATCAGCCGCGTCAGTCTGTCGGCGACGGCGCAATAGGCGGCGTGCGGGCCGCCAAAGCCCATCGGTACGCCAAAGCGCTGCATCGGGCCGACGGCAATGTCGGCGCCGAGTTTCGCCGGCGCGTCGGTCAGTGTCAGGCCAAGCGGGTCGGCGATGAAGACGACAAGGGCGCCGGTGGCGCGCGCTTTTTCGATCGCCGCCTTGTGGTCGCCATAGACGCCAAAAGTATCCGGCCAGGAGACGAGCAGGGCGGCGGTGTTGTCGTCGATCGCCTCGCCGTCGATCTCGATGCCGAGTGGCTCGGCGCGGGTACGCACCACGTCCAGCGTCTGCGGGTGCGGCGTGCCGGCGAGCGCCACCTTGGTGCGCTTGTCGCGGTGGTGGCGCAGCGCAATGCCGACCGCTTCGGCGACCGCGGTTGCCTCGTCGAGCAATGAAGCCGATGCCACCGGCAGGCCGGTCAGTTCCGTGACCAGCGTCTGGAAGTTGAACAGCATTTCGAGCCGGCCCTGGCTGATCTCGGCCTGGTAAGGTGTGTAAGCGGTGTACCAGGCTGGATTCTCGAACAGGTTGCGCTGGATGACCGGCGGCACGTGGACGCCGTGGTAACCGGCGCCGATAAAACTCTTCAGCACGGCATTCCTTGCCATGATCGTCGACAATTCGGCGAGCGCTTCGGCTTCGCTGGCCGGCGCGGGCAGGGCCAGCGGGTGGTCGAGGCGGATCGATCTCGGCACGGCCTGACTGATCAGCGTCTCGACCGAGGGAACACCGAGGACGGCGAGCATGGCTCTGACGTCGGCAAGGCCGGGGCCGATGTGACGGGCCGAGAAGGGGTAAGGTCCAGTGGTCATGTCAATGCGTCCTGATATCAGCCAATATGGGCTTTGTAGGCGGCCTCATCCATGAGGCTGGCGAGTTGGCTTTCGTCGGCGAGCTTCATCTTCCATAGCCAGCCGGCGCCGGTTGCCGCCGAGTTGACCAGCGAAGGGTCGGATGACAGCGTGCCATTGGCCTCGGTGATCTCGCCGTCGACCGGCGCGTAAACATCGGAGGCCGCCTTGACGGATTCGACCACGACGGCGGTATCGCCCTTGGCGAGCTTCTTTCCCGTTTCCGGCAGTTCCACGAAGACGAGGTCGCCGAGTTGCTCCTGAGCGTAGTTGGTGATGCCGACGGTGGCGACGCCGCCCTCGACGCTGAGCCATTCGTGATCGGCGGTGAAATAGATCTTTGCCATGGGGTCTATCCTTTGCGGTAGCGATGAGGGGTGAAGGGCAGGGAACTGATATCGACGGGGATCTTCGTGCCGCGCACGTCGGCGAAAACCCGTGTTCCGGGCTTGGCCAGCGGGGCGGCGACATAGCCCATGGCGACTGGATGACCGGCGGAGGGGCCGAAGCCGCCCGATGTGACATGGCCGGCAGGGTTGCCGTCGGCATCGAAAAGGGTTGCGCCCGCTCGTACCGGCTGGCGGCCATCGGCCTTCAACCCGACGCGCTTTTGCGCCGGGCCCCGCTCCACGGCGGCGCGCAAGGCGTCGGCGCCGATGAAGGTGCCGGAGGCACGGATCTCTTTCGGAATTGCCCACATCAGCGCCGCCGCGGCCGGGTCGATCTCCGGCGTAATGTCCTGGCCATGCAGGCAGAGCCCGGCTTCCAGCCGCAGGCTGTCGCGCGCGGCAAGCCCGATCCACAGTACGCGCTCATCTTCCAGCAGCTTGGCGACGAGTTCTCTTGCATCGGCTACCGGCAGGCCGATCTCGAAACCGTCCTCGCCGGTATAGCCCGACCGGCTCATGAACCAGTTTTTCCGCGGCTCGATGCCGTGCATGAACAGCAGCGAGCCGGTTTCGAGGCCGGCTCGGGAAAGCGTCGCCCAGGCTTCCGGGCCTTGGATCGCCAGGAAAACACGGTCGAGCGGCTCGACCTTCACATCGAAATCGGCTGCCAGCGCGCGCAGATGCTTTTCGTCGGCGACGGCATTGCCGGCGTTGGCGACCACCATGAACCTCGTATCGCCGAGCCGGGTGACGATCAGATCATCCAGAATGCCGCCCGCCTCATTGAGGAAGAAGGTCAGCTTGGATTGCGAGATTTCGAGCGCGCCGGCATCTAGCGGGCAGGCGCGGTCGAGCAGCGTGACGGCATCCGGCCCGCTGACCTCGAACAGCTTCATGTGCGAGATGTCGAACAGGCCCGCATGTTCGCGGGTGTGAAGATGCTCCTTCATGACGCCGGCCGGATAGGTCAGCGGCATCGACCAGCCTGCAAAGGCGCCGAAGCGCGCACCGGCCGCTGTATGGATATCTTCGAGGGGAAGGTGTTTGTCATCGCCCGTCATGTCGTCTCCAGAGTCGCACGCAATCGGTCGCTGATGGCGACCAGTCCGTGCCCCTCTGTCTGAAGCCTGAGAGACTCGCGCAGCCGGAACTCTGTCAGCGGCGCTTACACCTTCGGCGCGGGGGCAAGCCCCGACTTTCCAGAGTGTCTTTCCCGTCTACGGTTCTTTTGCCTGAGAGATTTCGGGCGATTTCCCCTTCGGCGGCAGCTCTCGCTGCTCTCTCCCGCAAACAGGTAGGACTCAAACCCTGAGCCCTCGACGCGCCATCCATAGCCCGTCGGCGACACCTTGTCACCTCCCAGCGACATCTAAGCGCGTCGCGCTTTAGATCTTTGTGTTGATGCATGTCGTTCTCCCAAAACCGCTGCACACTTTTGGGCGACATGCATTGGCTGACAAGTCTTCGCTAACCACGCCATTTGGCGGTTTTTCAAGACACTCCTGATATAGCAGGCCGATGTGACGCGTTGGGCGGACGGAGACGACGGATGGGCGAGTTGATCATGAGTGCGCCGGTGGCGGGGCTGACGTCGAAGAACCGCATTGCTTCGGAGGATGTGGCGATGCTGCGCCGCGACGTGTTCGCGGACGGCGTGGTGACCCGGGGCGAAGCCGAGGCCTTGTTCGCGCTCGACCAGACGGCGCGGGACAAGTGCGCGGAATGGGCACCGTTCTTCGTCGAGGCGGTCACCGACTACATCGTCCGCCAGGAAAGGCCGGAAGGTTACATTTCACAGGAAAATGCCGACTGGCTGGTCCGCACGATTTCGCGCGACGGCATGGTCGACAGCCGGACCGAACTCGAATTGCTGGTCCACGTGCTGGAAGAGGCGAAATCCTCCCCGAGCCGGCTTTGCGTCTACGCGCTGGAGCAGGTCGCCAATGCGGTCGTCGACGGCAAGGGACCGCTGATGCTCGGCGGTGCGCTGGTGCCCGGATTGATCGCCAAGGCAGAAGTCGAGCTTCTGCGCCGTATCCTCCATGCCCATGGCGGCGACGGCAACATCGCCATCACCCGGGCCGAGGCCGAGGTGCTGTTCAGGATCAACGAGCGGACAGCCCAGGCCAACAACGATCCGTCCTGGAACGACCTGTTCGTCAAGGCGATCGCCAATTTCGTCATGTGCTCGGCCGGTTACGAGGCGCCCACCCGCGACGTGGCGCTGCGCCAGGAAACCTTCCTCGAACACGCCGATCCGGAAATCGGCGGTTTCTACAGCCGCATGGTCTCCGGCGGCCTCGCCGGCATCATCGAGGCCTACCGGTCTCCTGACGATATCGAGACCGAATGGGAAGCCAAGAACAGGGCAGCCGAGGCGCTGGCCCGCCGCGCCGAGACGATCGATGCCGGCGAAGCCAAATGGCTGGTCGGACATATCGGCGTGAATCGGCCTTTACTCGAGAATGAGCGTGCACTGCTGACCTTGATCAAGCACGCGTCGCCGGAAATCCATCCGGCGCTGAAGCCGTTGCTCGACAAGGTTGCCTAAGCCGCGCCGTCTGCTGCTATCCTTCTGCAAAGAATGATATTGGAATGGCCTTCGGGCCATCCCGCCAGTTCGGCCATGCGTTCGAAGCCAGCCTTTTCATACAGGCCTGGTGCCTGGAAGTCGTGGCTGGAGACCCAGATCTTCTTGACGCCGCGATCCGCGGCCTCGGCGACAAAGGCGTCGAGCAACTGCCTTGCGTAGCCGCGGCCCCGGTGAGCCTCGTCAATCCACATCAATGTGAGTTCGGACGTGCCAGCCCAGGAGTAGCCGGCGGCTACTCCGATCGCGTGTCCCGCATCATCACGGATGACAAAGGCCAGGCTCCGGTCATCGTCGCGGTCCGTTACACGCCGGTTGTCACGATGAAGACGCTCCTCGAGCGAACTCAATTCGACTGGAGACAGGTCGTGCTCGGCCGCAATGCGAGCGTCCATCAAATCCCGCCGTACCAGTCGTAGCCATTGTCTTCCCAATAGCCGCCGCGGCCGCCGCCGACATTGGCGAAGCCGTCGACCAGTTCGATCTTGTAGAGATATTTCGGCATCTTGTAGCCGAGCTGACGTTCGACACGGACGCGTAGCGGCGCGCCGTTCTCGACCGGCAGCGGCTTGCCGTTCAGGCCATAGGCAAGGATCGTTTGCGGATGGCGGGCATCGATCAGGTCGATGGTGCCGTAATATTTGATGTCGCCCGACAGGCTGCGGTCGATCGTGTCGAGGCAGTGGAACATGACATAGCGCGCCTGCGGCTTGACCACCGCCTGGTCGAGCACCAGCGCCAGCGGCGTACCTGTCCATTTGGCGATGCAGCTCCAGCCTTCGACGCAATCGTGGCGGGTGATCTGGGTACGGCTCGGCATGTTCATGAGCTGCTCGCGGGTGAGCGACAACGGCTTTTCGACGAGGCCTGACACCTCCAGACGCCAATCGGCGAAGTTGTTGGTGAGCAGGGCTTTGTATGTGTCGTCATCCGGCGCGGTCACGCCGTTTGGCCGCATAGGCTGACGGATATCGGCCTCGGTGAATTCCGGCGCCAGCGAATTGCCGCCGCCGAGCAACCGTTGTGCCTTGTGGGTCAGGCCATTGGCGTTTTCGAGGAAACTGCGCAAGCCGCCACCGATGCCGAGGCCGCTATCGAAGGCATCGCAGCCCGACAGCATGATGCCGGAAGCGCCGAGGCTGGCGGCGGTGAGGAATTTTCGGCGGCTGATCTCAAATTTCGCCATGTCAGACACTCCTCTCGGACGTTTTGGAGTCATGCACGGGAGGATCGGTGCGGTACCAGCCGGTGATGATCGAGCGCAGTTCGTTGATCGGGCCGGCGGCAAGGATCATCAGGATGTGGACGACGAAGAAGGCGACCAGCAGAACCATGACGCTGAAATGGATGGTGCGTGCGGTCTGCCGGCCGCCGAGCAGATCGTTGAGAAACGGCAGCACCGAATCCATGCTCGGCGACATGGCGAGACCAGTGATGATCATCAGCGGCAAGAGCACGAACAGCACGCCGCCATAAGCCATTTTCTGCAGCGTGTTGTACTCGCGCGTGTGATGGAATTTGAGCCTGGCGTGGTTGGCGATGTCCTGTGGCAAGCGCTTGAGATCATCCAGGCGCGGCGCCAGATCGCGGCGGATGTGGCCGTTGATCAGGCTGGCGACCAGCCAGACGATCAAGGTCGTCGTCAGTATCCAGGCAAAGAAGAAATGGATGACGCGGGCGGTGCCGAGGTCATAGTAGGAGGGAATCGTCGCCCAGGACGGGAAACCGCGCGCCGTCTCGTTGCCTGTCGGACCCGACCAGCCGAGGACACCTGTCGTGTCGAAACGGTGCCCGAAGATTTCGGTATAACCGCGCGGCCCGGCATTGGTGTTTTCGGCGCCTATGGCGAAAATGGTGTTGTTGTAGCCGAAGCCGGATTGCTTGCCGATGTAGAGCTGCGGCCGAGCATTGAAGATCTGCAGGCCGGAAAGAAGCATGAAAAACAACGAGATGGCCCAGAGCCAGTGTGTCAGCCGCGTCCAGCGCGACTGGCGATAGATCAATGTTTTCTCTTTTGAAGCGGGGACACCCGGTTCAATTTCGGATTGGCTTCTGGCAACCGATTCCATCTTGTCTGGTCTCCCGTGCCTTGCGGCTTGGCCTACGCGTTCATTGTCCTCCTGATACGTCGCGATCCAAACCGATGTTTCATCCGATCACGGATTTATTACGGACCACCCAGGCTGACGGCGAGATTGACGGCCGCGGCGACGATGACCGTGTTGAAGAAGAACGACAGGACCGAGTGCACAAGCACGACACGACGCATGTGCGTCGTCGAGATGTTGGTGTCGGCGGTCTGCGCCGTCATGCCGATGACGGTCGAGAAGTAGAGGAAATCCCAGCCCTCGGGGCGTTTGTCGCCCGGGAACAGCAGGCCGCCGACCGGGATCTTCTTATTGGTGTCGGTGTCGACCGCGTCGCCGTCCATCCAGTAGACATGGGCATAATGGAGCGCCGCCATGGCATGGATTGTGAACCAGCCGAGCGGGATCGACAGCAGTGCGAAGCCGAGTTCGATCGGGTGACCTCCGTCCTTCCGATTGATCAGCAGGAACAGGGAGATAACGGCAACGCCGACGACAACGAGCGTCACAGCGAAGATGACCAGCACCGGCTGATCGGTGGCGCGTGCATTCTTGCTGAGATATTTGCCGGTGAGTTTGGGCATCTGGCTGACGACAAGAATGACGTAAGCGGCGAAAAATGCGTTGGCCCCGATCGAGTAGGCGAGCGGGGCGTGCAGCAGCAACGCCACGAGCAGCGCAAACGCACCGATACAAGCCGAGACTGCGAACAGCATATGGCGCTGCATCGGATTCTTGACCGGGGTTTCGGCAGCCATGGCGGTCTCCACCTGGATGGCGCTTTGTTGCTAGCTTGATGTGGCGGATTTCAGCGCCCGCCGCAAGATACGGTCGAGTTCGCCGAGGAAACGCGAGCGGTCCTGCGGCGCAAAACTGGCGTTGTAGCCCTTGCTTTCGCCGGTTTCGCGTAGATGCTGCTTGAGGTCCCGCATCGCCACCGCCATGCCGATCGTCTCGGGTGTGAAGGGCCGCCCGGTCGGTCCCAGCACATGCGCGCCGAGCGCCACCGTGCGGGCGGCAAGCGGAATGTCCGCCGTCACCACGATGTCGTTGGACTTGGCGTTCTCGACGATCCAGTCGTCAGCGGCATCGGCGCCCTTGGAGACCACGACATTGCGGATCATCGGGTCGCGGGAAGGGCGCAGGCCGCCATTGGAGACGTAGGTTACGACAATGCCATGGCGCTCGGCGACCTTTTCTACCTCGGCCTTCACCGGGCAGGCGTCGGCGTCGACGTAGATGGCGGGTGCGGGCATTGTTTCTCCAGAAAACGCGCAGGGACCGGAAACATGTCCGGCCCCTGCCTGAAATCTCATAGCGGTCAGGCCGGCAAAGCGCCGGACTTCTTGGCCGTCCAGGTGGCGATGTAGTCCATCAGGCCCGGGTTGAGGCAATCGTAAGGCTCCAGGCCGATTGTCCTCAGCCTGCCGCGAATGCCGTCCATCCGGCTCGGGTCGACACCCGATTCGATGATCGACGAGACAAAGGCGGTGAAGCCCGGAGGCGACCAGCCGTCTTCCTCGAAGCGCTCGGGGTGGATGAAGGACAGGCCCTTGAACGGATGGTCGCGCTCGACCGGTCCGTGCATGTGGACGCCGCATTGGGTGCAGGCATGACGCTGGATCAGCGCTGACGGGTCGACCACCTTCAGCTTGTCGCCGTTCTCGGTGACGGTGACATCGCCGGTACCGGCAACCGCCACCACCGAGAATATAGCGCCTTCGGGCTTCCAGCATTTGGTGCAGCCGCAGGCGTGGTTGTGGGCGATCTGGCCCTTGACCCTCACCTTGACCGGGTTGCTGGTGCAGGCGCAGACCAATGTGCCGCCGGCAAAGCTCGCGCTCTCCTTCGGCAAACCATTGTCGATTTTCGGATGCAGTTTCTCCGCCATTTTTCTCTCCTCCCATGTTTCACCACAGGGGTCGCCGGCCGGTTGGCCGGCGGCGTGTGGCCGTCTTCAGTAAACCACGACACTCCGGATCGACTTGCCCTCATGCATGAGGTCGAATCCCCTGTTGATGTCCTCGAGCTTCAGCGTGTGGGTGATCATCGGGTCGATCTGGATCTTGCCGTCCATGTACCAGTCGACGATCTTCGGCACGTCTGTGCGACCGCGTGCGCCGCCGAAGGCGGTGCCCATCCAACTGCGGCCGGTGACCAACTGGAAAGGCCGTGTCGAAATCTCCTGGCCGGCGCCGGCGACGCCGATGACGACCGACTTGCCCCAACCGCGATGCGAAGCCTCCAGCGCCTGGCGCATCACCTTGGTATTGCCGGTGCAGTCGAACGTGTAGTCGGCGCCGCCGATCTGGTCGGCACCGCGCTTGGTCATGTTGACGAGGTGGGGGACGATGTCGCCCTCGATCTCCTTCGGATTGACGAAATGCGTCATTCCGAAGCGCTCGCCCCATTCCTTCTTGTCGTTGTTCAAATCGACGCCGATGATCATGTCGGCGCCGGCAAGCTTCAGGCCCTGGATGACGTTGAGGCCAATGCCGCCGAGGCCGAAGACCACTGATGTAGCACCTTGCTCGACCTTGGCGGTGTTGATGACGGCGCCGATGCCGGTGGTGACGCCGCAGCCGATGTAGCAGATCTTGTCGAAGGGGGCGTCGGGATTGACCTTCGCGACCGCGATCTCGGGCAGCACGGTGAAATTGGAGAAGGTCGAGCAGCCCATGTAATGGAAGATCTTGTCCTTGCCGATCGAAAAGCGCGACGAGCCGTCCGGCATCAGGCCTTGGCCTTGCGTGGCACGGATGGCGGTGCACAAATTGGTCTTTCTGGACAGGCAGGACGGGCACTGCCGGCATTCCGGCGTATAGAGCGGAATGACGTGGTCACCCTTCTTGACCGAGGTGACGCCCTTGCCGACATCGACGACGACGCCGGCGCCTTCATGGCCGAGAATGGCCGGGAAGATGCCTTCGGGATCGGCGCCCGACAGCGTGAATTCATCGGTGTGGCAGATGCCGGTCGCCTTGATCTCGACCAGTACCTCGCCATCGCGCGGTCTCTCGAGGTCGACCTCCATGATCTCCAGCGGCTTTCCGGCTCCAACAGCTACAGCGGCGCGGGTTTTCATCGGGCAATTCCTCCAGAGGCGATTTTTGTAGCCAAGTTTTCAGGTTTTGGGCTGCTCATCAACTGTCAGATGAGACGAAATGTCGGCTTTGTTGACGCAGATAGCACACCATTCGATAACCGGCCCGGCAGCGGGCGCGATGGTGCGTCGGTAGCGGCGACTTTCATGGCGCCATGCCGGTACTTGAGACATGGCGCCATAGTCCATAGAACTGAACTGTCTGCCGGAGGGGAATTCTGCCCGCATGTTCACCAAGATCCTGATCGCCAACCGTGGCGAGATCGCCTGCCGCGTCATCAGGACGGCGCGCAAGATGGGCATTGCCACGGTCGCCGTCTATTCCGACGCCGATCGCGATGCCGTGCATGTCGAAATGGCCGACGAGGCGGTGCATATCGGGCCGTCACCCGCCGCGCAGAGTTATCTCGTTCCTGAAAAGATCATCGCCGCCTGCAAGGCGACCGGCGCCCAGGCCGTGCATCCGGGCTATGGCTTCCTGTCCGAGCGAGCCACGTTCTGCGAAGCGCTGGAAGCGGAAGGCATCGTCTTCATCGGGCCGAAGCCCAAGGCGATCAAGGCGATGGGCGACAAGATCGAATCGAAGAAATTCGCCAACGCGGCTGAGGTTTCGACGGTTCCGGGCTGGCTTGGCGTCATCGAAAATGCCGACCATGCCGAAAAGATAGCCGGCGAAATCGGCTATCCCGTGATGATCAAGGCCTCGGCCGGCGGCGGCGGAAAAGGCATGCGCATTGCCTGGGACAGGTCGGAAGTGCGCGACGGTTTTGACCGGGCCCGCTCCGAGGCCAAGAGTTCGTTCGGCGACGACCGCGTCTTCATCGAAAAATTCGTCGTCGACCCACGTCACATCGAGATCCAGGTGCTGGCCGACGCGCATGGCAACGCGCTCTATCTCGGCGAACGCGAATGCTCGATCCAGCGCCGCAACCAGAAGGTGGCGGAAGAGGCGCCGTCGCCATTCCTCGATGCCAAGACGCGCAAGGCGATGGGCGAGCAGTCGGTGGCGCTGGCCAGGGCCGTCGACTACCAGAGCGCCGGCACCGTCGAATTCATCGTCGACAAGGACAAGAACTTCTATTTCCTTGAAATGAATACACGATTGCAGGTCGAACATCCGGTGACGGAGCTCGTCACAGGTATCGATCTGGTCGAGCAGATGATCCGCGTCGCCGCCGGCGAGAAACTCGCCATCAGGCAGAGCGACGTGAAGCTGAACGGCTGGGCGGTGGAAAGCCGGCTCTACGCCGAGGATCCCTATCGCAATTTCCTGCCGTCGATCGGCCGGCTGACGCGCTATCGGCCGCCGGAGGAAGGACAGTTCGGCGACATCGTCATCCGCAATGATACCGGCGTCACCGAAGGCTCGGAAATTTCGATGTTCTACGATCCGATGCTCGCCAAGCTATGCACCTGGGCACCGACGCGGCTCGAGGCGATAGACGCTATGTCGGAATCGCTCGACAGCTTTGTCGTCGACGGCATCGAGCACAACATCCCGTTCCTGGCGGCGCTGATGCAGCATCCGCGCTGGCGGGAAGGGGCGATATCGACCGGCTTCATCGCGGAGGAATATCCCGACGGTTTTGCCCCCGTCGTGCCGAACAGCGAGGAAAGAGCCGTGCTGGCATCGATCGTCACGGCGGTGGAACTACTGCGCCGCGACCGCCTCGACCGGCTGGGCGGACGGCTGGCGCCGCATTCGGGAGCGCTCAAGCGCGATTGGGTGGTGAAGATCGGCGAAGACTATCTGCCGGCTTCGATCCTCGAAGGCATGATTTCGATCCCGATGGAAATCGACCTGTCCATCGATGGCGGCAAGGCGCTGACCGTTTCGTCCGATTGGCGGCCGGGTGACCTGATCTGGCGCGGCACGGTCGGCAAGCGCAGGGTTGCGGCCCAGATCCGGCCTGTCGCCAATGGCCTTCGCATCGCCTGGAAGGGCATGTCGGTGACCGCGCGCGCCATGCTGCCGCGCACCGCCGAATTGGAAAGGCTGATGCCGGAGAAAGTGGCACCGGACACATCGAAACTGCTGCTCTGCCCGATGCCCGGCCTCGTCGTGTCGATCGCTGTCGCCGAAGGCCAGGAGGTCAAGTTCGGCGAGACTTTGGCCGTGGTCGAGGCGATGAAGATGGAAAACGTGCTGCGCGCCGATCGCGATCTCGTCGTGGCGAAACTCAACGCCAAACCGGGCGACAGCCTGGCCGTGGACGCGATAATCATGGAGTTTGCGTGAGCGGGCTGGATCCCTGTGGTCAGTAGTCGTTTGTGCTGGACTGGTATCGCCCGGTCCCGGACAATACATTTCCATCGACTCAAAGACCTTCGGCAGCGCGAGAAACCATGGCGGATGACAGACTTCCACGCGATCCCCTGAAGCGCGAAGCAGCAATTGCGGCCGCGCGGCCGGAGGTGCCGGCGCGGTCGTTCGTCCATCTTCGCGTGCATTCGGCCTATTCGCTGCTCGAGGGCGCGCTGCAACTCGGCAAGATCGTTGACCACGCGGTGAAAGACGAAGCGCCGGCCATCGCCGTCACCGACACCAACAATCTGTTTGGCGCCTTGGAGTTCGCCCAGAAGGCGGTGAAGGAAGGCATCCAGCCGATCATCGGCTGCCAGATCGCACTCGCCTTCTCCGGCGAAAACAGCGACGGCCAGCGTGACCGCCGTCGGCAAGGCCCCGATATGCGGCCGATCGTGCTGCTCGCGGCCACCGAAGCCGGCTATTCCAATCTCGTCCGGCTGGTCAGCCGCGTGTACCTCGAAACACCGCCCGGTGAAGCGGTGCACCTGACCACCGAAATGATGGACGGCCAATGTGACGGCCTGATTTGCCTCAGCGGCGGGCCGCGCGGCCCGATCGGCACAGCCCTGAAGGAAGATCGCCGCGATCTTGCCGAGGCGCGCCTGGTCACTCTCAAGACGATGTTCGGCGACCGCCTCTATGTCGAATTGGACCGGGTTTCGGGCTACGATCGCATGATCGAGAAATCCTCGATCGATCTCGCCTATTCCCATGAATTGCCGCTGGTTGCCACCAACGAGGCCTTCTTCTCTTCGCGCGACGAATATGAGGCGCATGATGCGTTGATCGCCATCGCCGAGGGTTCGGTCGTCGCCGTCGATACCCGCCGCCGGCTGTCGCCGGACAATTTCCTGCGTAGCCAGGCCGATATGGCGAAATTGTTCGCCGACCTGCCGGAAGCGATCGACAACACGATCGAGATTGCGCTGCGCTGCTCCTACTATCCGAAAACCCGCAGCCCGATCCTGCCACGGTTCACGGGCGGCGATGCCTCCGACAAGGACGCGGCCGAAAAGGCCGAGGCCGAGGAACTGGCGCGCCAGGCGCGCGAGGGGCTTAACGCAAGGCTCGCCTTGCACGGACCGACACCGGGCTACACGGTCGAGCAATATCGTGAGCGGCTCGAATTCGAGCTTGGCATCATCGAGAAGATGAAATTCCCCGGCTACTTCCTGATCGTTGCCGACTTCATCAAATGGGCCAAGGCGCAAGGCATTCCGGTCGGGCCGGGGCGTGGTTCGGGCGCCGGTTCGCTTGTCGCCTATTCCACCACCATCACCGACATCGATCCGCTGCGCTTCTCGCTGCTGTTCGAGCGCTTTCTCAATCCGGACCGCGTGTCGATGCCCGACTTCGACATCGACTTCTGCCAGGATCGCCGCGAGGAAGTGATCCGCTACGTCCAGCAGAAATACGGCCGCGACCAGGTAGGCCAGATCATCACCTTCGGTACGCTGCAGGCGCGCGCCGTGCTGCGCGACGTCGGCCGCGTGCTGCAGATGCCCTATGGCCAGGTCGACAAGCTCTCAAAAATGGTGCCGCAGAACCCGGCCAATCCGGTCAAGCTCGCCGACGCCATCGCCAACGAGCCGCGCTTTGCCGAGGAGGCCGAGAAGGAACCGATCGTCCAGACGCTGCTCGACATGGCGCAGAAGCTGGAGGGCCTCTACCGCCATGCCTCGACGCACGCCGCCGGCATCGTCATTGGCGACCGACCCTTGTCGGAACTGGTGCCGATGTACCGCGATCCGCGCTCCGACATGCCTGTCACCCAGTTCAACATGAAATATGTCGAGCAGGCCGGGCTGGTGAAGTTCGATTTCCTCGGCCTGAAGACGCTGACGGTGCTGGAGACGGCGGTGAAGCTGATCCGTCGCCGCGGCATAGACATCGATCTCGCGACGATTCCGCTCGACGATCCCGATACCTATGCCATGCTGTCGCGCGGCGAGGTGGTCGGCGTGTTCCAGGTGGAAAGTGCCGGCATGCGCAAGGCGCTGATCGGCATGCGGCCCGACTGCATCGAGGACATCATCGCGCTGGTTGCCCTCTACCGGCCGGGACCGATGGAAAACATCCCGACCTACAACGCCAGAAAACATGGCGAGGAGGAGATGGCCTCGATTCATCCCAAGATCGATCATCTGGTGAAGGAGACGCAAGGCGTCATCGTCTACCAGGAACAGGTGATGCAGATCGCGCAGGAGTTGTCCGGCTATTCGCTCGGCGAAGCCGACCTTCTGCGCCGCGCCATGGGCAAGAAGATCCGCGCCGAGATGGACAAGCAGCGTGAACGCTTCGTCACGGGTGCTGTCGAGCGCGGCGTCGCAAAGCCGCAAGCCGACTTCATTTTCGACCTCCTGGCCAAGTTCGCCGACTATGGTTTCAACAAGTCGCACGCCGCCGCCTACGCCGTCGTGTCCTACCAGACCGCCTATCTCAAGGCGCATTATCCGGTCGAGTTCCTGGCGGCGTCGATGACGCTCGACATGGGCAACACCGACAAGCTTGCCGACTTCCGCCAGGATGCGCTGCGCCTGGGCATCGAAGTCCTGGCGCCGTCGGTGATGACGAGTTTCCGTGCCTTCGAGGTCGGCGAGAACCGCATCTATTACTCGATGGCCGCGCTCAAGGGCGTCGGCGATGCCGCAGTGGAGCACATCGTCGCCGTTCGTGGCGAAAAGCCGTTCAAGAGTCTCGCCGATTTCTGCGAAAGGGTCGACCCGAAGATCGTCGGCAAGCGGGTATTCGAAAGCCTGATCATGGCCGGCGCGCTCGACTGCTTCGGCCACGACCGCGCCCAGATGTTGGCTGGCGTCGAACGGATGATGGGGCTGGCGTCGCTCGCCCAGCAGAACGCCGTTTCGGGCCAGGCCGACATCTTCGGCGCCTCGCTCGGTGCACAGTCGCAGGCGCTCAATCTGCCGGCGACCGATCCGTGGCTCGCTGCCGACCGGTTGCATCGCGAATTCCAGGTCGTCGGCTTCTATCTCTCGGCGCATCCGCTCGACGAGTACAAGGCGGCGCTGCAGAAGATGCGGGTTCAGAACTGGGCGGAGTTCTCGGCCGCCGTCAAGCGCGGCGCTTCCGCCGGCCGACTTGCCGGCACCGTTACCAGCAAGCAGGAGCGCAAGACACGCACCGGCAACAAGATGGGCGTGGTGGCCTTTTCCGACACCTCCGGCCAGTACGAGGCCGTGTTGTTTTCAGAAGGATTGGCGCAGTACCGCGATCTCCTCGAAGCGGGCCGCTCCGTTGTCATCACAGTCGCGGCGGAGGACAGGCCCGAGGGCGTCAACCTGCGCATCAACTCCGTGCAATCGCTGGAGGACGAGGCAAGCCGCATTCAGAAGGCCCTGCGCATTTTCGTCAGGAACGATGGGCCTGCCTCGATGATCCAATCCCAGCTTACCCAGCGCGGTGAAAGCCAGGTGAGCATCATCGTGATCAAGGAAGAGGCGCAGGGCGAGGTCGAGATTGCCCTGAATGGCGGCTACCGCGTCTCGCCGCAGATCGCCTCGGCAATGCGCGCCGTGCCGGGCGTGGTCGAAGTGGAACTGGTGTAATCCGCGCGCTTGCCAGGCGGCTGCCCGCGGGCCGTCACCTGCTGCTCATGCCGGCATGAAGGCCAAGGGGAAGCGCGCGTCGCAGGACCTTTCCGCGACGGCGCGGCTACGCGACATGCTGCGCAGGCTCTACCATGGGCGCTCGCCGGCGGCGTTCCGGTTCCAACTGGTGGCTGTCATCATCGACCTCGCCATCATCGCCTTTTTCATCGCCACGCCGGTCATCCAGCAGTCGGCCTCTTTTCTGTGGCTGGACTATGCCGTGGCGGCTCTCGTCGCCGCCGATCTGATTGCCAGGCTGCTGGCCTCCAACGACATGTTGCGCCTGATGAAGCAGCCTACCTTCTGGGTGGATGCCTTCATCCTTCTGACGCTGCTGATGCCGACGGCGCTCGCAAGTCTCGGCTTTCTGCGCATCCTTCGGTTGTGGTCGCTGTCGCGCAGTGGTTCGATCTGGCGGCATTTCGAAATGCGCGGGCTGCGACCCTGGCGCGAGGCAAGCCACGCGGTCATCAACCTGTTGACCTTTCTCCTTGTCATCACCGGCTTCGTTTACACGTTCTTTTTCCGCAACGGAGCCGGACTGGAAAACTACGTCGACGCGCTTTACTTCACCGTCGCCACCGTGACAACGACGGGCTTCGGCGACATCGTGCTGCCGGGCATCGCCGGCAAGCTGACGGCGTCACCATGATCATCGGCATATCGCTGTTCGTCAGGCTGGCGCAGGCGATATTTCGGCCGGCCAAGGTGTTCTTTCCCTGTCCGCAATGCGGGCTGCGGCGGCACGAGCCGGACGCCGTGCACTGCAAGGCCTGCGGCCATGTCCTCAACATTCCAGACGAAGGGAACTGACCGGCAGTGCTATGACGCCGCGACCTCGGCCGGCTTTACGGTTTTGCGCTGCAAGTTGAGCAGATTGCCTGTCAGGATCAGCAACGCGCCGCCGGCGGTGAAGGCGTCGATCTGCTCCTGATAGAGCAGCCAGCCGATCAATGCCGACAGCGGCACGCGCAGGAAATCCATCGGCGAGATCACGGTCGCGTCGGCATAGGCCAGGGCGCGGGCGAGGCAGAAATGCGACGACATGCCGGTGAAACCGATCAGGACGATCCACGGCCACAGTGCAAGCGAGGGGTTGCGCCATTCGTAAAGGGCCGGAATAAGGCCGACCACTGACTGAATGACCAGCATCCAGAAGATGATCCGCACGACGCTGTCCGTGCGCGTCAGCGACTTGACCAGCACCAGCGAGACGCCGAAACAAACCGCCGCGCCCAGCACGACCAGATGGCCCACATCCGCCGAGCCGACGCCTGGACGCACGATGACGACCACGCCGATCAGCCCGAGCACGATCGCCGCGAGCCGCGGCCGGCTCAGTCTTTCGCCCAGAAACGTGACCGCCAGGATCGCCGTCCAGATCGGCGTGGTGAATTCGATCGAGATCAGCACCGCCAGCGGAATGAGCGTCAACGCGTAGAGCCAGGCAGCCTGGCCGCTATAGTGGACGACATTGCGCGCGATATGGGCCAGCGGCCGCTGCGTGCGCATCGCGGCAAGCCCGCCTGTCGCCATCACCAGCGGCAGCAGAATGAAGAACCCGATCACCGAACGCAGTTCCAGCACCTGGAAGACGTTGAGTTCGGCCGTCGTGGCGCGGCCGGCGACCGACATCGCCAGGAACGACGTGATCGACAGCGCCATCCAGAACGTGGCCTTGGGGATCGAAGGGGTGGGTGCCATTCAGCTATGTCGCAGGCCGTGGTTGCCGGAGCAATCGCTAGTCCATCTATTCTTCTGGGCCAGTCGCGGCGAAGGCCTTGAGAACAGTCGTGCTGCGAGCGGAACCTGATACGGCCACAGGCGTTGAGCCTCTTATTGTCCGTGCCGGGCAAACGCGCATTCCCATATCGACAAGGAGAGTTTCATGAGACTATTCGCGCAAGTCGCGCTGGCTGGCTGCCTGGTGATTGCCGCAGGCGCGGCTCATGCCGACGAGACCAAATTTCTCCAGTCGTTCAACGGTAATTTCGCTGGCAAGGGCACTGTCCAGGTAACCACGGATGTGCCGAACGTCAGTGTTTCTTGCAGCTTCAAGTCGAACGCGACCTCAGCCTCGCTGTCGCTCGACGGCAACTGCCGCGGCCTGATCCTGGTGACACGCGCCATCAGCGCTCGCCTGAAGGTCAGCGGCGGCAAATACAGCGGCGTCTATGTGGGATCGCGCACCGGACCGGCGCAGCTGAACGGACGCCGTTCCGGCAATGCGATAAACCTCGCCATCCGCTGGGCCAAGGAGGTCAATGGCGACCTCGCCGCGCAACTTACCGTAGAGAAAAACGGGGCCGATGGCATCGTTTTGACCGTGGTCGACCGTGATCCCAAGACTGGCAAAAACGTGGTGACCAGCCGCATCGATCTTCGACGCAGCTGATCGGGCTCAATCTTCGAGCGGCTCCGGCGGATGGGCATCGCGGCTCTTGCCGAACGTGTAGCCGGTTTGCACAGCCTTGCGCCCGAACTTGTCGCGCAATGCATCGATGGCGCCTTCGGCCATGGCGCGCTTGCGCGACTGGACATCGACCAGATCCGGTGGATCGGCCTTGTCGTCGTCGGAGAGATCGCTGATGCCGATGCCGAGCAGCCGAAATTTCGTTCCGTCAGTCTCCTTGCGAAGGAGTTCCACACCGGTCGAAAAGATACGGTCGGCGAGCCGGGTCGGGTCGCCGAGCTGGCGGTTGCGCGTGCGCAGCTTGAAGTCCTGGGTTTTCAGCTTCAGCACCACGGTGCGCCCGGCGATGCCCGACTTCTTCAGCCGTGCCGAGACTTTTTCCGACAGCCCCCTCAGTACCGAGACCAGCTCTTCCAGCGAGGCGATGTCGGTGTCGAAAGTGGTTTCGGCAGATACGCTCTTGGCGTCCTGGTCGGGGTCGACGCGGCGGACATCCTCGCCGCGCGAAAGGCGGTAGAGCCGTTCGCCCATCACCCCATAGCGGCGCATCAAGTCGCCACGCTCCATTTTCTGAAGCTGGCCGATGGTGCGGATGCCATCCTGTTCGAGCGTGGCGTTGAACGCCTTGCCGACCCCCCAGATCATTGTCACCGGTTGCGCCGCCAGGAAGCCGACCGCCTCGGCCTCGCCAATGACGGAAAAGCCGCGCGGCTTGCGGAAGTCGGACGCGATCTTGGCGAGAAACTTGCAATAGGACAGGCCTGATGAAACGGTGATGCCGATCTCCTTCTCCACGGCCAGCGCGAAGCGCGCCAGCACCACCGCCGGCGGCAGGCCGTGCAGCCGCTCGGTGCCGGCGAGATCGAGGAAGGCCTCATCGATCGACAGCGGCTCGACCAGCGGTGTCAACGCCTGCATCATGGCGCGCACCTCACGGCCGACGGCCACGTATTTTTCCATGTTGGGCGCGATCACGACCGCCTCGGGGCAGGCTTCGAGCGCCTTGAACATCGGCATGGCGGAGCGCACGCCGCGGATGCGCGCGATATAGCAGGCGGTGGAGACGACCCCGCGCTTGCCGCCGCCAATGATCAGCGGCTTGTCCTTGAGAGCCGGGTTGTCGCGCTTTTCGATCGCCGCGTAGAAGGCGTCGCAATCGATATGGGCCAGATGCAGCCGGTAAAGCTCGGGATGACGGGCAAGGCGAGGGCTGCCGCAGCGTTCGCAGCGGCGCGTTTCACCGCGCTGAAACGTCAGGCAGTCACGACAAAAACCGTGATCGGGATTGTTGACAGGAGCCGCCATCGCTGCGAACATAAAGAGAACAGAAGCAATGGTACGACAGCGCAAGGCCAGCGACAAGCCTGGCCTGGGGAGAACGCATGAGCACGACCATAGTGCCGCTGGCGCCTGACCTCTGGCCTGAATTCGAGGATCTTTTCGGCAAGCAGGGCGCCTGCTACGGCTGCTGGTGCACGCATTTCCGGCTGGCTCCGGCGGCGCGGCGCGAGAGCAGCCGTGAACGCAACAAGGATCACATCAAGGCGCGCATCGAAGCCGGCCCACCGCCCGGCGTGCTGGCTTTCGAGGATGGCAAGGCGGTCGGCTGGATGCAGATCGGGCCACGAGCCGACGTGCCCGAATGGAACAACAAGGGCAGGGGTTCGGCGCCGATCGATCCCGCCGACGCGTCCGATCCGGCCGTTTGGGCGATCTCGTGCTTTTTCATCCGCACCAAGGCGCGCGGCAGGGGCATCACGCACCGCCTCGTCGAAGGCGGCATCGATTTCGCCCGCAGGAACGGGGCACGGCTTGTCGAGGCCTGCCCGATCGACCTGTCCCGCGATTCGCGTTCGATCGGCCTGTTCGTCGGCTCGTCGCGGGTTTTCGAGAAGGCCGGGTTCGAGAGGCTTGTGGAGCGCAAGGCCGGCCGGCCGCTGATGCGGCTGATATTGTAAGGAAGCTTCAGCTCATAGTTGTATATAGTATTTTCTACAGCAAAGCGATTTTTGCTCATCAGGAAATAAGGGGGAGACTAAAGTGAAGCGTGTTCTGCCAGCTGTTCTTGGTTTTGCTCTGGTTGCGCCTGCCTGGGGGCAGACCGTCGACAATCGGGGCGCAAAGCAGCTTTCCGATGAGCTGTCACGCTATGTCGGGAAGCAGGTGCTCAACGAGGGCATTTTGAAGGTCTCGGTCGTAGGCGATGCCTACAAGATCACCTTCGATTTGAAGGCGATCGCCGCCGGCTTGCTGAAACAGAATCCGCCGAAGTTCAATTTCCCGCCTTACACGCTGCTGGTCAAACCTCGCGGCGACCGCAACTGGGACGTCTCCTCGGATTTTTCGACCAGCGGGTCAATTCAAGTAGATGATCCGAATGGTCAGACAAGCGCGCAGATCGTCATCAAGGACGGCAAGTTCACGGGTGTCTATGATCCTGAGCTGGCGGCATTTGCCGAGGGCGCCAGTTCGATAGCAGGCATGACGGTGACGTCGCGCATGCCCAGGCAAGTAACGGAACTCGGCATCGGCTCGAGCACTTCCAAGTTCGGCGCCAGCAAGTCGGCGAACGGTGGTGTCGATCTCAAGGTGACGCGGGCGATAGCCGACTTGGTCGAAACGGTTAAAATCGACGACCGGACTGTTGGAGCGATCAAGGCGTCGGACCTCGTCGTGGATGTAACCGCCAAAGCGATACGGACAAAGCCGTTCCTGGATCTATTGGCCTTCGCCGTAGCCCATGAAGATGAGGCGCGGCTGAAAGCCGACCAGGCGGAACTCAAAGCGCTTCTGCTCGCCGCGCTGCCGCTCTGGGACCGGTTGGCCGGAACCTATTCGTTCAAGAACGTTGCCTTTGATACATACGCAGGCAATTGGGGCGCGGCGCAACTGAGCACCGCGTTCGAGGCCGACGGCGTCGCCCGGAATGGCAAGCTCGATTACGCAATCAAAGCCTCTGGCTTGACCTTCCCCCAGGTCATACCCGGCTGGATCGCCGCAATACTTCCCACCGAGCTTGATCTGAAATTCGGCGGGTCCAACTTTGACCTCGACAGCATGGCGAGAAAGACGATCGCTACATTCGATCTCGGCAAGAACCCACCGCTGCCGGCGGGGTTCCGCGATCAGATCAAGGCCGACTTCATGGCCAACACACCAAAATTCATCGTCGGTCACAGCCTTTTCAAGAATGGAGGCACGGAGATTGCGCTAGAAGGCGAAGTGACCTTCCCCGGCCAGAAGCCAGATGCAACCATGACCGTCGATGTCGCGGGCTACGACAAGATCGTTGCGACCCTGCAGACGGCGGCTAAAACCGAACCGGAAGCGGCCCGATATTTCCCCTTCGCATTGGCCGTCAAAGGATTTGCCAAGACGTTGCCGGACGGCAGGATGGAGTGGGTCATCAATGCCAAGCCCGACGGCTCCGTGATGGTCAATGGCGCCATATTGAAGCCGTCCGATCACGGTAGCGGTGGGGGCGGGGCGAAACTGAATCCTTGATTCTGCAGCGGCGCCAGATTGCGCGGCTGGTGTTGAAGCCGAATGCCTGACTGTCATCGTCTTGCAGTCGTGATGGTATTTCCCTACCAGAGATACGAGACGAATTTTGCCTTCGATCGAACGGAGAATTCCCGTGAACCGTATGTTGCCAGTTGCCTTTACCGCGCTTCTGCTCAGTGCGCCTGCTTTCGGCCAGACCGTCGACAGCCAGGGCGCCAAGCAATTGTCCGATGACCTGTCCCGCTATGTCGGCAAACAGGCGCTCGACAAGGGTATTCTGAAGGTTTCGGCCGAAGGCGACGCCTACAAGATCGTGTTCGATTTCAAGGCGCTTGCCAGCAGCTTTCCCGACCAGAAGCTGATGAAATTCGACTTTGCGCCCTACGCCCTCCTGGTCAAGCCGCGCAGTGATGGGTCCTGGGATGTCTCGATTGATTTTTCGCAGAGCGCGTCCTTCGAATTCAACGGCCCCCAGGGAAAGCAAAGCACGCAATTCTCGATCAAGGACGGCAAGGCCAGCGGCGTTTATGACCCCAAGCTGGCGGCCTTCACCAGCGCCACAAGTTCGATGGCCGGGATGACGATGTCGTCGCAGGATAGCAAGCAGCAGATGGAGGCGAGCGCCGGTGCCGGCACCGTGACGCTTTCCGCGACCAAGGCGGCCAATGGCGGCGTCGATTTCACGACATCGCAAAAGATTTCGAACTTCGTCGAAGCGATAAAATTCAATGATCCCGAGAGCGGACTGAATTTTCCCGTTACCGTGAAGTCGCCGGAATTTTCTGTGGAGGCCAGCGGCAAGGGCGTCCAGACCAAGCCTCTGCTCGACCTCCTGGCGTTTGGCGTGGCCAATGAAGACGAGAAGATGCTGAAGGCAAACCAGGCGCAGCTCAAGTCGCTTCTGCTTGCGGCACTTCCGGTGTGGGAGCGTATCGACGGAACCTATGACTTCAAGGATTTCGCGGTCGACAGCCCGATCGGTACGTTCGGGGCAACCCAGTTCGGCATAGCGTTCGGTTCCGATGGGGTCGCCCAGAACGGCAAGGTCAGCTATGGCATCAAGGCTTCGGGGCTGACCGTGCCGCAGCAGCTCTTGCCGAGTTGGAGCGTGGCCCTGCTGCCCACCGATATCGACCTGAATTTCGGCGGCGCCAACATCGATCTCGACAGCATGGCGAAGAAGGCGATCGAAGCCTTTGATCTCAATCAGGATCCGCCGCTGCCGGCCGAATTCGGCGACCAGCTCAAAGCCGACTTCCTGGCCAAGACGCCGAAGGTTATCATCGGCCACAGCACCGTGAAGAACAAGGACATGGAGATCGCGCTGGAAGGTGAGATGACAAGCTTCGGCCAGAAACCCGACGCCAATCTCACTGTCGACGTCGCCGGCTTCGACAAGATCATGGAGCACCTGCAGGAAGCGGCGAAAGCGGAGCCGGAGGTCGGGCAGTACGTGCCTGTTGCCCTCATGGCGAAGGGTTTTGCCAAGACGCTGCCGGACGGCAAGCTGGAATGGGTCATCAACACCAAGGCCGACGGATCGGTCGCCGTCAATGGCGTCATGCTGAAGCCCGCCGACCCGGCGGTGGACGACAGCGTCGACGACGGTGACGGCTCGGACGAGAGCGGCAGCGACAATGGCGGCAGCGATAATGGCGGCAGCGCTAACGGCGGGGCAGGGGCGAAGCTCAAGCCTTGAGGGTTCTGCCTTCGAGCAATTCCAGGAAAAATTGCGCCCCGGTTTTCCGTCCGGGATCGCACCAAAACGCTTAGATTAGAACCCCAGCGCGCCAGCGATCTTAGGCGCGGCTTCGTGCCAATCCTGGACGACGATGACATCGTTCGGGACCGGCGGCAGGAACGCGCGCAGCGAATTGTCGGCCATCAGGTGGAAAAGATTTGCGTCGGCGACCGAGTCCCGCACCGACGCCAGATTGGCTGGCTGGTCGTCGACGAAGACCACGGGCCGCCTGGTCTTGCCGCGCAGCTTGGCCACCGCCGGACCCTTGGCCATTTCGGTGGTCAGCAGCGGGTAGCTTAGTCCGAGGGCGTCGAGGCGGGCGCGGCGCACGCCACGATGCCTGTGCGGCATGGCCGTCAGCAATATGATTTCCGCCCGGTCTCCGAGCTCCGTCAAAGCTTCCGCGGCGCCATCGGTGATGCCCTGCCAATCGGCTTGCGCGTCGAAGAAATCGCCCAGGAGTGCCGTGACCTCGGGTTGTTCGATCAGGCGACCGCTGGCCGTTTCGGCAATGTTGCCGGTCAGCCGGAAGGAAGCCAGGGTCAGGCCATAGCCGCGCTCCTTGAGAAAATGCGGAAACGGGCGGATGAATTCGAGCACCACGTCGTCGACGTCGAGTACCAGCAGCGGCCGGTCGTCGGCCGCCAGTTCCTCGATCTGCCGCGCGGTTTCGGGATCATCGCTCATGTGGAACGCTCGTGATTGTCGTCGCCAAGCGGCAAGGCGCGCAACGCCTTGCCGACAGCCGCCGGCGGGATGCCGGTTCCCTCGGCGAAGCGCATCAAAGTCGGCTCGTGGGCGAGGATGAACTGCAGGACGCCGGCGAGGAAACCCGGCTCGCCGGCCGCCCTGCGGATCGAATGCGCCTCTATTCCCGTAATCGCCAGAAAGCGCGGCAAAAGCTCCGGATCCGCGGCAACGAAGCCCAATGCCTTCACGGCAATGGTTTCGGCCTCTTCGCGCATTGACGCTGCGTTTGCCATCACTACCTTCGGTGTGTGGAATGAGTCTCTCCCGCAGTAATGGCAAGAGTTGCTTGCGGCAAGCCATTAGAGTGTGGCGCGCCTTTTGGACGCGTGGGAGGCGAGGGCGGAATTCGTGGTGCTTTGCAGGCCGCGGGTTTCCGTTTCGTCAATCATATTGCCGTATCGTGAAGCAGGGTTTGGTGCGTCCAAGGAAAGAGCGCATGACGGCCACCTCCGGGCGGAGGACGGCCGGGACGGGATTTCGATGCCTAAGAAGGTCATGATCGTCGAGGACAACGAGCTCAATATGAAGCTCTTTCGGGACCTCATCGAAGCAAGCGGTTACGAGACGGTGCGCACCCGCAACGGCCTGGAAGCGCTCGACCTGGCGCGCCAACACCGGCCGGACCTTATCCTGATGGACATCCAACTGCCAGAAGTCTCGGGGCTGGAAGTGACCAAATGGCTGAAGGAGGACGACGATTTGCACGTCATCCCGGTCATTGCCGTGACTGCTTTCGCGATGAAAGGCGACGAGGAGCGCATCCGCCAAGGTGGCTGCGAGGCCTATATTTCGAAGCCGATCTCGGTGCCGCGCTTCATCGAAACCATCAAATCCTATCTGGGCGATGCCTGATGTTCCCTTCCAGCCGAGCCGGAGCCTTGTGAAATGACCGCGCGGATCCTCGTCGTCGACGACATCCCTGCCAATGTGAGGCTGCTGGAAGTCCGGCTGCTTGCCGAATATTTCGAGGTGCTGACCGCCACCAACGGGCCCGACGCGATCGAGACCTGCGAGAACGGCAAAATCGATGTCGTGCTGCTCGACGTGATGATGCCCGATATGGACGGGTTCGAGGTCTGCCGGCGGCTGAAGAGCGATCCGGCGACGTCGCACATTCCGGTGGTGATGATCACGGCTCTCGACCAGGTTTCCGACCGCGTGCGCGGGCTGGAGGCCGGCGCCGACGACTTCCTGACCAAGCCGGTCAACGACCTGCAACTGATGACGCGCGTGAAGAGCCTTGTCCGCCTGAAGTCGCTGACCGACGAGCTTCGGCTGCGCGCCTCGACCACACGCAACATCGGCATCGAAGAACTTTTGAGCCGCAATTTCGCGTCCCAGGATACCACGCCGAAAGTGCTTCTGATCGACGAGCGCAAATCGTCGGTCGAGCGCATCCAGAAGATGTTGCGCGAACGTGCCGACGTCGACGTCACCGGCGATCCGCATGCCGGGTTCTTCCAGGCCGCCGAAACCCCCTATGAATGCGTGATGATCTCGACGGCCTTCGCCGACTTCGATCCGCTCAGGCTCTGCTCGCAACTGCGCTCGCTCGACCGCACCCGTTTCGTGCCGATCATCCTTTTGGCGGAGGAGGGCGAGGATGAGCGCATCATCCGTGGGCTTGAACTCGGCATCAACGACTATCTGATGCGGCCGATCGACCAGCAGGAACTGACGGCGCGGCTGCGCACCCAGGTGCGCCGCAAGCGCTACAATGACCAATTGCGCGCCAGCGTCACCCAGACCATCGAAATGGCCGTGACCGATGGCCTGACCGGTCTGCACAACCGCCGCTATCTCGACAGCCATCTGCAGACGCTGTTCGACCGCGCCGTGGCGCGCCGCCGGCCGCTGTCGGTGATGATCACCGATCTCGACCGCTTCAAGTCTATCAATGACACGCATGGTCACGATGGCGGCGACGAGGTGTTGCGCGAATTCGCGCGGCGGCTGCGCAAGAACGTCAGGGGTATCGATCTTGCCTGCCGGTTCGGCGGCGAGGAGTTCGTGGTCGTGATGCCGGACACAGACGGCACCGTGGCCGAGAAGGTGGCCGAGCGCATCCGCGCCGAAATCGCCCAGATGCCGTTCGCCATCGGTGCCGACGGCAAGACGATCGAGGTCACCGTCAGCGTTGGGGTGTCATCGGTGCTGAAGGGCGTGGATACGGTGGCGGCGCTGATGAAGCGCGCCGATCTCGCGCTCTACGAAGCCAAGAGCGGCGGCCGCAACCGCGTCGTTGCCAAGGCGGCCTGACGGCCGGGCCGGCCCGTCAACCCAAGAGGGTTACCCATTTACCTTAATCCAAGCGATTCGCGAGCCTTGGTTAAGAAACTGTTGATTTTCATAAGCTCTTGCGCAAATGTGCAGGCAAGACGAAGCCGGCACGAGGGTAGATCGCCGGCTCGGTCCCTCAGGAATACCCCATGATGCTCAGGTCCGCCGCATCTCCTGGGTCCGTGGGGTCGGCCGGCCGGCGCTGGCACATAGTGGCCTCCTCGTACCGCTGCCAAACGCCGACCGGCCCCCTTTGTCCGACACGACATTAGGAATCTGCGTCAAGCCCCGGAAGTGCCGGGGCTATTTTGTGCGCGGCAGGGTCTGAAGGAACGCTTTCCTGGCTTGTAACGGCTTCCGTTGCGCCCCGCGTGAGCCGTCACTTCGCAGCGCCGCGACTTTTCACTGCCGTACAAAAAAGGGAAGGAGAAAAGCTATCCCCTCAATTTCGTAGATATGGCGCACAAGGGGCTTGCGGCAAGACCTGGCTGTTCCCGTAAAACCACGACCCAAATTAACGGAAACGGGAGTGGCGAAATGCCGGAATGGTTGTCAGGAGGCCAAGTGCGTCGGGACCACGCGGTGGTGATCGTCGGAGGCGGTCCGACCGGGTTGATGCTGGCTGGCGAACTCGCATTGGCAAGCGTCGATGTGGCCATTGTCGAGCGGCGCCCGAACCAGGAACTCATCGGCTCGCGCGCGGGTGGCCTGCACGCACGCACCATCGAGGTTCTCGACCAGCGCGGAATTGCCGACCGATTCTTATCGCAGGGACAGCGATCGCCGTCCGTCGGCTTCCACATGATCCGGCTGGACGTCAGCGATTTTCCCACGCGGCACAATTATCTGCTGGCGCTGCGGCAAAACCATATCGAGCGGATATTGGCGGACTGGATCAGCGAGTTGGGAGTGCCGATCTGTCGCGGACAGGACGTCACGGGTTTTGCACAGGATGATGGTGGCGTCGATGTCGAGCTGTCCGGTGGCCAGCGGTTGCGGACGCAGTATCTCGTCGGCTGCGACGGCGGACGCAGCATGATCCGCAAGGCGGCGGGCATCGCGTTGGACGGATGGGATCCGACGATGAGCTGGATGATCGCCGAGGTCGAGATGGCGGAGGAACCAGCATTGGGCTTTCGCAGCGACGCCCATGGTATTCATGCGATTGGCAAGGTCGAGGAAGGTGGCCGGCTGGGTGTCGTGCTGACCGAGAGACAACTGACCATTGGTGGCGAACCGACACTGCGCGATCTCAGCGAGGCGCTCGTCGCGGTGTATGGCACCGATTACGGGGTCCACAGTCCGACCTGGATTTCGCGGTTCACCGACATGACGCGCCAGGCTGCCGCTTACCGCGACAGACGTATTCTGCTGGCCGGCGACGCCGCGCACATCCATCCCCCGATGGGCGGACAGGGCCTCAACATCGGTGTGCAGGACGCAGTCAACCTTGGATGGAAACTGGCACAGGTGGTCAAGCTGATATCACCGGACAGCCTGCTCGACAGCTACCATGCCGAACGCCATCCGGTCGCCGCCCGCGTGCTGCGCAACGCGCTGGCGCAGGTTGCGCTCCGTCGCATGGATGCACGCACCAAGGCTCTGGGCGACACCTTTGCCGAACTGCTCGCCATGGATGGGCCACGCAAACGGATCGCCGCGGACATGTCCGGCCTGGGTGTCCATTACGACCTCGGCGAAGGCCACGCGCTGCTTGGGCGGCGAATGGCTGACCTCGACCTGCTCACCGCCAACGGGCCGTTGCGGCTGTTTACCTTGCTGCACGACGCGCGGCCGGTGCTCCTCAATTTCGGTGAACCAGGCAGACTGGACATTGCGCCTTGGACCGACAGGATTCGGCAGATCGACGCCGGGTATGCCGGCGCCTGGGAGCTTCCCGTACTGGGAACGGTCGCTGTGCCCGACGCTGTCTTGATCCGGCCCGATGGATACGTGGCCTGGGTAGGAGTTGGGACGCAACAGGGATTGGCCGATGCGTTGACCAGATGGTTTGGGCCGGCTGCCGTGCATCCTTCCGAACATGGCGCTTCACAACCTCCTTGGGCCGAAGACTGAAAGTCTCCTGACATGCGATTGACAGGAGGGCTTCATCTGTGCAGAAATTGGTTGGACCATTGGACCACTTGGAGGAAATGTGGACCAGAACAGCCTGCCACCCATTCAGACGACGGCGCGCGACGACGCCGTGCTGAAGGCATTGGTGGGCTTCGTCCGCGCCGAGGCCTTGCAGCCTGGCGAGCGATTGCCGACCGAGCGCATCCTGGCCGAACGGCTCAAGGTCAGCCGCAACACGGTGCGCGAGGCGCTGACCCGGTGGGAGGGATTGGGCCTGGTCGAACGTCGGCAAGGCAGCGGCACCTATCTCAAGGCGGCCGTCTCGCCCGACATGCTGCATCTGCCGCTGACGCTGGCGGGCGGCAACGACTTCACCAGCCTGATGCAGACGCTGGAAATCCGCCGCGCGCTGGAAGCGGAAGCGGCGGCGCTGTGCGCCGAGCGGGCAAGCCCGGCCGACATTGCCGAGATCGAACGCAAGCTTGATATCATGGAGCAGGCGTTTCGCACCCTTGACGGCATGTCGTCGGAAGAGGACTGGGAATTCCACCAGGCGATCTACCGGGTCTCCGGCAATCCGCTGTTCGAACAGATCATCGCCGCCATGCACGAACTGTTCCATCGGTTCTGGGAACATCCGCTCGGTGTGCGCGATTTCGGCCATGCCAGCTTTCCCTATCACCGCACCATCTACGAGCGCATCGCGGCACGCGATCCGCAGGGCGCCCGCGCAGAGGCGCTGAAGCTCATCGCCACCGTCGAGGACGACCTGAAGCGCGGTGCGGCCAAACTCAAACTTTCGGACCTGAGATGAACGAGCAGCCAGCCGGTTTCGATCAAGACTATCTCGCCGAGGCGGCGACGCTCTTGGCGCATGACGAACCGTTCCCCGGTGGCGCCGTCGTGCCACCGATCTACCAGACCTCGCTGTTCACTTTCGCCAATTATGCGGAAATGGCCGAGACATTTGCCGGCAAGCGAAAGCAGCCGATCTATTCGCGCGGCGACAATCCGACGGTCATGGAGTTCGAGGCGCGTGTCGCGGCTCTCGAAGGCGCCGAGGCCGCACGTGGGTTCTCCAGCGGCATGGCGGCGATCAGCGCCACCGTGCTTGCCTTTGTCGGGGCAGGCGAGCGCATCGTTGCGGTGCGCAATTGTTATGGCGATGCCTACCGGCTGTTCGAACGCCTCCTGCCGCGGCTCGACATCAAGGTCGACTACGTCGAGGGCTCCGACCCGGACGCGGTCGCGGCGGCATTGCCCGGCGCCAAGCTGCTCTACCTGGAAAGCCCGACCTCGATGGTGTTCGAGCTCCAGGACCTGCCGCATCTGACCCGGCTGGCAAAAGAGCAGGGCATCGTCACCACCATCGACAATTCCTGGGCGACGCCGGTTTTCCAGAAGCCGATCACGCACGGCGTCGACCTGGTGCTGCACTCGGCCTCGAAATATCTCGGTGGCCACAGCGACACGGTCGCCGGCGTGGTCGCAGGCTCGGCCGCTCATATCAAGCACATCAACGAGCAGACCTATTCCTATCTCGGTGGCAAGCTATCGCCTTTCGAGGCCTGGCTTTTGCTGCGCGGCCTGCGCACGCTGCCGCTGCGCCTGCCGCACCACATGAAGAGCGGGCTCGCCATCGCCGAGCGGCTGAAGGCGCATGGCAATGTCGAGCGGGTCAACCACCCCGCCTATTCCAACCATCCGGGCAAGGCGACGCTTGCCGGCTATGGCGGGTTGTTCTCCTTCGAGGTGACGGACGACATCGACATTCCCGTCTTCGTCGACGCGCTGAGATATTTCCGCATCGGCGTCAGCTGGGGCGGGCATGAGAGCCTGGTCGTACCGGCCAAGGCGTCGCTAGAGCAGACGCCGGGACTGAATTCGATGGCGCGCTTCGGCGTCAGCCCCCGAACCATCCGCTTCAATGTCGGATTGGAAAATGTCGAGGATCTCTGGGCGGATGTCGCTCAGGCCTTCGAAAAAGCCAGAAAATAACAAGCGGGTTCAAAATGGGAGTCTTGAACATGAGAAAACTGACCGTCATGCTTGCCACCGTTGCGGGGCTGGCGATTTCCGCCGGAAGCGCGCTGGCCGATTCGACCCTGAAAATGGTCGAGGTGATCACCAGCCCGCCACGCACCGAATTCCTCAAGAAGCAGATCGCCGAGTTCGAGGCGGCCAATCCGGGCGTCAAGGTCGAGCTCGTCTCGCTGCCCTGGGGGCAGGCCTTCGAAAAATTCCTGACCATGGTGCAGGCCGGCGACACGCCTGACGTGGTCGAGATGCCGGAACGCTGGATGGGGCTTTACGCCAACAATGCCCAGCTCGAGGATCTCGGCCCCTATATGGCCAAGTGGGACGACGCCAAGACGCTGGGCGAGCGTGCCAAACAGTTCGGCTCGACCGTGAACAACACCCAGTTCATGATCCCCTATGGCTACTATGTGAACGCGCTGTTCTGGAACAAGAAGCTGTTCAAGGAGGCCGGTCTCGACGGCCCGCCGGCAACGCTCGAAGAATTCGTCGCCGATTCCAAGAAGATCTCGGCCATTCCCGGCAAATACGGCTACTGCCTGCGCGGCGGGCCGGGTGCCTTCAATGGCATGCACATGTTCATGAACATCGCCGCCGGCAAGGGCGGCTATTTCAACGAAGACGGCACCTCGACCATCAATGAAGAGGGCTCGGTCAAGGGCCTGCAGATGCTAGCCGACATGTACAAGAACGGTCTTGCGCCGAAGGATTCCGTGAGCTGGGGCTTCAACGAGACCGTCACCGGCTTCTATTCCGGTACTTGCGCCATGCTTAACCAGGATCCGGACGCGCTGCTCGGCATCGCCGACAAGATGAGCGCCGACGATTTCGCCGTGGCGCCGCTGCCGGTCGGCCCAAGCGGCAAATCCTATCCGACGCTGGGCTATGCCGGCTGGGCGATGTTCGCCAATTCCCAGCACAAGGACGATGCCTGGAAGCTGATGGCGACCCTTCTGTCGCCAAAGGACAATCTGGAATGGGCCAAGGAAGTCGGGGTCGTGCCGATCCACAAGGGCGCCGACCAGGATCCCCATTTCAAGACCGAGCAGTTCAAGGGCTGGTTCACCGAGCTCAGCGACAGTTCCAAATACGAAATGGTGACGCCTCCGACGCATCTGGAAAACCTCGGCAATTTCGTCGACCAGGTGGCCATCAAGAATTTTCAGGAAGTGCTGCTTGGCCAGAAGACGGCCAAGGACGTCGCCGACCAGTGGGCTGCCTTCCTGACAAAGGAGCAGCAGGACTGGCTGGCGAAGAACAAGAAGTAATTTTTCGTCCCTTCTCCCCGTTCACGGGGAGAAGGTGGCCCGATAGGGCCGGATGAGGGGCAGCGCCAAGTTCTGCCAGCCTAGCGCCGCCCCTCATCTGCCTGCCCGTCCTCCGCAGCAGCTGCGGAGGGTGGACCGGCATCTTCTCCCCGTTGAACGGGGAGAAGGACGCTTGTCGCCAACGCCGCACTCCCAGAGGACGTTCCACAGCCAATGACCTATGCCGTGTCCGAAATACGATCTGTCGGCAAGCCGCGACGTAAGTGGCTCACACACGCTGCCATCGAGCCCTGGCTTTATCTCAGCCCGGCGATCATCCTGCTGGTCGTGGTGCTGCTCGTGCCGCTGGTCATCGGCATCAGCTACTCCTTCCGCAAATTCTCTGCCTTCAAGTCGGAATATGTCGGGCTCGGGCAGTATCAGGCGATGCTGTCGGATCAGGTGCTGGGCCAGGCGCTGATCAACACGTTGTGGTGGACGGTGGCCAGCCTGTTCTTCCAATTCTTCCTCGGCCTTGGCCTGGCGCTGCTGCTCGACAAGCCGTTTCGGGGCCGCAAGGCCGTGCAGGCGCTGGTCTTCCTGCCCTGGGCGGTGCCCTCCTTCCTGTCGGGGCTGACCTGGGCCTGGTTGTTCAACCCGATCGTCGGGCCGCTGCCGCACTGGCTTTTCGCCTTGGGGCTGAAAGCCGAACCGACCAATGTGCTGTCCGATCCGGCCACCGCGATGTGGGGGCCGATCATCGCCAATGTCTGGTTCGGCATTCCGTTCTTCGCCATAACGTTGCTGGCGGCGCTGAAGTCTATCCCCTCGGAGCTGCATGAGGCGGCGGCGATCGACGGCGCTTCCCCGTTGCAACGTTTCACCAAGGTCACGCTGCCGTTCCTGGCGCCGACCATCGCCATCACGGTGATGTTGCGCACCATCTGGATCGCCACCTTCGCCGATCTGATCTTCGTCATGACGGAGGGCGGACCGGCCGGCTCGACCAACACGGTGCCGGTCTACATCTATGTCAGCGCCTTCAAGTCACTGGACAAGGGCTATGCCTCGGCTGTGGCCGTGCTGCTGCTCGTCCTGCTCATCGCCTATGCGATCGGGCTGATCGCGATCCGCCGCTCCCTTGTGAGGCACGTCTGATGATCGCTGGACGCTCAGCCCCGCAGCGCTTCTTCGGCGGCATCGGCCTTTACGCCGCGATCGCCGCCTATGTGGTCTTCGCCTTGTTCCCTATCTACTGGACGCTGAAGATCTCGGTCACGCCGGAGCGGCTGCTCTATTCCGAAGGCATCACCTTCTGGCCGTCGCACATGACGTTGCAGAATTTCGTCACCGTGCTGGAGGCCACCGATTTCCCGCGCTATTTCCTCAACAGCGTCATCGTCTCGGTGTCGACGGCGGCCCTGGTGACGATCATCTCCACGCTCGCCGGCTACGCGATGTCGCGCTTTACCTTTCGCGGCAAGGCGGCACTGGCGTTGATGCTGCTTTTGACCCAGACCTTTCCTCTGGTGATGGTCATTCCGCCGATCTATCGCGTGATGGGTCAGATCGGCCTGATCAATAGCCTGACCGGGCTGATCATCATCTACACCGCCTTCAACACCGCCTTCGCCACCTTCCTAATGCAGTCTTTCTTCGACGGCATCCCGAAGGACCTCGAAGAGGCCGCGATGATCGACGGCTGTACCCGCGCGCAAGCGATGCGCCGGGTGATCGTGCCGCTGACGCTGCCCGGCATGGGCGCGACACTGGGCTTCGTCTTCACCGCCGCCTGGAGCGAGCTCTTGTTCGCGCTGATGCTGATTTCCAGCGACGACCAGAAGACCTTCGCGGTCGGCCTGCTCACCTTCATCGGCAAGTTCGCCGTCGACTGGGGGCAGATGATGGCGGCGTCCATCCTGGCGCTGATCCCGGTCTGCATCTTCTTCGCCTTCCTGCAACGTTATCTCGTCACCGGCCTGACCGCCGGCGCCGTCAAAGGATAGATCGATGGCCTCTGTCACGCTCGAAAAGGTCCGTAAGGATTATGGCGCCGTCCGCGTCCTGCATGCGGTCGATCTCGAGATCGCCGACGGCGAGTTCGTCGTCCTTGTCGGACCGTCCGGCTGCGGCAAGTCCACGCTTTTGCGCATGATCGCCGGGCTCGAGGAAGCCTCGGGCGGCGAGATACGCATCGGCGATCGGGTGGTCAACGATGTCGCGCCCAAGGACCGCGACATCGCCATGGTGTTCCAGTCCTATGCTCTCTATCCGCATATGGACGTGTCGAAGAACATGGGCTTCAGCCTAATGCTGAAGAAGGCCGAGAAGCCAGCGATCGATGCTCGCGTCGATGGCGCGGCCAAGCGGCTGGGGCTCGATACGTTCCTGCAACGCCTGCCGCGACAACTGTCCGGCGGCCAACGCCAGCGTGTCGCCATGGGCCGTGCCATCGTGCGCGATCCGAAAGTCTTCCTGTTTGACGAGCCGCTGTCGAACCTCGACGCCAAGCTGCGTGTTCACATGCGCGCCGAGATCAAGGCGCTGCACCAGCAGTTGAAGACCACCTCTGTCTACGTCACCCACGACCAGATCGAGGCTATGACCATGGCCGACCGCATCGTCGTCATGCATGACGGGCTGATCCAGCAGGTCGGCGCGCCGCTCGATCTCTATGACCGGCCGGCCAACATGTTCGTCGCCGGCTTCATCGGCTCTCCGGGGATGAATTTCCTGCCGGCGACGGTGGAGAAGGGCGGCCAGGCGGATGCCGTGTTGTCCGATGGCCAGAAGCTTCGGCTGCCGGACGGCCTGCCGCTCAGGGATGGCGACGTCATCACCGTCGGGCTGCGCCCCGAGCATATCGGGCTCGCCGATGACGGCGCCCTGCAGGGCGAGGTGGGAGTGGTGGAGCCGCTCGGCCTGTCGACGCAGTTCTACGTCAAACTGGCCGGCCAGCAGCTTTGCGTCTTTGCCATGGGCCGCGCGGCCGTGAAGCCCGGCGACTTGGTGCGGCTGGCGGCGGATCCGGCGTCGCTGCATCTGTTCGATCCGAAAAGCGGCGATCGAATCGGCTGAATGAATTCATCCAGGGCCGAGGGAACTCAGCCCGCAGCCTTCCGCCTTGCAAACGAAACGAAAACGCCGCCCGATGGGCGGCGTTTCGGCATTCCAGAGGAAAAACCCAGATTACTTGATCTTGGTTTCCTTGAATTCGACGTGCTTCTTGGCGACCGGGTCGTACTTGCGGAACGACAGCTTGTCGGTCTTGGTACGGCTGTTCTTGCTGGTGACGTAGAAGAAACCAGTGTCGGCGGTCGACAGAAGCTTGATCTTGATGTTTGCGGCTTTGGCCATGATCTCAGTCCGTTATGTTCGTGGAGTTTTGGCCGCTGGAGCACGGGGAAAACACCCGGACGCGGGAAACTTGGCGCGACACATAAAGAACGTGCCTGGAAAGTCAAGCCCGGCGTCCCCCATTGTCGTAAGCACATGAGTTGTCCGGATTAGGTAGCACATGAGTTGTCCGGTTTTTATCGCCAGCCAAAGGAGGCTGGGAACATAAATCAGGCGGTTTCCACCTCTGATACCGCAACCCTCTTCCAGTCTCCGGTCGTGTTCCACCAGCGATTCGGATTGGCGCGGTCGTCCAGCCCCTTGGAGCGGCTGGCAAGGATCGGCTGGATGCGGATCACCGGCTCCTGATAGGAATGCGCCTGGAAAATCGCCTCGACGACGCGGGCTGCCAGCGCTTGGTCATCAGGCAATTCGAATGAAACCTCGACCGTGCCCGGGCGGCGGCGCAATTCGGTCTCGGCGCCGGCCGCGGCCCCTTCCAGCGGCCTGTAGCGCTCGATGCCATGCGCCGACTGATACGCATTGCGGTCATACTTGCCCATGGCGAGCGGTGCGATCGCCACCACCGCATCCATGATGCGGTCGACGTCGGCAGCCGGAGCCTGGAAGCTGACGAGCAGCAGGAGCGTCATTCGCAGCGAAGTGGTTTCAAAGCCGCTGTCGATCATCGGAGTGTCCTCGGTTCAGGGTGTTTTAGGACACCCTTTTAACCGGTGGCTGCTGACACGGTTCTGTCAGCAGCCTGCCGCTGCACAGTGCCGATAGACGATTGGTTGGGCCTACAGGAGGATCTTGCGGACGAGCCTGAAGCAGACCAGGGCGATGTAGGCGGCGAAGAACAGGCCGAGCGACCAGCCAAAGCCGGAAGGCCCGAAACTGTCCATGCCGATGCCGATCGCCTGCGGACCAAGCACCATGCCGACGCCGTAACATAGTACGAATGCGGCGTTGGCCGACGCCAGTTCGTGGCCGGAAAGCTGCGAACCGAGATGGGCGAGGCCAATCGTGTACATGGCCGCGACGAAACCGCCCCAGACGAAAAGCAGGGCAGCCATCAAGTGCCAGTTCGCGGCAAAGAACGGCATGAACATCGTGCCGGCGAGACCGACCGCGGCGCATGCGAGCAGCAGATAGCGCCGGTCCGTGACGCGGTCGCTGATCATGCCGATCGGGATCTGCAGCAGCACATTGCCCAAGCCGATCATGGTCAGCAGCAGCGCCGCATCGGCCTCGGAGTAGCCGATGCGGTTGCCATAGACGGGGAACAGAGCGAAGCCGCCCGTCTCGACGGCGCCGAACACCAGCACGGCGAAAGTCGCGGTCGGCACCAGCCAGATGTAGCGCAGGAAGTGGCTGGTTTCGCTGTTCGCCACGATGGTGGGGCTTTCGTTGCGCGCGGCCAACACCGGTATGGCGGCCAGTGTCACCAGGGCGATGATGACACCGAACGGCCGGAAGCCGGAACTGCCGAGGTGGGCGAATAGCCACGGCCCCGCGGCAAAGCCGAGCGACAGGACGGTGGCGTAGATGCCAAGCACTAGGCCTCGCCGGTGTGGCGGCGCCGACGTGCTGATCCAGAATTCGGACAGGATGAACAGCACGGTCAGCGCGATGTGCAGCACGATGCGCAGCGGGAACCACATCCAGAAATCGGGCGCGAAATGGAAACCGACGAAGGCCAGCGCGCCGGCGGCGATCATGGCGATCATGGTCCAGGCGACGCCGAAGCGCATGGCAAGCGGCGTGGCGAGCGGCGCTCCGGCGATCGAGGCGAGACCGGCGACGGCCGTGTTGAGGCCGATCATCGAGGCCGAATGGCCGCGTGTTTCCAGGATGACGCTGAGCAGCGGCATGCCGAGGCCGATGGCAATGCCGACGACGCTGATCGACGAGATCGCCGCCACCATCGGCAGCCAGTGTACGCGTTCGTCGCCCTTTGGTTGGGTATCGACCGTCATGAGATGCTGAATACTCTGTCTGTTTGATCTTACGCAATTCCGGACGGAAAACCGCGTCACACTTTTCCTGGAATTGCTCTAGAGAAGTTCGCGGGTGAAGCGGTTGCGGACAAGCCTGTAGAAGGGGACAGGGCCGCCCGGACGCAGCAGTGGATCATTGGCGAGCCGCTTTTCAAGCTCGTCCAGGATCATTCGGGTGATGTCGGGTATGTCAGCCTGCTTGGCCTTGGCGAGAGGCAGCCAGACCAGTTCCTCCAGTTCGTTGGTCGGGCCGCCATCGGGCAATTCGATGGCGACGTCGCCACGCCAGGCACTGAAGAAGCGGGTATCGAAGCGGCGCACCCGGTTCGGCGGGGTGATGGCGCGCGCGACGAAGCGCAACGCCTCCAGCGACGGTGCCACGCCATGTTCGACGAAACCCTGCCAGTCGCGCCTGGTCGTGGCAAAGGCGCCTTTGCGGCCGATCAGCAGGCCGGCTTCCTCGTAGGTCTCGCGGACCGCCGACAAAGCAATGGCGCGGGCGCGGGCGTGACTGGTGCGGCCGGGGCCGGCCGTCAGCTTGGCTTCTTCGTGCTGGTTAAGTGCCGTCGCCGTCGGGATGCGGCTGTCGGCAGGGTCGGTGCGGCCGCCGGGGAAGACGAATTTCCCGGGCATGAAGGCGTGACCGGCATGGCGGCGTCCCATCAGCACCAGGACGTCGTCGCCCTTGCGGTCGAGCAGGATCAGGGTCGCGGCGTCACGCGGACGCAAGGGCCGGCCGCCATGCGTGGCAAGACCCTTGTCGAGCTTGTCGGCATCCGCCTTGGTCATAGCTTCCATGCGCAGGACCTAGCGGAAACTTCTTGCATGCGAAAGTGGCCTTAACGATTGGCATGTTGCGCCAGCCAATACCTCAGGCCCCAGGATGCGGCTCGATCACATCCTTTTCGCCACCAAATCCGTGCATATAGAACGCCCATTGCAGTCCGATGACGGCGCCTTTGACAGGCTGCAGCAGTGCAACCGACAGAAGGATGGTCAAGGGCACCCATATGGCAATGTGCTGCCAGGTGGAGAGCGTCGAGGTCGCTTCCACGCCCATGAAGGCACCGAGAACGATGTGGCCGACGATGACGATGACGAGATAGGCGGGCAGATCGTCGGCGCGATGGTGATGAACCTCCTCGCCGCAGACGCTGCAGGTTTCGACGGTCTTGGTGAAGCCGCGGAAGAGCTTGCCTTCGCCGCAATTCGGGCAGCGGCCTAGCAGACCGCGCTTCATCGCCGTCCACAATGGGCGGGCAATCCGGCCCGAGTGATGTTCGCCACCAAAAACCTGTTGTTCCATCATCGTCTCCTGCCGCGCGACCCCGGTCGCGATTGCGACGCACGGGCGCGGCCCTTGGCCTTGTGAAACGACCTGCTGGAGCCTGGCAGGGGCTTTGGGTCGGTCAACATCTCGAAGCGCATCGCCCCGGCCATCGGCGCCACCTCGACGAGCCGGACCTCGACGCGGTCAGCGAGCTGGTAGCCCTTGCCCGAGCGTTCCCCGAACAGGGAGCGGGCCGTTTCGTCGTATATATAATAATCGCCGCCCAGAGTTGACACAGGGATGAAACCATCGGCGCCATACTGCGGCAATTGGACAAAAAGTCCTGATTTGGTGACTCCGGAGATGCGGGCGTCGAAGCGGTCGTCGATGCGCTCGGCGAGATAGGCGGAGATCAGCCGGTCGACCGTGTCGCGCTCGGCTGCCATTGCGCGCCGTTCGGTGCCGGAGATCAGCACGGCGACGTCTTCGAGGCGAGCCTCCTCATCTTGCGTCAGTCCGCCTGGACCGAGGCCGAGCGCGGCAATAAGCCCGCGATGCACGATCAGGTCGGCGTAGCGGCGGATCGGCGAGGTGAAATGCGCGTAACGCCTGAGGTTGAGGCCGAAATGGCCGATGTTCTTGGGTGAATATTCGGCCTGGCTCTGCGAGCGCAGCACCACTTCGTTGACCAGCGCCTCGTTGTCGGCGCCGCGCACGCGCTCCAGAATGCCGTTGAACTGGCTGGGCCGCATCTGGGCGCCGCGCGCCAATGACAGGCTGAGCGTCTGCAGGAATTCGCGCAGCGATTCCTGCTTGGCCAGCGACGGCGCGTCGTGGATGCGATAGACCAGCGCCTGCTTCTTGCCCTCCAGCGTTTCGGCGGCCGCGACATTGGCCTGGATCATGAATTCTTCGATCAGCTTGTGGGCGTCGAGCCGCTCCGGCACGATGACGCGGTCGACCGTGCCATCCGGTTTGAGCAGGATCTTGCGCTCCGGCAGGTCGAGTTCGAGCGGCTGGCGGCTGTCGCGGCCGCGCTTGAGGATCGCATAGGCATCCCACAGCGGCCTCAGCACGGTGTCGAGGATCGGGCCGGTCTTGTCGTCCGGCACGCCGTCGATCGCTGCCTGGGCCTGGCTGTAGGCGAGCTTGGCCGCCGACTTCATCATGACGCGGTGAAAGGAATGCCTGATCTTGCGGCCGTCGGCGGAGAAGGTCATGCGCACCGCCAGCGCCGGCCGATCCTGGCCCTCGCGCAGCGAGCAGAGATCATTGGAGATGCGCTCGGGCAGCATCGGCACGACGCGATCCGGGAAATAGACCGAATTGCCGCGCTTCAGTGCCTCGCGGTCGAGCGCAGTGCCATAGCGGACATAGGCGGCGACATCGGCGATCGCGACGGTGGCGATAAAGCCGCCGAGATTTTTCTCGTCGAGGTCAGGGGTGGCGAAGACGGCGTCGTCATGATCCTTGGCGTCGGTCGGATCGATGGTGACCAGCGGCAGGTCGCGCCAATCCTCGCGATGGGCAAGCGTCGCCGGCTTCACTGCCTCGGATTCGGCGATGACGTCGGCCGGAAAAATGTGCGGAATGTCATGCGCGTGGATGGCGATCATCGAGACCGCCTTTTCGCTGGTCAGCGAACCCAGCACGTTGAGCACCTTGGCGCGCGGCAGCCCATAGCGCGAGGCGCGCGCGGGCTCGACCTCGACCAGGTCGCCATTTTTGGCGCCGTTCTGGAATTCCTTGTCGACGATCAATTCCGGCTGGCGCCGTTCCACCGGCTCGATGCGGAAAGTGCCGTCCTGAAGCACGCGGAAGACACCGAGGACGGCGTCCGCGCGCTTCTCGAAGATCTTCATCACCCGGCCGGTATAGGCGGGGCCTGATGGATCATCGGTCGGAAACGTCTTGGCCAGCACGCGGTCGCCAATGCCTGGCGCCGGTCCGTTGCCCCCACGCGAAACGCGGATCGAGACCACGGGAGGTTCGCCCGGACCAACGGGCTCGGCCGGATGCGCCAGCAAGATACCATCGGCGTCGCGGCCAAAAATGTCGAGCACGGCGACATGGGGCAGGGCGCCGACCCGGGCCAGCCGCTTGCGCTCCTTGGTCAGAACGCCTTCGTCCTGCAAGTCGCGCAGGAGATCCTTCAGCCAGATGCGGTCGTCGCCGCGCAGCGCGAACGCCTTGGCGATGTCGCGCTTTCCGGCGCGATCCGGGTTTTCGGCGATGTAGCGCAGGATTTCGTCACGCGAGGGCCGGTAGTCGTCCTTGACCTTGGCCCGGGTGTCGGCGGTGCGCGGATCGCCGTGGCTTCGTCCGGTGATCCTGCGCGCCACGCCGTCCTATCCTTTCTTCTTTGCGGCCGGCTTCTTCGCAGCCGGCTTTTTGGCCGCCGTTTTCTTGGCTGCGGGCGCCTTGGCCGCCGCAGCCTTGCGGAACGGTTTCTTGCCGCCGGCGCCCTTGGCTTCCTTCTCGGCAATCAGCGCCAGCGCATCCTCGATCGTCACCGATTGCGGATCCTTGCCCTTGGGTAGCGTGGCGTTGACCTTGCCGAAATTGACGTAAGGGCCGTATTTGCCGTCGCGCACGACGATCTTGCCGCCGCCGTCCGGATGGTCGCCGAGCTCCTTCAGGGCTGCCGGTGTGCCGCCGTTGCGGCCGCCCTTGCCCTTCGACTGCTTCTCGGCAATCACGGTGACGGCACGGTTGAGGCCGATCGAGAACACGTCCTCGATGCTGTCGAGATTGGCATAGGTGCCATCGTGCAGCACGAACGGACCGTAGCGGCCGAGCCCGGCCGAGATCATCTTTCCGCTTTCGGGATGCTTGCCCACGTCGCGCGGCAGCCCCAGCAAGGCGAGCGCCTTCTCATGATCGATGGATTCAGGCGTCCAGCCCTTGGGCAGGCTCGAGCGCTTGGCTTCCTTGCCGTCGCCGCGCTGGATATAGGGGCCGAAGCGGCCCGAGCGCAGCGTGATTTCCTCGGCCGTGTAAGGATCCTTGCCGAGCACCCTGGTGCCGTCCTCGCCACCGCCATTCTCGCCATTGGGATTGGCGGCGTCGCCGAGCTGGCGGGTGAAGGAGCATTCCGGATAGTTCGAGCAGCCGACGAAGGCGCCGAACTTGCCGAGCTTCAGCGACAGATTGCCGGTGCCGCATTTCGGGCAGATGCGCGGATTGGAGCCGTCCTCGCGGGCGGGGAAAACCAGCGGCGCCAGTTCCTCGTTGAGCGCATCGAGCACATCGGTGACGCGCAGCTCCTTGATGTCGGCGACGGCGCCCGAAAAATCCTTCCAGAAATCGCGCAGCACGTCCTTCCAGGCGAGCTTGCCGTCGGAGATCTCGTCGAGCTTTTCCTCCAGCGATGCGGTGAAGTCGTACTCGACATAGCGCTCGAAGAAGCTTTCGAGGAAGGCCGACAGCAGGCGGCCCTTGGCCTGCGGCACCAGCCGGCGCTTGTCGATCGTGACATAGTCGCGGTCCTCGAGTGTCTTCAGGATCGCCGTATAGGTCGACGGACGGCCAATGCCGAGCTCCTCCAGCTTCTTGATCAGCGACGCCTCCGAATAACGGGGCGGCGGCTCGGTGGTGTGCTGGGTGGCATTGATCGCGCGGCGGGCAAGCTGCTCGCCGGCGCGGATTTCGGGCAGGCGGCGGTTTTCCTCGTCTTCGGCGTCGTCGTCCTTCTGGTCGGTGTAGGCGGCGATGAAGCCGTCAAAACGGACGACCGAGCCGACGGCGCGAAGTTCGGCGGTGCGGGCGCCGTTCAGCGCCTCGATTTCGACGGTGGTGCGCTCGATCTCGGCCGACTGCATCTGGCTGGCGATTGCGCGCTTCCAGATCAGCTCATAGAGCCGCATCTGGTCGGCATCGAGATATTGCCTGACCGACGCCGGGGTGCGCATGAAATCCGTCGGGCGGATGGCTTCATGCGCTTCCTGGGCGTTCTTGGCCTTGGTGGTGTATTGGCGCGGCTTTTCCGGCAGGTATTTCGGGCCGAATTCCTTTGCGATGGCGTCGCGGGCGGCATCGATCGCCTCGGGGGCCATCTGCACGCCGTCGGTTCGCATATAGGTGATCAGGCCGGTGGTTTCGCCGCCGATCTCCATGCCCTCATAGAGCCGCTGCGCCACCTGCATGGTGCGCGTGGCCGAGAAGCCGAGGCCCGATGAGGCGGCCTGCTGCAGCGTCGAGGTGGTGAAGGGTGGACCGGGGTTGCGCCTGGTCGGCTTGGCTTCGACGGACAGCGCCTTGAAGGTAGCACCCTCGAGCATCGCCTTTATGTCGTCGGCCTGCGCCTTGTTGGAAATGTCGAGCTTTTGCAGCTTCTTGCGCTCGAATGCGGTCAGGCGGGCTTCGAAAGTCTCGTTGCGCGGTGTCCCGAGGATGGCAGCGATCTGCCAATATTCCTCGCGGATGAAGCGCTCGATCTCGGATTCGCGGTCGCAGACCAGACGCAATGCCACGGACTGGACACGGCCGGCGGAACGGGCGCCCGGCAATTTGCGCCACAGCACCGGCGACAGCGTGAAGCCGACGAGGTAATCCAACGCGCGGCGGGCGAGATAGGCATCGACCAGCGGCGCATCGATCTGGCGCGGATTGGCCATCGCCTCCAGCACCGATGATTTGGTGATGGCATTGAAGACGACGCGGCTGACCGGCTTGTCCTTCAGCGCACGCTTCTGCTTCAGCACCTCCAGCACATGCCAGGAGATCGCTTCACCTTCGCGATCCGGGTCGGTGGCGAGGATCAGGCCGTCGGCATCCTTGACCGCCTTGGCGATGTCGGCGAGACGCTTGCCGGACGCGGTGTCGACCGCCCAGGACATAGCAAAATCTTCGTCCGGACGCACCGAGCCATCCTTGGCCGGCAAATCCCTGATATGGCCGAACGAGGCCAGAACCTTGTAGTTCCTGCCCAGATATTTGTTGATTGTCTTTGCCTTGGCCGGCGATTCGACGACGACGACGTCCATGAGGTCTCTTATCTGCGGTAATGCGCCAGAAGAATTCCGCTGCGCGCGACGAAATCTCGTTTCTGTTTGTCGCTCACATGGCCGCGCTTTTGCATCCGGTCAAGGGGAAGAAGCCAAATTGCGGGGGCGCCGGCAGCAATACACTCTTAGAGTGTATGGAGAAAATCACAGAATTTCGGTCAGGGCGACAGCGGTCGCGAGTCGGCGGAAACGACCGCTTCAAACTCCGGCCGAGTCGTGGAAGCCGTTCAATGCCTCGCCGGGCAATGCCGCCGTTCGATGCTGGCCGCCGGCTGCGTGGAGGAATGCGGCGACCAGCTTGCCGACGGCAGGCGCAGAGCAGGGGCGGGCCTAGTTGGCCTTGACGACGTGCCAGACACCGGCGACGCCATCACCGCTCATGTCGCCGGCCTTCTTGTCCTTGATGAAGGTGTAGACGGGCTTGCCGTCATAGGCCCACATCTTGGTGCCGTCGGTGCGATCGACAACGCTCCATTCATTGTCGGACTTGGCGCCGGCCTTGGCCTTCAGCGCCGGCCAGTTGGCGGCGCATTTGTCGTAGCAATTGCTCTTGCCCTTCTCGTCCTTGTCATAAGTGTAAAGCGTCATGCCTTTGGCATCGGTATAAATCTTGGTGCCGCCGACCTCGGCTTCCTTCCACGCCTCTGCGGCAAAGGAGGCGGCGGTGCTGAGCAGAAGCGCGGCCAGCGCTGCGGTTATCGTTTTCATGGAAATCTCCGTGGCTGATATTCGAAGGCGCGCGGGAAATCGCGGCCTCGTTGTGTCAACGTCCTGCGCGGATGCTTTCTTCCCCGCCCGCGATGACTTGCCACACGATGGTGATTGGCGGACAGACGCCGGTGCCGCTATATCGTCGCCAACCAGACGGAGCTTTCGCAATGGCATTGGATATCGGTTATGTCAGCGCGGTCGGGGCGGGGGCCATCTCGTTCCTGTCGCCATGCGTGCTGCCGCTGGTGCCGCCCTATCTCTGCTACATGGCCGGCATATCGGTCGACGATTTCCGCGGCAATGCGGGCGCGACCGCAAGTCAGGGCGCACGCGGTGCGCTGCTCTATTCCTCGATCGCATTCGTGCTCGGCTTTTCGACCGTGTTAGTCGCGCTCGGCGCCGGCGCCTCGACCATCGGCCGGCTGCTGCGCGTCTGGCAGGAGCCGCTGGCGATGGGCGCCGGCGTGCTGATCATCCTGATGGGCCTGAATTTCCTCGGCATTCTGCGCATTCCGCTGTTGTCACGCGAGGCGCGCTTCCAGTCGCAGGGCAAGCCGGCCAGCGCCGTCGCCGCCTATGTCATGGGCCTTGCCTTCGCCTTCGGCTGGACGCCCTGCATCGGCCCGGTACTGGGGCCAATCCTGACGCTGGCCGGCGGGCGCGAAACCGTGGGCGAGGGCGCGCTGCTGCTCGCCGCCTATTCGCTAGGGCTGGGCATCCCGTTCCTGATCGCCGCGCTGTTCTCCGGCGCCTTCATGCGCTTCCTCGGCAAATTCCGCGTGCATCTCGGCCGTGTCGAAAAGGCGATCGGCGCGCTGCTGGTGGTCGCCGGCGTGTTTTTCCTCACCGGCGGCGTGCAGACGGTGTCCTACTGGCTGCTGGAGAATTTCCCGGTGCTGGGGCGGCTGGGGTAGGCCTACTGATTAAAAGTCAGTTGCTCTTCCTCCCGCCGATCTCACCGGAATTTAACCGCATTGGTGCAGCATGGGGCCACTGCTATCCTGTCGTGATTCCCAACGCATTTCATATGGTTGCCTTTCCATGAGCCAGAGATCCTGCCTGTCCGTCATCCTCGCCGCCGGCGAAGGCACGCGCATGAAGAGCGCGCTGCCGAAGGTGCTCCACCAGATCGCGGGGTTGCCGATGGTGGCTCATGTGGTGAGGGCGGCCGAGGCCGCTGGCGCCAGCAGCCAGGCGCTGGTCATCGGATATGGCGCGGATGAGATGCGCAAGGCGGCGGCGAAGTTTGCGCCGAAGGCAGAGACCTTCGTGCAGGAAAAGCGCTTGGGAACGGCGCATGCTGTCTTGGCTGCTCGCGAAGCGATATCAAGGGGTTATGACGATGTGCTGGTGATGTTCGGCGACACGCCGCTGATCGACGCGGATGCGCTGATGGCAGCGCGGTTTAGGCTCGCGGAAGGTGCGGCTGTCGTGGTTATCGGCTTCCGTCCGCCCAATCCGACCGGCTATGGCCGGCTGATCGAAAAAGGCGGCAAGCTGACCGCCATCCGGGAGGAAAAGGACTGCAGCGCGGAGGAACGGAAGATTGGTTTCTGCAATGCCGGCATGATGGCGGTGGCCGGCGCGCATGCGCTGAAGCTGCTTGACGCCGTCGGCAACAAGAATGCCAAGGGCGAGTATTATCTGACCGACATTGTCGAGATCGCCAGAGCCCAGGGCCTCGATGTGGTTGCCACCGAAGCCAGCTTCGAAAGCGCGCTCGGCATCAACAATCGCATCGACCTAGCGCAGGCCGAGGCCGTCTGGCAACAGCGCCGACGCCATGCGGCGATGCTGTCGGGCGTGACCCTGATTGCCCCCGAGACGGTTTATTTCTCGTACGACACCGAAATCGGCGCCGACACGATCGTCGAGTCGAATGTCTGGTTCGGCCCAGGTGTGAAGATCGCCAATGGCGCCAAGATTCACGCCTTCAGCCATATCGAAGGGGCCACTATCGGGTCCAATTGCGATGTCGGGCCGTTCGCGCGGCTGCGGCCAGGTGCCGACCTCAGGACCAAGGCCAAGGTCGGCAATTTCTGCGAGGTCAAGCAGGCCGTTATCGAGGAGGGCGCCAAGGTCAATCACCTGACCTATATTGGCGACGCGCGCGTCGGCGCCAGGGCCAATATCGGCGCCGGCACCATCACCTGCAACTACGACGGCTATTCGAAATTCTTCACCGACATCGGCGAGGGCGCCTTCATCGGCTCCAATTCCTCGCTCGTGGCGCCAATCACCATCGGCAATGGCGGCTATATCGCCTCGGGCAGTGTCATCACCGAAAGCGTACCCGACGAAGCGCTGGCCTTCGGCCGGGCTCGCCAGAAGACGATCCCCGGCAAGGGCAAGGAACTGCGCGAACGGCTTGCTTCCGCGGCTGCGGCAAAGAAGAAGGCGGCCGGCGCCGACAATTAGCGATAGTAGACAGGTCTGCTTTCTTGTTGGAGCAATCGAAAAACCGAACGATTGCAGTAACCGGATTGCAAGAGCGGTCTGTCATAGTGCATGCGTGCGCAAGCGTCCGTTACACCGGACGAAATGCAATGTGACTTTCGCGGCGGGCCGGCTACCCCTAAAATAACGCTGGTTTTCCATGGGCAATCGGGGACTGTCTGCATGTGCGGTATCGTTGGAATCGTCGGCCGCTCGCAGGTTGCGCCGCTCATCGTCGATGCGCTGAAACGGCTCGAATATCGCGGTTATGACTCGGCAGGCGTCGCCACCATCGAGAAGGGCGAGCTCGGCCGCCGCCGTGCCGAGGGTAAGCTGGTCAACCTCGAACGCCGGCTCAAGGATGAGCCGCTCGACGGCACGATCGGTATCGGCCATACACGCTGGGCGACCCACGGCGTGCCCAATGAGGCCAATGCGCACCCGCATTTTTCCGACGGCGTCGCCATCGTCCATAACGGCATCATCGAGAATTTCGCCGAACTGCGCGACGAACTGATCCGCGACGGTTATTCTTTCTCGTCGCAGACCGACACAGAAGTCGTGGCGCATCTGGTGGCGCGCGAACTCGCCAAGGGGCTGAATCCGGTCGAGGCGGCGCACAAGGCGCTGAAGAGGCTGGAAGGCGCTTTTGCGCTGGCGATCATGTTCAAGGGCGACGAGGACCTGATCGTTGGCGCCCGCAACGGTCCGCCTCTGGCCGTCGGCCATGGCGATGGCGAGATGTTCCTGGGCTCGGACGCGATCGCGCTCGCTCCGTTCACCAATTCGATCACCTATCTCGAGGACGGCGACTGGGCGGTGGTTCGCCGCGACGCCGTCGCCATCTTCGACATCGACGGCAAAACGGTCGACCGCAAGCGCCAGCAGTCGCTGTCGACCAGCTTCATGGTCGACAAGGGCAATCGCCGCCATTTCATGGAGAAGGAGATCCATGAGCAGCCCGAGGTGATTTCGCACACGCTGGCTCATTATGTGGATTTCGTCTCCGGCGTCTCCAAACCGCTCGATCTGCCGTTCGATTTCGCAAGGATTGGCCGGCTGGCGATCTCGGCCTGCGGCACTGCCTATCTCGCCGGCCTGATCGGCAAATACTGGTTCGAGCGCTATGCGCGGCTCCCGGTCGATATCGATGTCGCGTCGGAATTCCGCTACCGCGAGATGCCGCTGTCGGCCAGCGATGCCGCCTTCTTCATCTCGCAGTCGGGCGAGACCGCCGATACGCTGGCTTCGCTGCGCTATTGCCGCAAGGCCGGCATGAAGATCGGCGCCGTCGTCAACGTGCGCGAATCGACCATGGCGCGCGAATCCGACGTCGTGCTGCCGACGCTGGCCGGCCCCGAGATCGGCGTCGCCTCGACCAAGGCTTTTACTTGCCAGCTCTCAGTACTGGCCTCGCTCGCGGTGCGGGCGGGCGTGGCACGCGGCACGATCTCGAAAGAGCAGGAGAAAACCCTGGTGCGGGAGCTCTCCGAAGCGCCGCGCTATGCCAACCAGGTGCTGAAGCTCGAAGAGCAGATCGAGCGGGTCGCGCGTGAGATATCGCGCTACTCCGATGTGCTCTATCTCGGCCGCGACACCAATTTCCCGCTGGCCATGGAAGGCGCGCTAAAACTCAAGGAAATCTCCTACATCCATGCCGAGGGCTATGCCGCGGGCGAGTTGAAGCATGGGCCGATCGCGCTGATCGACGAGAACATGCCCGTCATCGTCATTGCGCCGCACGACCGCATCTTCGAGAAAACCGTGTCCAACATGCAGGAAGTAGCGGCTCGCGGCGGCAAGATCATCCTGATCACCGACGCCAAGGGCGCGGCACAGGTGAGCGTGAAGACGATGGAGACGATCGTGCTTCCGGATGTGCCGGAAATCATCTCGCCCATCATCTACGCGCTGCCGATCCAGATGCTCGCCTATTTCGCCGCCGTGTTCATGGGCACCGACGTCGACCAGCCGCGCAATCTGGCGAAATCGGTGACGGTGGAGTAAGTTTTGCCTCCCAAATTGAGAGGTCGAGCCGAGTGACATCGAAATTCGCACGTCCAGTTCATCCTGGAGAATTCCTGCGTGAAGAATATCTCGTCCCGCTCGGCATGAGTGCAGGCGCGCTGGCGAAAAAGCTCAATCTTCCGCGCACCCGTATTGAACGCATCGTCAAGGAGGAGATCGGCCTGACTCCCGACACGGCCCTTCGCCTCGCGAGGTTTTTCAATACCACGCCTGAATTCTGGATGAATTTTCAGCAGGCTTACGAGCTTGAGACCGAGGCGAAGAAGTTGGCGCCGGAACTTGAGAAGATCGCGCCGCTGGAAGCAGCCGCATAACAGAACCTTTAAAAACTTTTAAAAACTTCGCAGTTCCAAAGCGCCTTCCGGTTCACTAGTGTCGCGCTGCAACCCGCGCCCGGTGAACCATGTCAGACGCTCCGAAGACTTCCGGCATGACCCGGCTGAGGAACTATTTCCTCACGGGCTTCGTCGTCTGCGCGCCGCTGGCGATCACCGCTTACATCGCCTGGTCCTTCATCGGCTGGGTCGATTCCTGGGTCAAACCCTATATTCCGTTGCGCTACAGCCCCGACACCTACCTGCCGTTCCCGGTGCCGGGGTTCGGGCTGATCGTCGCCTTGATCCTGATCACGCTGATCGGGTTCCTGACCGCCAACATCGTCGGCCGCGCCATCGTCGGCTTTGGCGAGCGCCTGCTTGGCCGCATGCCCTTGGTGCGCGGCATCTATGGCTCGCTGAAGCAGATTTTCGAGACCGTGCTGTCGAACAAGGGCGACATGTTCCGCCAGGTTGGGTTGGTCGAATATCCACGCAAGGGCGTATGGTCGCTGGTGTTTGTCGCCAGTGAGAAGGAAACCGAGATCAACCTGAAGCTCGACCGGGAAGGCGATCCGCTGATCGCGGTGTTCATGCCGTGCACGCCGAACCCGACGACTGGCTTCCTGATGTATGTCCTGAGGTCGGACATCGTGCTGCTCGACATGACGATCGAGGACGGCGCCAAGCTGATCGTGTCGGCCGGGTTGGTGGCGCCCGAGGTGAAGACGAAATTGGTGACGCTGAACGGTGAGCCGATCAACGGAACCCTGGCCAATCCGCCGCTAGGGCCTCATCCGGCGCGCAGGAGCCGCACGGCCTCGTCGCGGCCGAACAAGTAGAGCAGGAGCCGCAGCGCCTCGCCGCGATCCGATTGCAGTTCGGGGTCGCGCGACAGAATCAGCCTGGCGTCGTCTCGGGCGGCCTCCAGCAGGTCGGCATGTGCCTCGATGCGCGCCACCTGGAAACCAGGCGTGCCGGACTGACGGGTACCCAACAACTCGCCTTCGCCGCGCAATTTCAGGTCCTCCTCGGCGATCAGGAAGCCATCCTCTGTGTCACGCATCACCGACAGCCTGCGTTTGGCGGTTTCGCCAAGCGGGTCCTTGTAGAGCAGCACGCAGGATGACTTGATGTCGCCGCGCCCGACCCGACCGCGCAGCTGGTGCAACTGGGCGAGACCGAAGCGCTCGGCATGCTCGATGACCATGATCGTGGCGTCGGGCACGTCGACGCCGACTTCGATGACGGTGGTGGCGATCAGGATGCGCGTCTCGCCTTGCTTGAAGGCGCGCATCGCCTCGTCCTTCTCGGCACCGTTCATGCGGCCGTGGACAAGGCCGATGCGATCGCCGAACAGTGGCTTCAGCGAAGCGAAGCGATCCTCGGCCGACATCAGTTTTATCTCCTCGGATTCCTCGACCAGCGGGCAAATCCAGTAGATCTTTTGGCCATCCGCGACGGCATCGAGCATGCGGCCGACCAGTTCGTCGAGCCGTTCGAGCGGTAGCGTGACGGTGCGGATCGGCTGGCGGCCGGCCGGCTTTTCCGTCAGCTTCGACACGTCCATGTCGCCGAAGGCGGTCAGCACCAGCGTGCGCGGGATGGGGGTCGCGGTCATCACCAGCATGTCGGGCGCATCGCCCTTGGCGGTGATGGCGAGCCGCTGATGGACGCCGAAGCGATGCTGCTCATCGATGACGGCCAGGACCAGGTCGTGGAAGCTGACCGTTTCCTGAAACAGCGCGTGGGTGCCGACGACAATATCGATCTCGCCGCTGGCAAGACCAGCCAGCGTTTCGGCTCGCTCGCGGCCCTTTTCGCGGCCGGTCAGGATAGAGACGCGCAAGCCGACCTTGGCTGCAAGCGGAGTGATCGTCGCCAGATGCTGGCGCGCCAGGATTTCGGTCGGCGCCATCAGCGCCGCCTGGCCGCCGGCCTCTACGGCGCGTGCCATTGCAAGCAGCGCCACCACCGTCTTGCCGGAGCCGACGTCGCCTTGCAGCAGCCGCAGCATGCGCTCGGGGTCAGCGAGATCGGCGTTGATTTCGGCGAGCGCGAATTCCTGCGAGGGAGTGAGCGAATAGGGCAGGGCCGTGCGCAGTTTCTCGACGATGCGGCCATCGCCGACGAGAGGGCGGCCTGACAGGCGTCGCACCTTCGCCCGCACCAGCGCCAGCGAGACCTGGCCGGCAAGCAATTCATCATAGGCGAGGCGACGCCATGCAGGCCCTTCGACCGCGACATCGATCGGATCGGCGGGATAATGGATGCGGGTCAGCGCGTCTCCAAAGGATGGAAAGCTCTGACGGCGCATGAAGGCACCATCCTGCCATTCCGGCAGTTCCGGCAGGCGGCCGAGCGCCTGGCCGATCGCACGCCGCAAAACCTTGCCGGAGAGCCCCGCCGTCAGCGGATAGACCGGCTCGACCAGCGGCAGGTTCTCGGCTTCGCTGGCGAGTGCGATATGGTCGGGATGGACCATGGTCGGGCGTCCGTTGAACCATTCCATACGGCCCGACACCACGACATGCTCGCCCACCGGCATTGCTTTTTCGAGATAGGCGGCATGGGCATGGAAGAAGGTCAGGCCGATTTCGCCGGTATCGTCATGGGCGTATACCCGGTAGGGCACCGACCTGTTGCCGCGCGGCGGCGGCTGGTGGCGGTCTATGCGCAGCTCGAGCGTCACGATGGCGCCTTCCGCGGCAAGCGCGATGCCAGGCCGGCTGCGGCGGTCGATGACGGTGTGCGGCAGCACGAACAGAAGATCGCCGGCGCGCGCGGCGCGATCGCCGAGATCGGCCACAACCACCTTTTCGATAAGCACGCCAACTTTCGGCCCGACGCCGGCAAGCGAGGTGATCGGGACAAACAGGGGATCGAGGATGGAAGGACGCATGATGTCAGCTTATGTCGCGACGGCCGCAGCGCAAGGCTGACACCGCCCACTATCCACGCTATATGCGCCGCTTGAAGCGAGGATGCGGCACAATGACCGGAACGAAACGATCAAGCGAGGGGCTGGACGCCCACCGCCGCAAGCTGTTGTTCCGTTCCTGGCATCGCGGCATGCGCGAGATGGACCTCATCCTCGGCACCTTCGCCGATGCCGAGATCGGCACCTTGACCGCCGAGGAAATCGACCAATATGAGAGGCTCCTCGATATTGTCGACACAGATTTCCTGCCGCTGGTCACGGGCGAACGCCCGGTGCCGGCGGAGATCGATTGTGCCGTCCTGCAAAAAATCCTGGCGTCCCGCCGGACCATGACATTCTGAACAAAAGCAATTCCAGGAAAAGTGCGAAGCGGTTTTCCGTCCGGAATTGCGATAAACAAGACCGTGATTTGATGGCTCTCATTCCCACCATTGGCTTGCCGAAGGGCCGCGCCGGCCAGTTCATCGTCGACGGTGTCGCCGACGGCTACGAGGCCTTCGCGCTGGTACAGACGGCGCTCGAGATCGCACCCGACAAGCCGGTGTTGTTCGTGGCCCGCGACGGTCAGCGCCTGCCTTCCATCGTCGAGGCGCTGTCCTTCGTCGCGCCCGGCCTGCCTGTGCTGGAGCTGCCTGCCTGGGACTGCCTGCCATACGATCGTGTGTCGCCCGGTTCCGATGCCGCCGCCAAGCGCCTCGATGCGCTGACCGCCATGATCGCGCTGGCGAAGAAACCGCACCGTGCCGTCATTCTCACCACCGCCAATGCGCTGCTGCAGCGCATCCCGCCCGCTGAGCTTGTCGAGGCGCAGACCTTCCACGCCAGACCCGGCAACCAGATCGACATGAATGCGCTGATCGCGCGGCTGGAGACGTCGGGATTCGAGCGGGTGCCGACCGTGCGCGGCATCGGCGAATTCGCGGTGCGCGGCGGCATTCTCGACCTCTTCGCACCCGGCTGGACCGAGGCGCTGAGGCTCGATTTCTTCGGCGACACGCTGGAATCGATCCGCGTCTTCGACGCCGCCACGCAGCGCACCACCGGCCAGCGCAAGTCGATGGCGCTGCAGGCGATGAGCGAAGTGGCGCTGACGCCCGAAACCATCAGCCGCTTCCGCCGCGCCTATATCGAAGCCTTTGGTGCGCCATCGCGTGACGACGGGCTCTACGCGGCGGTCAGCGAAGGGCGGCGCTTCGCCGGCATGGAGCATTGGCTGCCGTTCTTCTATGAGCGGCTGGAGACGGTTTTCGACTACCTGCCCGACGCACCTGTGGTTTTCGACCATCTGGCGCATGAGGCGCTTGCCGAACGCCATACGCTGATCCTCGACCACTACGAGGCGCGCAAAAAGCAGGCTGAAGGGGCGCTTAGGGATGCGGTGCCCTACAAGCCTGTTGCGCCGGACCTGCTCTATCTCTCGCCGGAGAATCTCAAGGCATCGCTTGGCGAGCGCGAGGACATCGACTTTACCGTGTTCGATGCGCCCGACGTTGGGGGTAAGAAAGTCTTCCACGCCGGCTCGCGCCACGGTCGCAGCTTCGTCGAGGAGCGAGCCGATCCGAACGTCAATGTCTTCGATGTCGTCGTCCGGCACATAGCCGACGAGCGCGCGGCGCGCCGCCGGGTCGTCATTGCCGGCTGGACCGAAGGCTCGCTCGACCGGCTTGGCCAGATCCTGGCCGAGCACCATCTCGGCAATCTCAAACAGGTCGGGACGCTGGCGGAGGCAGAACAGCTCGAGCCGGGACAGGCCGCATTGGCGGTTTTGCCACTGGAATCCGGCTTTGAGACTGAAAAGCTGGTCGTTGTCGCCGAACAGGACATTCTGGGCGACCGGCTGATCCGCCGCTCGAAGCGCAAGAAGCGTGCTTCCGATTTCATTGCCGAGGCCTCGGCGCTGTCGGCCGGTGACATTGTCGTCCATACCGACCACGGCATTGGCCGTTTTATCGGCCTGCGCACCATCGAAGCGGTCGGCGCGCCCCATGACTGCCTGGAAATCCACTATGCCGGCGACGACCGGCTGTTCCTGCCGGTGGAAAACATCGAGCTGCTGTCGCGCTATGGCTCCGACACAGCCGAGGCAACGCTGGACAAGCTCGGCGGCGGCGCCTGGCAGTCGCGCAAAGCCAAGCTGAAACGGCGCCTGCTCGACATGGCCGGACAGCTGATCCGCATCGCCGCCGAGCGGCAGATGCGCGCCGCACCGCCGCTGGTGCCAGCCGAAGGCCTCTATGACGAGTTTGCCGCCCGTTTCCCCTACGAGGAAACTGACGACCAGCAGACGGCGATCGACTCGGTGCGCGATGACCTTGGCGCCGGCAAGCCGATGGACCGGCTGATCTGTGGCGACGTCGGCTTCGGCAAGACCGAAGTGGCGCTGCGCGCCGCCTTCATCGCGGCGATGGAAGGGTTTCAGGTCGCGGTGGTGGTGCCCACGACACTGTTGTCGCGCCAGCATTTCAAGACATTCTCGCAGCGTTTCTCAGGGCTTCCCATCCGTGTCGCCCAGGCCTCGCGGCTGGTCGGTGCCAAGGACCTGGCCGAGACCAAGAAGGGCATTGCCGAAGGGCAGGTCGACATCGTCGTCGGTACCCATGCGCTGCTGGGCGCCGCGATCTCGTTCAAGAATCTCGGCCTGCTGATCATCGACGAGGAGCAGCATTTCGGTGTCAAGCACAAGGAGCGGCTGAAGGACCTGAAGACCGACGTCCACGTGCTGACGCTGTCGGCGACGCCAATTCCGCGCACGCTGCAACTGGCCCTGACCGGCGTGCGCGAACTGTCGCTGATCGCCACGCCACCGGTTGACCGCATGGCGGTGCGGACCTTCATCTCACCGTTCGATCCGTTGGTCATTCGCGAGACGCTGCTGCGCGAGCGCTATCGCGGCGGCCATTCCTTCTATGTGGTTCCGCGTATCAGCGATCTCTCGGAAATCCATGATTTCCTGAAGGAATCCGTGCCTGAACTGAAAGTCGCGGTGGCCCACGGCCAGATGCCTCCGGGCGAACTCGACGACATCATGAACGCCTTCTACGACGGCCAGTACGATGTGCTTCTGTCGACCACCATCGTCGAATCCGGTCTCGACATCCCGACCGCCAACACGCTGATCATCCACCGCGCCGACATGTTCGGCCTGTCGCAACTCTACCAGTTGCGCGGCCGCGTCGGGCGCTCGAAGGTGCGCGCCTATGCGCTGTTCACCCTGCCGGCCAACCGCAAGCTGACCGACACGGCCGAGCGCCGGCTGAAGGTGCTGCAATCGCTCGACACGCTCGGTGCCGGCTTCCAACTCGCCAGCCATGACCTCGACATCAGGGGCGCCGGCAATCTTCTCGGAGAAGAACAGTCCGGGCATATCAAGGAGGTCGGCTTCGAGCTCTACCAGCAGATGCTGGAGGAAGCGGTGGCCGAGGTGAAGGACACCGGCGAGGTCCAGGATGGCGGCTGGTCGCCGCAGATCGCCGTCGGCACCGCCGTGATGATCCCGGAAGGCTACGTGCCGGACCTGCAGCTCAGGCTGGCTCTTTATCGCCGTCTCGGCGATCTCGAAACCACCGAGGAGATCGACGCCTTCGGCGCCGAGCTGATCGACCGTTTCGGACCGCTGCCGGACGAGGTGAAGCATCTCCTCAAGATCGTCTTCATCAAAGCCCTCTGCCGCAAGGCCAATGTCGAGAAGCTCGACGCCGGGCCGAAGGGCGTCGTCATCCATTTCCGCATGCGCGAGTTTTCGAACCCGGTCGGACTGGTCAAGTATATTGGCGAGCAGGGTTCGCTGGCCAAGATCCGGGCCGATCATAGCGTGGTCTTCATCCGCGACTGGCCGACGGCTGAGAAGCGCCTGGCGGGCTCGGCTGTCGTCATGACGCAACTGGCGAAGTTGGCGGAGAAGGCGGCCTGATCTCGCCTTTCGGGCCGTGCTGGGGGCGTCAAGCCATTCGCCACCACCGAAATTCCAGTCTAGAATAGGAAATCGGCTTCGTGTATGGAGCCGCCACCCCATTTAGGGGCTGAAATGGCGGGCAAGGGTGTTCGCCGGAAAGAGCGTTGGGTGCAGCGATGACGAAATGGTCGCCGAATTCGTGGAGAGCAAAGCCGATCAAGCAGGTTCCCGCTTATCCGGACCTTGCCGCGCTGAAGAACACGGAAGCCCAACTCGCCACCTTTCCGCCGCTGGTCTTCGCCGGCGAGGCGCGCAAGCTGAAGAAGCAACTCGCGGCTGTCGCCGCCGGTGACGCCTTCCTGCTCCAGGGCGGCGACTGCGCCGAGAGTTTTGCCGAACATGGCGCGGACAACATCCGCGACTTCTTCCGCGTCTTCCTGCAGATGTCGGTCGTGCTGACCTTTGCCGGTGCGCAGCCGGTGGTGAAGGTGGGCCGCGTCGCCGGCCAATTCGCCAAGCCGCGCTCGTCCGACAACGAGACCAAGGGCGGCGTGACGCTGCCGAGCTACCGCGGCGACATCATCAACGGCATCGAGTTCGACGCCAAGTCGCGTATTCCCGATCCGGCGCGCCAGGAAATGGCCTACCGCCAGTCCGCGGCGACGCTCAACCTTTTGCGCGCCTTCGCGCAAGGCGGCTATGCCAACCTGGAGAATGTGCATAGCTGGATGCTCGGTTTCGTCTCCGATAGCCCGCAGGGCGAAAAATACGAGTCGCTCGCCAACCGCATCACCGAGACGATGGATTTCATGCGCGCGGTCGGCATTACGTCCGAAACCAATTTCGCGCTGCGCGAAACCGACTTCTACACCAGCCACGAGGCGCTACTGCTCGGCTACGAGGAGGCGCTGACCCGTGTCGATTCGACCTCCGGCGACTGGTACGCCACGTCGGGCCATATGATCTGGATCGGCGACCGCACGCGCCAGCCCGACCACGCGCATGTCGAATATTGCCGCGGCATCAAGAACCCGCTCGGCCTGAAATGCGGTCCGTCGCTGACGCCGGACGGCCTGCTGGAACTGATCGACCTGTTGAACCCCGAGAACGAGCCGGGGCGGCTGACACTGATCGCCCGCTTCGGTTCGGACAAGGTTGCCGACCATCTGCCGAAGCTGGTGCGCGCGGTGCAGAAGGAAGGCCGCAGCGTGGTCTGGTCGTCGGATCCGATGCATGGCAACACGATCGAAGCGGCCGGCTACAAGACACGGCCCTTCGACCGCATCCTGAAGGAGGTGCAGACCTTTTTCGAGGTGCACCGCGCCGAAGGCACCCATCCGGGCGGCATCCATGTCGAGATGACCGGCAAGAACGTCACCGAATGCACCGGTGGCGCGCGTGCCATCACCGCCGAGGAGTTGCAGGACCGCTACCACACCCATTGCGATCCGCGCCTCAACGCCGACCAGGCGATCGAACTGGCCTTCCTGGTCTCGGACTTGTTGAAGAAGAGCCACCCGGTGCAGCACAGGCAAGTCGCGAACGGCTGAGCCTGGCCAATTGGATCGATAAAGGAAAGGCGCCTGGGAAACCCGGCGCCTTTTCCATTTTCAGCTTTTTTGTTTGTTCCTTCGACCGCGCTGGCGCGACCGGAAAAAAGCAAAGGCTTCAGTCTTGCTTGTAGAGCAGCCAGCTCTTGCCGGTGCGCCCTGCCATGGCCGAATGCCTGGTAATGCGGTTGCGGCCACCGACTTTCGAGCGATAGAGCGCGCGATCCGCCTTGGTGTAGAGGTCTTCGGGGCCTTCGGCCTCGGACGCCATGCAGATGCCCATCGACACCGTCACCGTGCCGTAGTTCATCCCGGTCTGGCTACTGGTGAACGGCGTCTGCTCGATCAGGGCACGAATGCGTTCCGCGATCTCGTAGGTTGCGTCCTCGCTGGCGCCCTCGATGATCAGCGCGAACTCCTCGCCGCCGGTGCGGGCGACGAACATGTCGCTGCGAATGCTGGTCTGGAAAATCTCGGCGATGATTTGGATGATCTTGTCGCCGACAGGATGGCCGTAGCGGTCGTTGATGTCCTTGAACCGATCGATATCGACAAGAACCAGGGCATTGAACAGGATACCCTTGGTGCTGTTGTAGATCCTGGTGATTTCCTTGTCGAAGGCGCGGCGGTTCCAGATCTGGGTCAACGGATCCGTGTCGGCCAGCCGCTTGTATTCCTCGAGCTTCGACTTGACGCTCTCGAGCTCTGCCGTCTTGTCGCTGAGCGTCGAGGCGATCTGCCGGCCGTGATCGATCGTCGAATTGGTCGCGGTCGTCATTGCGTTGGCGATCTTTTGCAGAAGATCCTGGGAGAGAAGGCTGCGGTTGCTCAGGCCGCTCGATGTCTCGTCGAGGATTCTGCCGTATTTTTCGATGTGGCTGCGCTCGCTGCGCAGGAGCGACGCGACCTCCTCGAGTTCTCGGGCGATGATGTCTCTGGCATGCTCGACGATGCCAGGGCCATGGTTATGGGCGAAGAAGGTGCGCCCGATCTGGTCGATCTCGTCCTGCGTCGGCCGGTTGCTCAGCGATACGACGGCGAGGCTGAGCTCGCGGTTGGTACCGCTCAAGGCCTCATAGAAAATCTCGTAGTTGCGTGGCACACCGAGTACGCCAAGTTGGCGCATGGTGGCGACAACGGTGGTTGCGATATCGGTGCTTCGTTCGGTCGGGGCTGCTGCCGGCTGCATGTCTGATTCACTCTTCCCGTCGGATCCCGACGCAGAATTCGCGGGTTCCATTGATCGCCGACCTGGGGAGCGCTACCCAATGCTCCAGAACAACTTGCGAAGAGGCGCGGCCCCATCCGCACCCTTCGCTTGTGAGATCATAGTTGCGTCAGCGCTAAAGTTTCCTTAATTCGCACGACTTCCACAGATTTTCTCTACGTGTCGCTGTACGCGCGTAAAGTTTTGCATTGCCATCGCGGGACAGCACTCAGTTTGGTGGTCTTGAATTCGAAGTTCCGCGGTGTGCTGTCGCAAATGAAACTGAATTTCGAATTCGTCACGCCAGTCGATGTCGTATTTGCTTGCGCGTAATCACGGCGAAGCTGGAATCCTGACAGTGATGCTGGAAGAGGTTTCTTCGAGGAGTGGCGAAATGAGCAACAGTCACCAGGGATCATGTCTGTGCGGAGCGGTCCGCTTCCGCACAAGTGGCGCGCTGCGTGGGGTTGTCTACTGCCATTGTTCGCAATGCCGTAAACAGAGCGGGCATTTCTATGCCGCGACCAATGTCGCCGACCCCGACATCGTGATCGACGGCACGGAAAGCATCACTTGGTACGAGGCTTCTTCCTTTGCCAAGCGCGGCTTTTGCAAGACATGCGGCTCGCTGCTGTTCTGGAAGCCACGGGACGACGCTTATATCTCGGTCCTGGCGGGATCGTTCGACACGCCGACAGAGCTCAAGGGCGAATGCCATATCTTCGTCGGCGACAAAGGCGACTACTATTCGATCGACGACGGGCTGCCCCAGTTTGAAATGTCGACACCGTCGATCAAGGTACTGTCGGGCAAATGAATTTTGGGCGATCAGCCTTATTCCATTGATCGGGGCATTGCTTTATCCCGGGCCGGTGATTCCGAGAGGGGCCTTGGCATGCAGCGGCTGATCGATGCTTTTATCAATTCGGTGCGGGCATTTCGCAAGCTTGCGGTCAGCGAGAAGGCTTTCCAGCAGGAACTGATGCTCCTGGTGCTGGCCTTGCCCGCTGGCTGGTTCGTCTCGGTCTCCTGGCGCGGTTACGCCTTGCTCATCGGTGCGGTGCTGCTGCTGATCATGGTGGAGGTGCTGAACACCGGCATCGAGGCGGCCTGCGACGCGTTCAGCCGCGAGTTCAATGTCGATATCCAGTTGGCCAAGGACTGCGGCTCGCTGGCGGTGCTGATTTCGGTCGTGATCGTTGCCGGCGTCTGGAGTATCGCTCTCATCGAGCGGATCACCGGCGCTTCCATCTGATTTTCCTCGCGAGGAGAGAAGCGGTTCACTGCTCCCGGTCGCGCTCCCGCTTGGCGATGTGGCGGGCGACAAGCCAGGCAAGCACGGCCACGGCAAGGCCGATGCCAAGCCCGACGAACAGCCGCTCGTGGCGCAGCAGCGCCTGGCCAATCAACTGTTCGGCTCCCAGTCCGAAGACATAGCCGATCGTGCTGAACAGCACCGCCCAGATCACCGATGAAATGGCGTTGAGAACGACGAAGCGCGGCGCCGCTATGGTCGAAAGGCCGGCCGCGACGCCGCCGACCAGGCGCATGCCGTAGACGTAGCGGTTCGACAGCACGAAGATGTTGGGATGGGTGTTGAGCAGGCGGTAGGCGCGGCGAAAGCCTGGCCGCCGGCGCAGTTTCACGACATGGCGATTATCGGCGAAACTCCTGCCGAGGATGAAGAAGAAGGTGTCGCCGGCGAAGGCGCCCAGCGCCGCCGCGACAAAGGCATGCCACAGCACGAAGACATGCTGGTGAGCGAAGAAGCCGCCCAGGATCGCGGCACTTTCGCCTTCGGCCACGCAACCGAGAAAAACCGCCAGCAACCCGTATTGTTCGATGAAATGGTGGATCGTCTCGGTCATGACGCCGACTGTTGCGACAGTCTTTCATCGATCCGCTTGACCACTTCCGCCAGCCGCACGATCTCGTCGCGCATGCCGATGATCTGGCTGTGGCGCAGCTCATCCATTTTCTCATGCAGCGCCATGATCTCGATCTCGGCTTTCAGATTGACCTCGTAGTCGTGGGCGGCATCGATGCGGTCGCGTTCGGTCTGGCGGTTCTGCGCCATCATGATCACCGGCGCCTGCAAGGCGGCGACCATAGAGAGCACGAGGTTGAGGAAGATGAAGGGGTAGGGGTCGAACGCATCGCGCGACAACAGCCAGACATTGCCTGATGTCCACACGATCAGGAAGGCGACAAAGGTCAGGATGAAGGACCAGGAGCCGCCGATGCGGGCGATCGCATCGGCAAGGCGGTCACCAAAGGTCTGGTGGAAGGCGACGGCCTTGTTGATGTCCCTGGTGATGGTGGTACGCTCGATGGTGCTTTGCAGCACCCGGCTTTCGAGTTGGCTCAGCCCATCGGGCTTTCGCCTCAGCCAGCGGTTCGCCAGATCGTCGATCGTCTTGTTCATGGCCGTCTCCAAGCGCTTTGCTGCGCTAGAGGTAGAGGCTGCCGGTCCGGGCGGGAAGTGCTAGATTGAAGCGAACCGAGGGGACCGATGGCCGACTTCAAGAAAATTCGCGATCGCGCGGCAAATCGCAAGGGCGGTGAGGCGGAACTGACCTCCCTGTTGGGGCCGATGCCCGACAATGCGGCGGTGGCCGACATCACCGATGACCGTATCCTCTCGACGATGACCGAGCGGGTCTTCGCGGCCGGCTTCGTCTGGCGGGTCATCGAGCAGAAATGGCCTGGATTCGAAGAGGCGTTCCTACGCTTCGAGCCCAAGCGGCTGTTGTTCCAGCCTGACGATTTCTGGCACGACCTGGCGTCGGATCAACGCATCGTGCGCAATCCGCAAAAGATCAAATCCGTTCGCGACAACGCCGCTTTCGTCGAACGCGTGTCCAGGGAACATGGCGGCTTCGGCAATTTTCTCGCCGAATGGCCCGCCGATGATCAGGTCGGGCTGATGGCCTATCTGGGCAAGCATGGCAGCCGGCTCGGCGGCAACACCGGCCAGTATTTCCTGCGTTGGCTGGGCTGGGATGCTTTCGTCATTTCGGCCGACATGGCGGCCGCCCTTCGCGACGCGGACCTCGACATCGCCGAAAATCCGACATCGAAGAAGGACCTCGACAAGATCCAGATCCAGATCAACCGATGGGTGGCCGACACGGGCCTGCCGCGCCGGCACATCTCGCGTATCCTGGCGATGTCGATCGGCGAAAACCACTCTCCGCAATCGTTGCGCGACTATATGGGCGACGATTGACGGCCTGAATTGGTCCAAGCGAACGCCATTGCGAGGTGAATTCTGCCGCGCTAAGTCAGCAGCATGATCAGGAAGCTCGACATACTGCGTATCGCCATCGCCCAGCTCAACCCGACCGTCGGCGACGTCGCCGGCAATCTCGCCAAGGCGCGCGAGGCGAGGGCGGATGCCGCCCGGCAGGGCGCCGATCTCGTGCTCTACACCGAGCTTTTCCTTGCAGGCTATCCGCCGGAGGATCTGGTGCTGAAGCCGGCCTTCCTCAGGGCATGCGAGCGCGCCGCCGAGGACTTTGCAGCCGATACCGCCGATGGCGGTCCTGGCGTCATCATCGGCACGCCGCTGAAGCGCAAGAGCGGCACGCATAATTCCATCGTCTTCGCCGATGGCGGCAAGATCATCGCCGAACGCTACAAGCTCGACCTGCCGAACTACGGTGAGTTCGATGAGAAGCGCGTCTTCCAGGCCGGGCCTGAGATACAGGGGCCGGTCAACTTCCGTGGCGTGCGCATCGGCATACCGATCTGCGAGGACATCTGGGGCGAAGTCGGCATCTGCGAGACGCTGGCCGAAAGCGGCGCGGAAATCCTGCTGGTGCCGAACGGTTCGCCTTACTATCGCGCCAAGATCGACGTTCGCCACCAGGTCGTCATCAAGCAAGTCATCGAATGCGGCTTACCGATGATCTATGCCAACCAGCTCGGCGGCCAGGACGAGCTGATCTTCGACGGCGCCTCCTTCGCTATCGGGGCCGACAAGACGCTCGCCTTCCAGATGAGCCAGTTCGAGGACGCGGTCGACATCACCACCTGGAAACGTACTGATAGCGGCTGGATCTGTTCGCAAGGACCGATGTCGAAAATCCCGGACAAGGAGGAGGCCGACTATCGCGCCTGCATGCTCGGCCTGCGCGACTACGTCAACAAGAACGGCTTCAAGAATGTGGTGCTTGGCCTGTCCGGCGGCATCGATTCGGCGATCTGTGCCGCCCTTGCGGTCGACGCGCTCGGCGAGGAGCGGCTGCGTGCCGTCATGATGCCTTATCGCTACACCTCGAAGGACTCGCTGAGGGATGCCGAGGACTGCGCCCGTGCGCTCGGCTGCCGCTATGACATCGTGCCGATCTTCGAGCCGGTCGAAGGATTTCTGCACACGCTGACGCAGTTGTTCGAAGGCACCAAGGAAGGCATCACCGAGGAGAATTTGCAGAGCCGCGCGCGCGGCACCATCCTGATGGCGATCTCCAACAAGTTCGGCTCGATGGTGGTCACCACGGGCAACAAGAGCGAGATGTCGGTCGGCTACGCCACACTCTATGGCGACATGAATGGCGGCTTCAATCCGATCAAGGACCTTTACAAGATGCAGGTCTATGCGCTGTCGCGCTGGCGCAACAGCCATGTGCCGCCGGGCGCGCTCGGACCTTCGGGCGAGGTGATCCCGAAGAACATCATCGACAAGGCGCCGTCGGCCGAACTGCGCGAGAACCAGACCGACCAGGATTCGCTGCCGCCCTATCCGGTGCTGGACGATATTCTGGAATGCCTGGTCGAGAACGAGATGGGCGTCGACGACATCGTCGCACGCGGCCATGACCGGGCGACGGTGACGCGCATCGAGCACTTGCTCTACATCGCCGAATACAAGCGCCGGCAGGCGGCGCCGGGTGTGAAGATCACCAGGAAGAATTTTGGCCGCGACCGCCGCTATCCCATCACCAACCGTTTCAGGGATCGTGGATAGGCGTCCTTTCGCTTGCTGAGCGCGATTGCGCGATGCCGCGGGCGAGTGTGCAACCATGCCGACTGTCGCGGATCGATTTCCGAGCGACCTGCGACCTGCTGATGGCGTGCGGGGTGAACACCCTGCAACGACGATAGGCACAAGCCTCGACTGTTGCAAAATCGCCTCATCGGCTGGGCCAGAAGTGCTTTTGGCCGTGGCTTGCCTTGGCGAGCGATCGAAGCATCCCTATAAGGGCATTTCCGCGATTCCCTTCAGGGAGGACCGAATGCCAGGATTTGACATCGTTATGCGAGGCCGCGAGGCCTAGGTCTGCGCCGGTGTTCCGAAGTATCGGAACCATACCGGACGCAGAAAAGGCATTTGCCGCTGCCGGTCGCCGCCCATGGGCAGGCAACCTACCATAGTCGAACCTCCGCATTCACGGGCAACTAGCCCCGCGCGGTTTTCAACTTTCGACCTTACTGGGATCGGGCTCGTTTGCGCCCGGATGACATCATGGCTCGTTTCAAGATCGATTTGCGCGCGAGCGCCTTTCGCAGCGTTCTTGGCTTCACACTAACCCATTGGCGGCGCCAGCCCTGGCGGCTTTCGCTGATCATGGGCGGTTTCCTGCTGTCGACACTGGCCGACGTGCTGACACCGCTCTATTCCGGCCGGCTGGTCGACGCCGTCGCCAGCAGCGCCGGAGCGGATACCATTGCCTGGAACGCCGCGATGACGGCATTTTTCATCTTGATGGCCCTGGCGCTGACTGGTGTCGTGTTGCGCAATCTTGCCTTCATGGGCATCGTTGAGTTGACACTCAAGATGATGGCCGACATCGCGGCGGACGCCTTCCATCGCGTTCAGCGCTTTTCGACCGATTGGCATGCCAACAGTTTTGCCGGCTCGACGGTGCGCAAGGTGACGCGCGGCATGTGGGCGCTCGACCTGCTCAACGACACCGTCCTGATCGCGCTGTTGCCGTCGGTGGTGATGCTTGCTGGTTCGACGCTGCTGCTCGGCTGGTTCTGGCCGCTGATGGGCGCGGTCGTTGCTGCCGGCTCGGTGCTGTTCATCGTGGTGACGGCGATGCTGTCGCTCGGCTATGTCGCGCCGGCGGCAAGGCTTGCCAACACCTGGGACACGCGTCTCGGTGGCTCGCTGGCCGACGCAGTGAGCTGCAACGCCGTGGTCAAGGGCTTTGGCGCAGAGGAACGCGAGGAGCGCCGCCTCGCCAGGGTGGTCGCCAAATGGCGCGCCCGCACACGGCGGACCTGGGTGCGCGGCACCATCAACGGCACCACGCAAGGGGCGCTGCTGCTGGTCATGCGGGCCGCGGTGATCGGCCTGGCGCTGATGCTGTGGTCATGGGGGCAGGCGAGCGCCGGCGATGTCGCTTTCGTACTGACCTCGTTCTTCGTCCTGCAAGGCTATCTCAGGGATATCGGCACGCATATCCGCAATTTGCAGCGTTCGATCAACGACATGGAGGAACTGGTCGATTTCCAGTCGGAACCGCTGGGCATTGAGGATCAGCCCGGCGCCGGACCGATTGCCATCACGCAGGGCCACATTGCCTTCGACGACGTCACCTTTCACTACGGTAATCACCGGTCGCCGCTCTACCACGACTTTTCGGTCGACATCGCGCCGGGTGAGCGTGTCGGGCTGGTCGGTCACTCGGGTTCGGGCAAGACGACATTCGTCAAGCTCATCCAGCGGCTCTATGACGTCGGCGCGGGCAAGATCGTGATCGACGGCCAGGATATCTCGCAGGTCGCCCAGGCGTCGCTGCGCGGCCAGATCGCGATCGTCCAGCAGGAACCGATCCTGTTCCACCGTTCCCTGGCGGAAAACATCGCCTATGGCAGGCCAGGCGCAACGCAGGACGAGATCGAGCATGCCGCCAGGCTGGCGAGCGCGCACGACTTCATCGCCAACCTGCCGAAGGGCTATGGCACGCTGGTCGGCGAGCGTGGCGTGAAGCTGTCGGGCGGCGAGCGGCAGCGTGTGGCGATTGCCCGCGCTTTCCTGGCCGATGCGCGCATCCTGATCCTGGACGAGGCGACGTCGAGCCTCGATTCGGAATCCGAGGTGCTGATCCAGCAGGCGATGGAACGGCTGATGGTCGGCCGCACGACGCTGGTCATCGCGCATCGGCTTTCGACGGTGAGGGCGCTCGACAGGCTGTTGGTCTTCGATCGCGGCAAGATCGTCGAGGAAGGCTCGCATGACGATTTGATCCGCCTGAAGGGCGGCATCTACCGCCGCCTGTTCGAGCGCCAGGCGCTGGAGCTGACCAAAGGTCTGGTCAGCTGACCTGACATGGCCTCCGGCTTCGGCCGGGGGCCATCTTCATCGTCGGCGCTGCCAGACTGGCCGCTGCCCATGTGCGCCGCCAGAGACGCATCCGGCCGGTCTTTTCATTCCAGCCGCCATGTTCTATGTCTGCGGCACGGCGCGGGGGCGCATCTTGTCAATCACAAAGGCATCCGGTACGCCCCGCTCATGACAGTTACCGTTCGTTTCGCCCCGTCACCGACCGGCCGCATCCATATCGGCAATGCGCGCACCGCTCTGTTCAACTGGTTGTTTGCCCTCAACAACAAGGGCCGCTTCATCCAGCGCTTCGACGACACCGACATCGCCCGCTCGAAGCAGGAATTCGCCGACGCCATCCTTTACGACCTGCACTGGCTGGGGATTTTCCCGGATGCCACCGAGTATCAGTCGCGGCGCTTCGAAATCTATGACGCGGCGGTCGAGCGGCTGAAGGCGGCGGGTGTCCTCTACGCCTGCTACGAAACGCCGGAAGAACTCGATCTCAGGCGCAAGGTGCGCCGCACGCGAGGCCTGCCGCCGGTCTATGGCCGCGAGGCGTTGGCGCTGACGACAGAGCAGGTGGCCGAATATCAGGCCGACGGGCGCCGGCCCCACTGGCGTTTCCTGCTGCCCAATTTCTCCAGCGATCCGCTGCAGCCGGTGCGTACCGATATCCACTGGGACGATCTGGTGCGTGGCGAGGAGACGGTGGATCTGGCTTCGCTGTCCGATCCGGTTCTGGTGCGTGAGGACGGCACTTATCTCTACACGCTGCCCTCCGTCGTCGACGACATCGAGATGGGCGTCAGCCACGTCATCCGCGGCGACGATCATGTCACGAACACCGGCGTGCAGATCGCGCTGTTCAAGGCGCTGGGTGCCGAGCCGCCGGTCTTCGGCCACCACAATCTCCTGACCACCGTCTCGGGCGAGGGGCTGTCGAAGCGCACCGGCGCGCTTTCCATCGAGAGCCTGCGCGAGGACGGCATCGAGCCGATGGCCGTCGCTTCGCTGGCCGTGCTGGTCGGCACGTCGGAGAATGTCGCGGCCGCGCATGACTTGGCCGAACTCGCCGGCCATTTCGACCCGGCCGCGACCTCGAAATCGTCGTCCAAGTTCGATCCGGCCGAATTGTTCGTGCTCAACCGGGTGCTGCTGCATCGTATGCCGTTCGACGAGGCGCGGGACCGGCTGATGGTGCTGGGTATTTCCGGCGAACACGCCGAACCGTTCTGGCTGGCGGTGCGCGGCAATATCGACCGGCTGGCCGATGCGGTTGCCTGGTGGCGTGTCCTGCGCGAAGGGCCGCAGGAGAAGCCCGAATTTTCCGACGACGACCGCGATTTTCTGCACCATGCGCTCGATCTCCTGCCTGAGGAGCCATGGAACGGGACGGTCTGGAAGGATTGGACCGGCAAGATCAGGGAAGCGACCGGCCGCAAGGGCAAATCGCTGTTCATGCCGCTCAGGCTTGCCCTTACCGGACTGCCTTCGGGGCCGGAGCTTGCAGATCTATTGCCGCTGATGGGTCGGGAAGGAACGTTGGCCCGACGACCCTGACCTTGCGCTGTTCCGGGGGCACGGCCGAAACGGGCGATGCCACCGGCTTGGCCGAAAGGCGCTTGATGGCTTCACGATCGAGCCCGCCATCCATATTGGCCAAGGTCTCGGGGTCGGCACCCGGATCAGGCTTCGAGGCCGGCACCGGAACAATCGGCGCCGTATCCGGTTCGGGCGGTGATTGTTGCTGGCTTGGCGGGTTGCCGCCAATGATCTGGAAATTCTGCGCGGCATTGCAGCCGCAAGCGGGTGGCCGCGACATGTTGGCCTGTTTGTAGAGATAGGCGGTCGGCAGTTCGCCATAGGGCCTGCCGGTGACCGATGACGTCATCGATGCCGAATCGTCGTCCATGCCGCGCGAATAGAAGACCTGCATCTCCGTGCCGGGGCAGGCCGATTCGCAATTCTTCTGGTCGCGCTCGAAATCGCCGGCCGAGGCTGCGTTCGACATGGGGAAGAAATAGCCGTCGCAAGTGCGCACGCAACTGGTGTGGAATTCGCCGCCGTTGCTCGCAACGTCAGGAATGCCGGGCTGGTTGAGGACGCGGCTGACATCGCGTTCCTCGCCGGAATCGTCAGGCTGGTCCAGCGTATCGATCTGCCGGTTGCCGCCGAAAAGCTGGTCGAAGAGGTTGGCATTACCCCCTTCTTCACGATTGGCTTCCTGCGGAGGCGCGCGGCGGGGTGCCGCCGCATCGTCACGGCAGTCATTGGCATCGAGCGCCGCCAGGATGCGGCCCCGGTCGCGGCGTGAACCGCCGCCGCCGGCGAGTTGGGCACGCTTGGTTTGCAAACTGTCGAGATTGGCGTTCATGCGCTCGATGGTGGCATTCAGCCCGGCACACTGGTTGATGTTGCGCGAAAACAACGAGAACCCGCAGCCGGCATTGTTCGCCTGACCGCGAGCCTTCGAGATCTGTTCGCGCTGCCTTTCGATCGCGGCGTCATATTTCCGGACCAGTGCCGGGCCACCGCCACCGCCGCGTGAGGCCGCGGCGAGGTCGGCCTCCAGTTGCCGGCAGATCCGTGAAGCGGCCTGCGGCTCGCTGACCGCTGCGCCGGACAGCAGGATGCCGAGCAGCACGGCAGCATGCGCCTGCTTCAAACCTCCGCTTGCCATCCGTCTCGATCCCGCTTGTCTTCTGGTCGCCAAGGCTAACCCGTTCGCGGTTAATCGTCCATTTCGGAAGTCGCCTTGTCGCCGGCTGAGAAGCGGCGCGCATTGGATGGCGCCCATCAGTCCCGGCAATGGCCGGGCGGGCCGTCAGAACTTGTAGTTCATCCCGATTCTGACGGTACTGAACGTGTTGTCGAAGGTCGTATTGGAGTTGGGTCCGTAGTTGATGGTCTGGTCCCGCAGATCGACATATCGATATTCGGCATTTGCCGACCAATGATCGGTGATTGCCTGCTCCAGCCCCGCGCCAATCGTCCAGCCAACCTTGGTGTTCTTTTCGGAATAGCTGTTGGCGGGCCCATCGAGATATTGGTTCTCGACACCTCCGAAAGCGAGGCCGCCGGTCCCGTAAACAAGGGTGCTGTCGAACGCGTAGCCCGCCCTGGCACGGATCGTTCCGAACCAATCCACCTTGGTGTCGTAGACATCGCCTCCGCCTACATTGACCTCGTCGGAATGTCCCTTGATATCGGCGCCCGAAATATCGGCCTCGATCCCCAGAACCGCGGAGTTGACCTGGTAATTGTAGCCGATCTGGACGCCGCCCAGAAAGCCGTCGATGTCGTAATCCTGCGTGCCCCGGATCGTTGGCGTGTTTGGCAGGTTGTAGGTCCCGTCGGTGCTGCCAAAACCATAGCCAAGATGCCCGCCGACATAGACGCCGGACCAGTCATACACGGCCGGCTCCAACCCGATGGCGTCGGCGGCGAACGCCTCTACGCCAGTCACAGTCAGCATTGCCGAAGCGAGCAACAGGGCTCTCATGACACTCTCACCGCCTAATCAGACGGCGTGACCATATCAAATTGCTCCTTCCCGTGAAATCCGCATTCGTTCGATGCCGGACTTCACGGTTAAGAGTTGTTGGTTCGCAACACTCAATCCGGCCAACGCGGTCCGCGGCGCTACCTAGCTTTGATCAACTGGGGCTGGACCAATCCGGTCGCGAGAGCCGGTTCAGTCCAGATTGGCGATCGCCTGCGCCTTGTGTGCGGCTTCGACCACTGCCAGCGCCGTCATGTTGACGACGCCGCGCGAGGTTACCGAGGGCGTCAATATGTGGGCCGGCTTGTCGGTGCCGAGAAGGATGGGGCCGACATGCAGGGCATCCATCATGGCTCGCAGCGCCGTCAGCGTGATGTTGGCCGAATCGAGGTTCGGGAACACCAGGAGATTGGCTTCGCCCTTCAGACGCGAATGCGGATAGACGCGCTGGCGCAGATGCTCCGACAAAGCGGAATCGGCATGCATTTCGCCGTCGCACTGCAGCTCCGGCGCGATGCGCGCCAGAATGGCCGCGGCCTGACGCATCTTCAGCGCGCTCGGCGAATCGCGCGAGCCGAAATCCGAATGCGACAGCAGTGCCGCCTTCGGCTCGATGCCGAAACGCTGGATTTCTTCCGCCGCCAGCACGGTCATCTCGGCGATTTCATCCGCCGTCGGGTCGACGGAGACGTGGGTGTCGGTGAGGAAGATGATGCCGCGCTGCGAGATCAGCATGGAAAGGGTCGACAGGTCCCGGTCCTTGATGCCGGTGCGCGGCCCGATGATCAGCGTCACGTTGCGCAAATGCCGCTCGAAACGGCCTTCGAGGCCGCAGACCATGGCGTCGGCATCGCCGCGCTTCAGTGCCAACGCCGCGATCACTGTGTTGTCGGTGCGCACCATGGTACGCGCGGCCTCCGTCGTCACGCCGCGGCGGCCGGCGAGCTCGATCAGGAGATCGACATAGTAGCGGTAGCGCGGATCGTCCTCTGGATTGATCAGGCCGAAATCGACACCAGGCTTGATGCGCAAGCCATAACGCTTCAGCCTGACTTCGATGACATGCGGCCGGCCGATCAGGATCGGCTCGGCGATGCCTTCCTCAAGCACAACCTGGGCGGCACGCAGGACACGCTCGTCCTCGCCGTCGGCGTAGATGACGCGTTTGGCACTGGAAGCCTTGGCGGAGGAGAACACCGGCTTCATCACCAGGCCGGAGCGGAAGACGAAGCGGTTGAGCTTGTCGATATAGGCGGCGAAGTCGGTGATCGGCCGCGTCGCCACACCGGTCTCGCAGGCTGCCCTGGCGACGGCCGGCGCGATGCGCAGGATGAGGCGCGGGTCGAAGGGCGAGGGGATCAGGAATTCGGGTCCGAAGATCGGTGTCTCGCCCGAATAGGCGCGCGCGGCGACATCGGAAGGTTCTTCGCGGGCAAGGGCGGCGATCGCCCGCACCGCCGCCATCTTCATCTCCTCATTGATGGCGCTGGCGCCGCAGTCGAGCGCGCCACGGAAGATGTAAGGAAAGCAAAGGACGTTGTTGACCTGATTGGGAAAATCGGAGCGGCCGGTGCAGATCATGGCGTCAGGACGCGCCGCGCGCGCCACTTCCGGCATGATCTCCGGATTGGGATTGGCCAGCGCCAGGATCAACGGCTTCGGCGCCATGTGTTGGAGCAGCTCCGGCTTCAGCACGCCGGCGGCCGAGAGGCCGAGAAAGACATCGGCGCCGGCAATGACGTCGGCCAGCGTGCGCGCCTCGGTGTCCTTTACATAAGGGTCTTTCCAGCGGTCCATCTCGTCGACACGACCCTTGTAGGCGACGCCGAAACGGTCGGTGACCCAGATGTTCTCGACGCGCACTCCGAGCGAAACGAGCAGGTTGAGGCAGGCAAGGGCGGCGGCACCCGCGCCGGAGGTGACGACCTTGATGTCCGAAATGGTCTTGCCGGCGAATTCCAGCCCGTTGAGCACGGCGGCGGCGACGATGATGGCGGTGCCGTGCTGGTCGTCATGGAACACCGGTATGCTCATGCGAGCCTTGAGGCGTTCTTCGACTTCAAAACACTCCGGCGCCTTGATGTCCTCGAGGTTGATGCCGCCGAAGGTCGGTTCCAGTGCGGCAACCGTTTCGACCATGCGCTCTATTTCCGGCGCGTCGATCTCGATGTCGAAGACGTCGATGCCGGCGAACTTCTTGAACAGGACCGCCTTGCCCTCCATCACCGGTTTGGACGCCAGCGGCCCGATATTGCCGAGGCCGAGCACGGCCGAGCCGTTCGAAACGACGCCGACCAGGTTGGCGCGCGCCGTGTAGTCGGCGGCGGTCGCCGGATTGTCGCGGATCTCGAGGCAAGGGGCGGCGACGCCGGGCGAATAGGCGAGCGCCAGGTCGCGCTGGTTGCCGAGCGGCTTGGTCGCCTGAATCTCGAGCTTTCCCGGCGTCGGGTGCTTGTGGAAGTAGAGGGCGGCTTCGTCGAGGTCCGAACGTGCCGTCTTCTTGTTCTCGCCTTCCATGCGGCCGCTCCTCGAAACCTGCTTTGGGAGTCCTTTTAGCATGAGGCCAAGGTTTTTCGCGACGCTAATTGACGCGCCGGCAGCTTTAAATGCCGGCGCGCAAAAATCGGATATTTATCAGGTTGTTACGGTTGTTTCATGCGAAATCAGGTTGCGCGCCTTCGCAGGCGCGCCGGTCAAAAGGCGCTGACGTAGAGACCGCCATCGACGGGTATGTTCTGCCCGGTCAGATAGCCGGCGTGGACAGAGCACAGGAAGGCGCAGATCTGGCCGAATTCCTCGGGCGTGCCGAGCCGCTTGGCCGGTACGTCGGCACTGATGCGGGTCTTGCGCGCCGCGGCCGCCTTCGGATCCTCTGGCGTACCGGCCTCATGCGGGCCGCGCAGCCGGTCGGTGTCGAGCTTGCCCGGCAGCAGGCTGTTGATGGTCACGTTGCGCTCGATCACCGTGCGCGCCACACCGGCAAGGAACGACGTCAGGCCGGCGCGCGCGCCCGATGAGAGGTCAAGGCCGGGAATCGGGACATAGACCGACAGCGAGGTGATGTTGACGATGCGCCCGAAGCCGCGCGTCGCCATACCATCGATGACCGCCTGCACCAGTTCGATTGGCGTCACCATGTTCTGGGTAACGCCTTCGAGGATTTTTCCACGATCGAGCTCGCGGAAATCGCGAAGCGGCGGCCCGCCATTGTTGTTGACGAGGATGTCGGGTTCCGGACAGGCGGCAAGCAACGCCTTCTGTACCTCCGGCTTCGAAACGTCGCCGACGACTTCCGTCACCGTCACGCCATGGCGCTGGCGCAGCTCCGCGGCGGTTTTGGCGACCAGCTCCGCATTGCGCCCATTGACGACGATGTCGCAGCCTGCTTCGGCCAGCGCCATGGCGCAGCCACGCCCGAGCCCCTTGCTCGAAGCGCAGACGATGGCCTTCTTTCCGCGGATACCGAGATCCATGACGATTTCTCCTTTGATTTGCCCGGCAGGCTAGCGCCAGCGCTGGACCAATCGCAACCGTCATACGGTTGTTGCATGAATCGGGGCATAGGCTGCTCGAAAGCAAGGGTGATCCGCGATGCCAGGCCAAGAGCCCCGCACTTTCCGCAGCATGTTCATTTCCGATGTCCATCTGGGCTCGAAGGCGGCGAAGGCCGATTTCCTGATCGATTTCCTGCGCTACCACGATGCCGACATCATCTACCTTGTCGGCGATATCGTCGACGGTTGGCGCCTGAGGCGCAGCTGGCACTGGCCGCAAAGCCACAATGACGTGGTGCAGAAACTGTTGCGCAAGGCGCGCAAGGGAGCCTCGATCACCTATATCGCCGGCAATCACGACGAATTCGCCCGCCAGTTCCAGGGCGTGCATTTCGGCGGCATCGTCGTTGCCGACCGTGCTATCCACGAAACCGCCGATGGCCGGCGGCTGCTGGTCATCCATGGCGACCAGTTCGACACCGTCGTCCACAACCAGCGTTGGCTAGCCTATCTCGGCGACCATGCCTATGACGCCGCCATGCAGGTCAACCGGGTGATCACGCGGCTGCGACAGCTGCTCGGCCTGCCTTACTGGTCGTTTTCGTCCTGGGCCAAGGTCAAGGTCAAGAAGGCGGTGAACTTCATCGGCTCGTTCCAGACGGTGCTCAGCGAGGAAGCGCGACGCTCGCATGTCGACGGCGTCATCTGCGGGCACATCCACCATGCCGCCATCGAAAGCTATGGCGACGTGCAATATATCAACACCGGTGACTGGGTGGAGAGCTGCACCGCCGTGGTCGAGCATTTCGACGGCCGCATGGAAATCCTGACATGGGCGCATATCCTGCCTGAAGCGCCTGACGAGCCCTTCATCCCGATGCTCATCGAGGACAGGGTAGTGCAGGCCGCCTGAGGCGGAAGCCGGCCCTGAACTTTCTGGTGCCAATCGACTGGTCCAGCCGGTTTCGCCCGGTTTTTCCTCATGTTAAGGATCGGTTTGCGCCTTGGATCGATTCATGCCGCTGCCACCGCTTTCGCCCGAACAACTCGTGAAGCCGAGCCGTTTTGAGCTGCGCATGAGCCTGATCTTCGGCACGTTGTTCATATCGCTTGGCACCCATTTGCCCTATTTCCCGCTTTGGCTGCAGGCTAAGGGATTTCACGCCGAACAGATCGCGGTCATCCTGTCGGCGCCGATGTTCCTGCGCGTTGTGACGACGCCGCTGCTGACGACGCTCGCCGATCGAGCCAGGGACCGCGCCGATGTCTATGTCGTGCTGGTCGCGGCCTCGCTGCTGCTCTCCGCGGGGTATTTCCTGACACCGACCTATGCGACTGTGCTGGCAGTGTCGTTGTTGCTGACCATTGTCTGGACGCCGCATTCGCCGATCGCCGATTCGCTGGCGCTTTCGGGCGTGCGCCGCTTCGGCTCCAATTATGCGAGCATGCGCAAATGGGGGTCGATCTGCTATCTCCTGGCCAATGTCGCGGGCGGCTTCATCCTGGCGGCCAGCGGCCCTCAAGCCGTTCCGGTGATCATATTCCTTGCCCTTGGCGCGGCACTTGTCGCAGGCCTCATGGCGCCGCGCCTGGGGCGGCCGCGCAAGGCATCGCCGTTGTCGGCGGCGGAAATCCAGCACGCGGCGCCGGGGCTATTCAATGCTTATTTTCTGTATTTCACGCTTGGCGTTGGCATCATCACCGCCAGCCATGCCTTCCTCTACGGCTTCGTCTCGATCTACTGGAAATCGATCGGCATCAGCGATTCCCTCGTCGGTTTGCTATGGGCATGGGGCGTGGTGTCCGAGGTCTGCATGTTCCTGTTTTTCAATCGCATATTCGCCTCCGTACCCGTCGTCCGGGTCATGCTCATTGCCGGAATCGGTTCGATCGTGCGTTGGATCGCTTTTCCGCTGGTGTGGCCGCTCGGCTTTGGCGTCGGCGGCTTCTTCGCCGTGCAGTCGCTGCATTCGGTGTCTGTCGCAATGGTGCTGATCGGCCTGCAGAAGATGATCGCCGAGACCGTCTCCGAAGAGCGCACGGGTGCCGCGCAAGGCGTTGCCTACTTCTTCAACGGCTTCTTCATGGCCGCCGTCACGCTTGTGTCCGGTCCGCTCTATGACCGCCTTGGCGTCGACGGGTTCCTGGCGATGATCCCGATCGCGATCATTGGCCTCGTGCTGATCGGGCTTGCCGCACGCTCAGCCCCACAACGCCCGATCCGGGGGTGAGACGAGCGATCCCTGGTAAACGAGGCCCGGCACACGATCCCGGGCAAGCAGCAGCGGACCGTCGAGGTCGACGAAATCGGCTCCTTGCGCGAGCAGCACCGCCGGCGCCATTGCCAGTGACGTGCCGACCATGCAGCCGACCATGACGCCAAAACCCAGTTCACGGGCGCGGTCGCGCAAGGTGAGCGCCGCTGTCAGCCCGCCGGACTTGTCGAGCTTGATGTTGACGGCGTCGTAGAGACCGACAAGCGCTTCGAGGTTGCTTGCTTCATGAACGCTCTCGTCGGCGCAGATCGGCACCGGATGCGCTATGTGGCGCAGAATGCCGTCCCGGCCCGCCGGTAGCGGCTGCTCGATCAGGGCGATTCCCTGTTCGGCGGCAAAGGCGAAGTTGCCAACAATGTTGTCGTCGGTCCAACCCTCATTGGCATCGAGGATCAGTCGGCTCTCGGGCGCGGCCTGTCTCACCGCCCGGATGCGGGCGATGTCGTCGTCGCCGCCGATCTTGACCTTGAGCAGCGGCCGGCCGGCATTGGCGCGAGCCTGTGCCGCCATCGCCTCGGGTTCGCCGAGCGACAGCGTGTAGGCGGTCTCGAGTTGATGCAACGGGGCCGGCCAGATTGCGTCCGCCACCGGATTGCCGCTGATCTTGGCTTCAAGGTCCCAAAGGGCACAGTCTATGGCGTTGCGCGCCGCTCCGGCAGGCATTGCGTCAAGCAGTGCGGTCCGGTCCATCCCGCCGGCGATCCGGTCGCGCATCGCCTCTATCGCGTCACGGACATCGTCCATGGTCTCACCATAGCGCTTATAAGGAACGCATTCGCCGCGCCCGCTATGACTACCCTGGCTGATCGTGCAGGTGATCACCTCGGCCTCGGTCTTGGAGCCGCGCGAAATGGTGAAGGTTCCGGCGATCGGAAACCGCTCGGCCTCGACCGAAATGACACGCGCCATATTTTTCTGCTCCGGCTATGCGAGAAGGGTTGTCGGCAAATCGACAAGGTCGGACCCATCAGGTTAAACAGGACGCCATGTTGACCATCGGCAAACGCGACGCAAGCGGCACGGCCGCCTCGGGGGCTGACCACGACCCGCGCGTGGCGGTCGGCGAGGAGGGTGATGTCCTCGGCTGCGCGTTCTCCGGTATCTGGACGACACGGACCGTGGCATCGATCGACGCCGACATGCGCAAAATCGAGAAGCGAAGCGGTTTCAAGACTTTGGCGCTCGATCTTTCGAAAATCGAGAAGATCGATACCGCCGGCGCCTGGCTGATTGACCGGCTGGTCAGCGCCTTCGAGAAGAAGAACGTCGAGGTCCGGCTGCAAGGCCAGAGCGAGATCGCTTCCATCCTGCTCGACGCGGTCAACGAAGCTGTCCGGCGCGAACCCGAATCCGGACCGGCGCGGCCGCCAAACATCGTCATTCGGGCGCTGGAGGCGGTTGGCCGGCGCGTCTACGAGATGCGCGACGATTTCCTCGCCTCGATGAACATATTGGGTGCCACCATCCGTGGCGCGCAGATGAAGCTCGGCCGCGGTCATGCCGTCAACCCTGCGGCGATCTTCAACCAGATCGATCGCATGGGCGTCGGCGCGATACCCGTGGTGGTGCTGATGTCGGCGATCGTCGGCGCCATCGTTGCCCAGCAGGGCGCCTATCAGCTCAGCTATTTCGGCGCCGACATCTTCGTCGTCGATCTCGTCGGCGTGCTGATCCTGCGCGAACTCGGCGTGCTGATGACGGCAATCATGATCGCCGGCCGCTCAGGCAGCGCCATCACCGCCGAAATCGGCTCGATGAAGATGCGCGAGGAGGTGGACGCGCTGAAGGTCATCGGCCTCAATCCGATCGGCGTCCTGGTCTTCCCACGTCTGGTTGCCCTGGTGATCGCCTTGCCTTGCCTGACGATCATCGCCAATTTCGCCGCACTCGGCGGCGGCATTGTCGCCGCCTGGCTCTACTCCGATATCCCACCCGCCGCATTCATCGACAGGTTGCGTGTCGCAATCGATCTCAGCACGATTTTCGCCGGGCTGATCAAGGCGCCATTCATGGCGATGATCATCGGCACGATCGCCTCCGTCGAGGGAATGAAGGTCGGCGGCAGTGCCGAATCGCTCGGCCAGCACGTGACCGCTTCGGTGGTGAAATCGATCTTCGTCGTCATCATCCTCGATGGGCTTTTTGCCATGTTCTACGCAGCGATCCAGTTCTAGTAACATGGCAAAAGGCAACGGAGTCACGAGTGAGGTGCCGGACGAGAGCGAGATCGTGCTTTCGGTGCGCGACGTCACCGTTGCCATCGATGACAAGCTGATCCTCGACAAGCTGTCGCTCGACATCGCGCGCGGCGAGATACTGGGGTTCGTCGGTGCCTCGGGCGCGGGCAAGTCCGTGCTGTTGCGCACCATTCTCGGGTTGATGCCCAAGCAGTCGGGAACAATCAAACTGTTCGGCGTCGACGTCGACAAGGCAAGCGATATGGAGCGGCTGCGCATCGACATGCGCCTTGGCGTGCTGTTCCAGCATGGTGCGCTGTTTTCGTCGCTGACCGTGATGGAGAACGTGCAGGTGCCGATGCGCGAATATCTCGATTTGCCCAGGAAGCTGATGGACGAGTTGGCGCTGCTCAAGGTCGAACTTGTCGGGCTACCGCCGGACGCGGCCCTGAAATTCCCCTCCGAGCTCTCTGGCGGCATGATCAAGCGTGCCGCCCTTGCCAGGGCGCTGGCGCTCGATCCGGACATCGTCTTTCTCGACGAGCCGACATCAGGCCTCGATCCGATCAGCGCGGCCGAGTTCGACGAGCTCGTCGTCAAGCTGCGCGACACCATGGACCTGACCGTTTACATGGTGACCCATGACCTCGACACGCTGTTTACCGCCTGCGACCACGTGGCGGTGCTCGGCAAGAAAAAGGTGCTGGTCGAAGGCACTATCGACGACATGCTGAAGAGCGAGGAACCGTGGGTGAAATCCTATTTCCGCGGAAAACGCGCCCGGCAACTTGATCTTGCCGCACGTGCATAGCCATAAGTGAAGCAATGGAAACCAGAGCCAACTACGTCATTGTCGGCATTTTCACGCTGGTTGCGATCCTGGCGGCTTTCGGCTTCGTCTATTGGACGGCCGCGATCGGCAACAGGGGTGAGACGACGCTGCTTCGGGTGCGCATTCCGGGCTCGGCCTCTGGTCTCGGCCGCGGCAGCTTCGTGCTGTTCAACGGCGTCAAAGTCGGCGACGTCAAGCGCGTCTATATCGACGTCGACAATCCGACCGTCGCCATCGCCGACACCGAGATCGACCGGATGACGCCGATCACCAAGTCGACGCAGGCCGATATCGGCCTTGCCGGCCTCACAGGGCAGGCCAATATCGAGCTCAAGGGCGCCGACCCCAAGGAAGTGAAGCTGCTCGACCAGGCCGAAAAGGAAGGCAAGGTCGCCGAGATCGTCGCCAATCCATCGGCGGTGACCAATTTGCTGCAGACGGCGCAGAACATCTTCACCCGCGCCGACAAGGTGCTGACGGAGCTGGAAGGCTTCACCAAGGACGTCCGCGGGCCGCTGACGCAGACCGTGCACAACGTGCAGACGTTTTCCGATGCACTGGCCAGGAATTCCGACGGTATCGACAAATTCCTGTCCGCCGTCAGCGCGCTGTCCGATGAGCTGAAAGGCGTTTCAGGAAAGCTCGACGGCACGCTGAAGGCGGCGGAAGGCCTGCTCAACGCGGTCGACAAGGACAAGATCAAGAGCATCGTTGCCAATGTCGATACGGTGACGGGGAACCTCAAGGAAACCTCGCGGCAGCTCGACGGTGTGATCAAGAACGTCGATACGGCGGTGGGATCGGTCAACGATTTCGCCAAGCAGACGCAAGGCACACTGGCCAAGGTCGACGGCGTGCTCGACGGTATCGACCCGGCGCAGGTCCGCACGGCCCTAGCCAACATCCAGAAGGCCAGCGACAGCGCCAACAAGGCGGCAGCCGATATCGCGCAGGTGACCGGCAAGATCGCCAATCGGGCCGACGACATCGACCAGACGATCAAGGACGCCAGGCACCTGGCGCAACGGCTCAACGACGCCTCGGTGCGGGTCGACGGCATCCTCGCCAAGGTCGACAAGCTGCTCGGCTCGGGCCAGGCCGACGGCGTGTTGGCCGACGCAAGGGATACGCTGAAATCGTTCAAGCAGGTCGCCGATACGCTGAATGCCCGCCTTGGGGTCATCACCGACAATCTGGCGCGCTTCTCCGGTCAGGGGCTGCAGAATGTCGAGGCGCTGGTGCAGGACAGCCGCCGCTCGATCAATCGCATCGAGGAGGCGGTGACGGATCTCAGCCGAAATCCGCAGCGCATCCTTTCGGGTGGCGAAGGCGAGGTTCGGCAGTTCGACGGCAGGGCGCGGCGTTGACTTCGGCGCCGGCCCGCCGCAAGAACATTGCTCGCGAATGCGGGTTGATCTTACGATCCGGGGACAACGGGGATCACGCGTGACTTTGAGTAGGCTTGGAACGGGCGGGTTGAAATCAGCCGCGGCGCTGCTTGTCCTGGCGGTTGCCGGTTGTGCGGTGCTGGGCGCCAAGCCGACACCGCTCGACACGTTCGAACTGTCAGCGCCATCCGTCGACGCGCATAGCCATAGCCGCAAGCAAATCCTGATCGCGCAGCCTTCGGCGCTGAAGGCGCTGGACAGCCAGAACATCGTCATCAAACCCTCGGATCACTCGATCCAGTATTTGAAGGGCGCGCAATGGGCCGACCGCCTGCCGCTGGTCGTGCAGGCGCGGCTGGCCGAGACGTTCCAGCGCTCGGGCAGCTTTGCCGGCGTCGGGAAGCCGGGCGAGGGGCTGGCGATCGACTATCAGGTGATCGTCGAGGTCCGGTCCTTCGAAGTGCGTGTCGACGGCGGCGAACATGCCGAGGTCGAGCTGTTCGTGCGCGTGCTCAACGATCGAAACGGCGAAGTGAAGGCTTCCAAGAGTTTCACTGCATCGGCACCGGTATCGGGCAGCGGCAACCCGGCCTATGTCGGCGCTCTCGACGCGGCCTTCGGCGATGCTGCCAAACAGATCGTCCGGTGGACCGATTCGGTGATCTGAGCGTCAGGCGCGCAGGGATTCCACCAAACTCTTTCAGGCTACGGACGGTCAAAGACGTCCGGCCGCAGCTTTCCAGTCTTCATCAGGTGCTGCAGGGTGTAAGTCACGGACAGCGCATCGTCGAGCGCGTCATGTCCCTGCAATGGCGGGTGTTCGACGCCGTAGTAATCCGCAAGCTTGTTGCTCGGCGTCCTTGCCAGGTCCTCGATCGGCATGCCGGCCGCGATCAGCAACTTGACCGCGTTGTCGAACCGGTTGGCCGGGATGGAAGGCTCGATGCCCGCGACATAGCAACTGATGGCGATCATGTTCAATTCGTCCTTGCCCCAGGACCAGAACCGAGCCCCATCGGAAAAACGATCGATGCCGGCAAGAGCTTCTTCCAGCTCGACGCCCTCGGCCTCGATGACTTCTTCGGTGATTCCGGTCAGCCTGGTGAAGAACGGATCGAGCGCGTATCTCTCGCCAAATCGGTCGATCGGCCTGATGTAGGCCTTGTGCGTGCCCAGCACGGGGAAGTCGCCTTCGAGGCCGAGCCTTGCCGCGCCGATTTGTGCGATGATCGGATCGGGGTCATGCGCCGCGCACCAGAATCTGCGTTGTGAGCCCTCGAGGCAGAGAAACTCGCAGTCGAAGATGATTGCCGTCTTCACAACTCAGGATCCGGTTCCGGGAAAACGAGACAAAACCCGGATGCGTCTTCCGGGTGGCGACATCAGCGCCTTCAAGAAAAAAGGCGGGAGTCCCCCGCCATTTTCGTTTTGGCTCGTCGACCGCTTAGTGCAGGCGGCCGCTGGCATGGGCCAGCATGGTGTAGACCTTGCCGGTGTCCGACGTGAGATAGGTCTGCGCCATGATGTTGTCGCGGTCGTTGCGCGAGACATCCTTGAGCAGCTTCTCGAAATCGTCGCAATAGCGGTCGACGGCGGCTCGGAATTCGGCCTCCGCCTGGTACTTACGGCGGATTTCGTCGAACGTCTGCTGGCCCTTCAGCGTGTAGAGCCTGCGTGTGAACACGTCACGCTCGCCACGCCGGTAGCGGTTCCACAGCTCGATCGAGGCATCGTGATCGATCGCCCGTGCGATATCGACGGACAGCGAGTTCAGCGATTCCACGACATGCAGCGGCGAACGCTGGGCAGGGGTCGGGCGCGGGGCTTCGGCAGGCGCCTGGGGGGCCGCCGGCTGGAGGTCGGCATCGTTCGACGCGGCGGTCAGCAGATCACGCACCCAGCCGCCTTGCGGCGCGCGGGCAGTGGTGTCGGCGGCACGCTGGCGCGGTGCCGCCTCCGCCGGACGCTCCAGATCGAGCGTGCCACGCAGTCCCGCGCCGCCCAGCGGTGCCTGCGGCGGGCGCAAATCCGCCTGCGGCGGTGCCGGGGCGCGACGGGGCGGCTCGGCGGCCCGTGCGGCCGGTGCCTGCGGGGCCGGGCGCAAGGGGCGCGGTTCCGAGGAGTCGCCGCCACGACCGGATTTCGCAACGATATCCGAAAGCTCCTTCAAGGCGTTTATCTGCTCGGAAACGGCGCGGCGGATGGCCGAGGTCGATTCCTTGGCCTCTTCCGGCATCTCGATGACGCCTTTCTTGAGTTCGGCCCGGGTGAGGTCGAGTTCGCTCTTGATCGAGCCCGCTGTGCGCCGCATTTCCTCGGTCGCATCGGCGAAGCGCTTGGTTGCCGACTCGACGACATCGGTGATGGCGTTGCGGATCTTGTCGGCAGATTCCAGCGTCTTGCCTTCGGCGTTCTGCAGCGTCTGGCCGACGAGGTTTTCGAAAGAACGCATGACCCTCTCGAGATCTTCCGACTTCTTGACCAGGCCAACGGCGAGATCCTCGAGCGACGACTGTCTTTCCAGCGTGTGTTCGAGGTTGCTCTGGGCCGAGCTCAGGAGGTCGGAAGCGCCGGCGAGCAGGCGGCTGTGTTCGTCGAACTTGGTGGCGATCGAGGCGACTTCACGCAAGGTCGACGACGACAGTTCCGTCAGCCTTGTCGTGTTCGAATCGACCAGACGAGCCGAGCTGGCAAAGGTCTGCGCCGCCTTTTCGGTGGTCGCCGCGAAGCTTTGCGTGCTGCCGGTCAGGCGTTGGTCGACCTCGCCGAGGTTGACCGCGGCCTGCTCGATCAGCTGACCGAGCTGCGAACTGGACTTGGTCATACGGCCGATGAGATCGGCGACGCTGTCGGACAGCGACGAACGGGCGCCTTCGACCGCCGACAGGGTTTCGGCGGTACGGTTGGCGAGCGCGTTGACCAGGGTCGCATTCTCGCTGCGCAGCTTCTCGGTCGCGCGTTCGGTGACCTCTTCCATGCTCTTTTGCAGTTCCGAGCCGCCCTGGGCGAAGCGCTCGACCAAAGGCCGCGCGGTTTCGTCGAGGATCTTCGACATCTCGGCGGACCGCGCCGCGAGCATGGTGTTGAGCTCGCGGGTGTTGGCGCCGATCGTCTTGGCGGCGTCGTTGGTGCTCTGGCCGATATGCTGGCCGACCGCGGTGAAGGTCTCCGCGATCACGTTGGCACGCGATACGAGTTGCGCCTCGGCGGTCGATACCTGCTCGTTGAGCTTCTGGCCCATCGTCTCGGCAGTGTAGGCAAGCCGGTTTTCGACACCGGCGATCTGCTCTTCGACCCGGGCGGCCGCAGCCGCCGCGCTCGACGCGAGACGCTCGTCGGCGCCGGCAAGCGCCTGCTCGATTTCGCGGGCATGCACGGCCAGTTCCTGGCCGGTCTGGCGCGCGCGATCGGCGACCCTCTGTTCGGTGCTTGCGAAGGCGCCGACAATGGTCTGCGCATGCTCGCCGATCGTCGAGGTGCTGTCGGCGATGCGCGAAACCAGGCGCTGGTCGGCGTCGTCGAAGATGCGGGCGATTTCGGATGCCCGGCTGGACAGCGCGTCCGAGCCTTCGGCGATGCGCGAGACCAAGTGCTGGTCGGCGGCATCGAAGATGCGGCCGAGATCCGACGCGCGGGCGGCGAGCGCCTCGGCGGATTCGCCGATGCGCATGCCGAGCCGCTGGTCGGCGCTTTCGAAGTTGCGCAGGATGTCGCCGGCGCGGGCGGCCAGCGACTGCGCCGTCTCCACGGCCCGGGCGACGAGCTTCTGGTCGGCCGCGTCGAACGTGCCGGCAATCTCGCTAGCGCGGGCGGCAAGCTGATCGGCGGCCTCCTGAGCCCGAGCGGCCAGTTGATCAGTGGTTGCTTGTGTGCGGGCGGCCAGCTTCTGGTCGGCCATATCGAAGGCGCCGGCGATCTCGCCAGCGCGAGCGGCGAGCTGATCGGCGGTTTCATGGGCGCGGGCCAGCAACGAGCTGGAGGTGTCGTCGGCGTGGGCGAGCAAGGCGTTCGTCGTATCTTCCGCACGGGCGTGGAGGCGACGATCGGCCTCCTCGAAAGTGCGGGCAATGTCTTCGGCCCGTGCCAGCAGGGCAGCGGACGTCTGTTCTGCGCGCTCGGCGATCTTGCGATCGGCGTCGCTGAAGGCCGCCCCCGCCTGTTCGTGCAGCGTGCTGGTGACTTCCAGCACCTTTTCGCGCAAGGCGCCGGCGACGAAGACCGCGCTCTTCTCGAGCACGCTGCGAACGTTGTCGACACCGGTCGACAGCGCGCGCTCCATGGTGCCGGCGCGTTCCTCGATGATGCCGGTCTGGCGGCTGAACGCCTGCTCGATCTTGTCGACATCGGCAGCGATCGCGGCGGAAATGTCCGTGCTCCTGGCGGCGATCTGGTCGATGTGGCCCGACAGCGAGCGATCGACGTCCTTGCGGGTCTCGGCGAGCTTGCCGAGATCGTCTTCCAGCGCGCGGCTGAGCATATTGCGGCCTTCGGACAACTTGCCGACATGTCCGGCGATGATGTCGTCGATATCGCCGCGGCTTTCGGTCAGCTTCTGCAGGTCGGCTTCGAGAGCGCGCTTGAGAATGTCGCGGCCTTCGGCCAGCTTCTCGACCTGGCCGGCGACCAGACCGTCGATGCTGGAGCGGCTTTCGGCCAGCTTGGCAAGATCGGCCTCCAGCGCCCGCTTGAGGACATCGCGGCCTTCGGCCAGCTTCTCGACCTGACCGGCGACCAGACCGTCGATGCTGGAGCGGCTTTCGGCCAGCTTGGCAAGATCGGCCTCCAGCGCCCGCTTGAGGACATCGCGGCCTTCGGCCAGCTTCTCGACCTGACCGGCGACCAGACCGTCGATGCTGGAACGGCTCTCGGCCAGCTTGGCAAGGTCGTCCTCAAGGGCCTTCGACAAGGTCGAACGCTCCTGGACAAGCCGTTCCGCATGGTTGTTGACGTGTCCGCTAACGGTCAGCAGGTCGGCCTCGAGAGCTCTCGACAAGGTCGAACGCTCCTGGGCAAGCCGCTCGGTGTGGCTGTCGACGTGGTTGCCGACAGCTTCGAGGTCGGCTTCCAGCGCTTTCGATAGTGTCGAACGCTCCTGGACAAGCCGGTCCGAGTGGCTGTTGACAAGGCTGTTGACGGTTTCGAGATCGGCCTCCAGCGCACGGGCGAACTGGGTGCGGTCGTCGACCAGTTTCTGGGACTGATCGGCAACGGTGTTTCTGACCGTGTTGAGGTCGGCTTCCAATGCGCGGCGCAGGATGTCGCGACCTTCGGCGAGTTTCTCCACCTGGCCGGCGACCAGCCCGTCGATGCTGGAGCGGCTTTCGGCCAGCTTGGCGAGATCGTCCTCCAGCGCTTTCGACAGGGTCGAGCGATCCTGAACCAGCCTGTTCATGTGGTCGGCGATGACGCTGTTCACATTCTGCAGATCGGCTTCCAGAACGCGCGAGAGCTGTCCGCGATCCTCCGCCAGTTTGTCCGACTGGCTCGATATGACGTTCTTGATTGTGTTGAGATCGGATTCCAGGGCGCGCTTGAGAATGTCGCGGCCCTCGGCCAGTTTCTCGACCTGGCCGGCGACCAGACCGTCGATGCTGGAGCGGCTTTCGGCCAGCTTGGTGAGGTCGGCTTCAAGCGTCTGCGACAGCAGGCTACGGTCTTCCGCCAGGCGCCCGGAATGGCTGTCGATCAGGCCACGTATGCCCGACAGGTCGCTTTCAAGCGAACGGCCTAGCTGCGTGCGGTCTTCGGCCAGCTTTGCCGAATGCGCCTCGATGAGGTTCTTGATACCGGCAATGTCGTTTTCCAGCGCCTTGGCGAGCACCGCGCGGCCCTCGGCGATCTTCTCGACCTGGCCGGCGACGAGGCCGTCTATGTCGGCGCGGCTGTCGGACAGTTTGCCGAGATCAGCTTCCAGCGCACGCGACAGGATGTTGCGGCCTTCTGCCAATTTTCCGACATGTCCGGCGACCATTTCATCAATGATCGTACGAGCTTGCACCAGTTTACCAGAGTCTTCGTTGAGAGCCAGAGAGAGCCGGTTGCGGCCTTCCTCCAATCGTTCGAGATGGCTGCCGAGCGACGCATCGATGGCGGCGCGCGATTCGTTGACCTTGCGCAGATCTTCTTCGAGCGCACGCGCTATCAGGCTGCGGCCTTCGGCCAGCTTCTGCACCTGATTGGTCACGGCGGCATCGATGCCGGCGCGGCCCTCGGCGAATTTCTCCAGGTCCGCCTCCATGGCGGCAGCCATGCGCTCGCGGCTCTCGGAGAGCTTGCGGCTGTGGTTTTCGACGGCTTCCTCGATGCCGACGCGGGCATCGGCAAGCCTCTGGATATCGGCGTCGAAGGAACGCGACACGACGTGGCGGGCTGCCTCCATGCGGCCGGCGAAATCGCTGGCGCGCGCTTCGAGCATGGATGAGGTCGAGGTGACGATGTCGGCCATGTCGGTGCCGATCTGGGTCTTGCCCTGATCGATCATGGCCGACAACGTGTCCTTGCTCTCGGCGAAGGTGTGGGCGATTTCACGCGCACGCTCGACCAGCGTTTCGTTGATCTGGCGGGCACGGGCCTCAAGCGCGGCATTGAGCTTCTGCGTGCCGGTATCCAGCGCTTCCGCGCGGGTCTGGAACTCGCTGATCAGCGCCTGGCCGCGTTCGGCCAAGGTACGCTCGATGCCGTCGAGGCTAGCCTCGAACTCGGAATTGAGGGTGCGCGCGGCGCCGCCGAGCAGCGACACCATGCCGGTGGTGCGGTCGTCGAGCAGGTCGGTCAACGAGCGGGTCAAGCCGTCCGTGGTGTCCGTCAGCTTGGCGATACGGGTGTCGAGCAGGCTGGCGAAAGCCTCGCCGGAGGTCGAAAGCCGGTCGGTGATGTTGTCGAGGCGGCCCTCCACCGAGTCGAAGATCGACAGCGAGCTTTCGTTGATGCGGTCGATCAGCGTGTCGCCGGAATTGGTGATCGTCATCGACAGTTTGGTCGACGCATTGAGGATGCTGTCGCGGATGATGTCGCTTGCCGCGCCGATTTCATCGCGCAACGTCTCGTGCGCGCCGGAGATCGAGGCGCGGACGCGTTCGGCATGGGTGACCACCGCTTCGCGTTCGCTGCCCAGTCCGTCGACCAGCGACCTGATCCGGGTTTCGTTTTCCGAATAGGAGCGCTCGATCTGGTTGACCTCGCTGTGAACCAGCGTTTCCAGTTCCACGGCACGGGCAAGGGTGCGTTCGATGCCTTCACCCATGGCGGCCACCTCGCGGCGGACGGCCTGGCCGATCATCATGACGCGATCCTGAGCCATGTTTTCCGGCTCGGTCAGGCGGAAGGCCACTTCCGTCATCGATTGCGCGGCGATGCGCATGTCCTGGGCGCGGCGAATCATCGCCGCGAAGGCCCAGAACAGGATGACGGGCACGATTGCCGCGACGGCCAGGCCGATCAGTTCGGGGCGGGCAAAGAACTGGTCCAGCGTGCCTATCCGCCAGATGCTCGGTCCAAAAAGCAGGTTGGCCAGTCCGCCGGCGCCGGCGATCCAGGCGAGCGAGACAAAGGCGATGACCCAGTAGATGGTGTTGGAGGCGCGCCTGTTCAGGCTGTGCAGAAGGGTCTTGTAATCTTTCTGGCGATCGTCGTTGGCTGGCGCGAAGCCGGCGGGCTGGCCACCATTGCGCGTCTCTACCGGGCGAAGTTCGGCCGGCTTGGCCTTTGGCGCGGGCTTCTCGGCCTGAGCCTGATTGACGACGGGCGCCGCCGGCTGCTGATTGCGTCCCTCGCGTGCCAGCTCGTCGGCGGCCTGCGATATCTGCGCTTCCAGATCTTCCATCGAAGCCGCGATATCGAGGTCGCCACTGTCGGTATCGCCGCTCAGGTCGAGATCGAGCGCTTTTTCGAGTTCCCTGGCTACGTCGCTGTCGAGATTTCTGGTCGTATTTGGTTTCTTCGCCATGCCTTCGCTACCCTGTACTAGCTGCCGCGGGGGCTTATAATTCTGTTTGTCTTACCCCCGCGCAGGAGGCTGAAAATGGACCCTCGTATCGTAATGACACAGGGGGGTAAAGAAAACATGCATTCCGCGGGATACGTAAAACTTTAAATATAAGGTTAACGGAAGCGTGATTTGGGCGCCGCTTTGGCAACATTTTTCCGGGCCATTCATTAACCCGTTGTCCACTGGAATCGCCTAGTTTTTTCAGGCGGCCGAAGAAAATGGAGTTCGAGTTCATGCGTGGCGAAAGCGGCATTGCCTTCTCAATGCCGGGGGGCGACGTGTCGGGAACGAGGCAGTCCCGGCCGGTCGATTTGGCACACCTTGCCCGGCAAACGATGGGCGACCGCGCCCTTGAGCAAGAGGTGCTGGCGCTGTTTGTACAGCAGGCATTGTCGGTGCGCGACAAAATAGTCGATGCCGACATCAAGGACCGGCTTCTGCTGGCTCATGGCTTGAAAGGATCGGCCCGCGGCGTGGGCGCCTTCGCCATCGCCGATTGCACCACCGATATCGAGCACCAGCCGGAGAACCTCCAGACGCTCAATCGGCTCGGCAAGCTTATCGACGAAGTGCGCGACTTCATCGCCGCCATCAATCGCTGATTCCGGTTTGCGACAAAAACGTCACGGAGCGGCGCTTTCGCGCGGCAGTTGACTTGTTTGCCGGAGTGATTATCTCGGGCGAAACTCGCTTTCGTCCCGGGCGAAATTCCTTTCGTCTCGGGCGAAACTCCCTTCAGGTGACAAATGACCAAACTGACCTTCATCGCCCATGACGGCACACATTTCGACATGGATGCCGAAAACGGCTCGACGGTCATGGAAAATGCCATCCGCAACGCCGTGCCTGGCATAGAGGCGGAGTGCGGCGGCGCCTGCGCCTGCGCGACCTGCCATGTCTATGTCGATGAGGCATGGACGGCAGAAGTCGGTGAGCCCGAGGCGATGGAAGAAGACATGCTGGACTTCGCCTATGAGGTCCAGCCGAACTCGCGCCTGTCGTGCCAGATCAAGGTGCGCGACGCACTCGACGGCCTGATCGTGCGGGTGCCCGAACGTCAGGGCTGAAATCCAGCATCGGCGATTTTTCCCGCTGACGCTTGGCAGCGGGGCAATGGTCATGCAGTCTCGCCCGGACTTTCGCAGCGAGGCGCATCAATGACCGGGATCATCAGCACAGACGTCCTCATTGTCGGGGCAGGGCCGGTCGGCCTGTTCGCCGTGTTCGAGCTCGGCTTGCTGGACCTGAAGTGCCATCTGATCGACATTCTCGACAAGCCCGGCGGCCAATGCGCGGAACTCTATCCGGAAAAGCCGATCTACGACATTCCCGGCTGGCCTTCGATCTCGGCGCAAGGGCTCGTCGACAAGCTGCTCGAGCAGGTTGCGCCGTTCAAGCCGGACTTCACCTACAACCGCATGGTTTCCAGTCTCGAAAAGTTGGACGACGGCGGCTTTCGCGTGACCACGGACGAGAACGAGGTGTTCGAGGCCAAGGTGGTGGTGATCGCCGCCGGCGGCGGCTCATTCCAGCCGAAGCGCCCGCCAATTCCCGGCATCGAAGCCTATGAAGGCACGAGCGTTTTCTATTCGGTCCGCCGGATGGAGGATTTTCGGGGCCATGACCTGGTCATCGTGGGCGGCGGCGACTCGGCGCTGGACTGGACGCTGAACCTGCAGCCTGTGGCAAGGAGCGTGACACTCGTTCACCGGCGGGCGGAGTTTCGCGCGGCGCCCGACAGCGTCAACAAGATGTACGCCATGCAGGAGATGAAGCAGCTGGAATTCAAGGTCGGCCAGGTGGCCGGGCTCACTGGAGCCGATGGCCAACTGGCATCGGCCACCATCAAGGGCGGCCCGGATGGCGACATCGAGGTGCCTTGTACCCGCATGCTGCCGTTCTTCGGCCTGACCATGAAGCTCGGCCCGATCGCGGAATGGGGGCTCAATCTCAATGAGAACCTGATTCCGGTCGACACCGAGAAATTCCAGACATCGGTGCCCGGCATTTTCGCGGTGGGCGACATCAACTGGTACCCGGGCAAGCTGAAGCTGATCCTGTCGGGTTTCCACGAGGTGGCGCTGATGGCGCAGGCCGCCAAGCGCGTCATCAGCCCCGGCGAACGCATCGTGTTCCAGTATACGACTTCGTCGACCAGCCTGCAGAAGAAGCTCGGCGTCTCCGGCTAATTATTCCGGCAGGATCGGCGCCGGATCGTCGACGTGGCCTCGAAGTTCTTTCTCGGGCATCAGGGTCAGCGTGATAAGGCCCAGTACCAGAGTGCCGGCCGCGACGAGAAAGATCATCACGAAGGGCTCGGCCGATACGACATGTCCAGCCACCTCGATGCCTTCGCCGGCCAGCGGCAACCCAAATCCGAGAGCGACGGCGCCGAGCATCGCGACCCCCAATGCACTGCCGAGCGAACGTAGAAAGGTCAGCACTCCCGTCGCTACGCCAAGATGCATGCGGTCGACGGCGTTCTGCACGGATACGGTGGTTACCGGAAATGTCGTCCCCGTCCCCAGTCCGATACAGATGGTCAGGACTTCGACGATAAGCAGCGATGCATCGCCGGCGACAAAGGCCAGCAGGCCCATGCACAGGATGGCGAAGATGACGCCGACCATGGCGATGCGCTTGTAGTGGATGAAGCGCGGTATCAGGCGGCCGCTGGAAGCGGCGCCGGCCACGGTTCCAAGCAGAAGGCCAAGCATTGCAATGCCCGATTCGCTGGCCGTCAGGCCAAGGATCGATTGCAGATAGACGGGCAGATAGACGGCGAGGCCGACGCTGGAGGCCTGGAGCAGGAACATCGACAGAGTGCCAGCCAGGACGATCGGGTTGCCCAGTACCTCGAGCGAAATGAGCGGTTCGGCCGCCCGCGTCAGCCGCAGGGCAAAGGCGCCCCAGAAAAGCACGGAGCACGCCAGGACGCCAATGACTTCCGGCGATGACCAGGGATAGGCGCTGCCGCCCCAGTTCAGCGCCAGCAGCAACAGCGCCGTGGCGACGATGAGCAGCAATGCGCCGAGACCATCGATGCTGTGATTCTTGGCCACGATCGGCAGCTTCTTGAGCGGCTTGTTGATGATCGCCATCGCAACAAAGCCCAGCGGGATATTGATCCAGAAGATGAGTGACCAGTGCAGATGCTCGGCAAAAGTGCCGCCCAGCAGCGGACCGGCGACGCTGGCGACGGCCCAGGTGCCTGAGAACCACGCTGCATAGCGCGCCCGCTCGCGCGGCGGGACGAGGTCTCCGACCACGGTCTGCGTCAGCGCGAAAAGGCCACCGCCACCGGCCCCCTGGATCGCGCGCCCCAGGATAAGGACGAACATGTTGGGGGCCAGTGCGCTGACCAGCGATCCGGCGAGAAAGATGAGGATTGCCGCGTAGACGGTCGGCCGACGCCCATGGACGTCGGAAATCTTACCGTAGAGCGGTGCCACGGCGGTTGCGGTCAAGAGATAACCGGTGACGATCCATGGCAGATATTCGGCATGGCCGAGCGAGCGCCCGATGGTCGGCATGGCGGGCGCGACGATGGTCTGGTCGAGGGCTGCCAGCAGCATCGACAGGAGAACGCCGCCGATGATGGCGTTCTTTTCGCTTTCTGTCAGCGGCGCGCTCGCTGCCGCCACGGCCTGCTTGTCGACAGCCTGGTCCATGTCTTCTCGTCCACGCGCTTTGCGCTGCCGCATCGGGTCTGCCTGGTGCATCCGCGTCACGATCGATCGTGATGCCCGTGCTTCCAGTTCGTGCCCGTGGCAACCCTGGATATGTCGTTCCGTATAGGCCGATTTCGCCTGGTGCTCGAAAAAAAATCGAAACTGGCTCTACGCTTCCACCCGGTTGGCTTGGACCCTGGCGAATGGAGGCGGCGAGGAAATTCAGGTCGGCGGCTGCAATTGGCCACTTCCGATGCGTTCCATCCGGTAGCGCATCAGCCGCAGGATGCGGCTTTCGAAATTGACACCTTCGACACGGTCGAACCGCAGTTGGTCCTGATCGTGTCTGGCAAGCTCAGCCGCCGTGATCTCGGCGGCCTTGGCCTTTGCCGCATCGCAATCCTTCTGCGGATAGGTCGCCTTGAGCGCATCTTCCAATGCGCGGCCGTGGTTCTTGGCGATCTCGACATGGCGGTCTTCATGGCGCTTGATGTCGGCCGACAATGTATCCCAGAACAGCCGCACATCGGCGTCGGCTTTGCGCGGGCGGCGCCATTCGGGAAGGATCACCTTGACCTTGACGGTGACGACCGCGTCGGCGATCCGGCAGGAGCCGGACTGGCTGGCGTAGCTGATGCGTGTCGTGAAGGCCATCTGGGTGGCGCCAGGGTGGCGCGACCCCGTGCTTTTGACCTGCGGCCCGTGTTTGGCGAGTTGCTGCTCGATATCCTCCAGCGTTCTGCCGCCAATGGCGAAATAGCTGTATGTCTTCACCAGATTAGCCGCATCCGCCGGAACGGCGACGGTAAGCAGCAGTGCGCAGAGCAGGGATCGTGTCATCATGTTGCCTCTTCGGTCACCTTGCTTTACGGCCTTTGCCGGCGCAACGGAACTGATCCGATGCGGATCACACATCGTTGATGGCCCTTGGTTGATGAACCCATGGTTGATGCGCAATGACGGCGAGGCGATGGCAGCTGGCGCATGGGCGTCATCTCGAGCTTGGCGGCAAGGCCGTGGTCGTCGGCATCCTCAATATCACGCCCGACAGCTTCTCCGATGGCGGCCTGTTTGATGCTCCCGAAACCGCGATGGTCCAGGCGCACCGCATGATCGGGGAAGGCGCCGCGATCATCGATATCGGCGGAGAATCGACCCGGCCGGGCGCCGCCGCGATATCGGCCGGCGAGGAGCAGGCCCGTATCCTGCCCGTGATCGAAGCACTGGCGCATGCCGGCGACGTGCTGATCTCGGTCGACACCTATCGTGCGGAGACAGCGCGGCTCGCGGTGGCTGCCGGCGCGCACATCGTCAATGATGTCTGGGGTCTGCAGCGCGAACCCGACATTGCGCGGGTGGCGGCCGAAACCGGCGCCGGGCTTGTCATCATGCATACCGGCCGGGATCGCGAGAAGCTGCCCGACGTGATCGCCGACCAACTGGCGTTCCTGGGAAAATCGCTGGAGATCGGGCGCGGGCAGGGTGTCGCCGACGACCACATCGTGCTGGACCCCGGCTTCGGCTTCGCCAAGGAGACCGCGGAGGAAAACCTCGACCTGATGGCGCGGTTCTCCGAGCTCTGCGCACTCGGCTTCCCGCTGATGGCCGGCACGTCGCGAAAACGCTTCATCGGCACCGTCACCGGTCGCGACGCCGCCGACCGGGCTGCCGGGACAGCGGCGACCAGCGTCATTCTCCGACTCAAGGGCGCGCATCTGTTTCGCGTCCATGATGTCGCAATCAACGTGGACGCGCTGGCCGTGGCGGATGCTATGCTGGCGCGGGAAACCGGATCGGAACGCTGAGCCATGTATGTCATCCGCATGAAGAATTGCGCCTTCTTTGCCCGGCACGGCGTGCTGGATGAGGAAGAAGCGCTGGGGCAGCGCTTCTATGTCGATGCCTCGCTCACCGTCGAGCCCGGACGCGCGCTCGTCGATGATGCCATCGGGGAAACGGTCAATTACGGCGTTGCCTTCACCGTCATCGAGGAAATCATCACTGGACACAGGCGCTTCCTGATCGAGGCCTTGGCCCTGGAAGTCGCAAAGGCTCTCACCGGGCGCTTTCCCCAGATCAGGAAAGCCGAGATCACCGTTCGCAAGCCCAATGCGCCGGTGCCTGGCGTGCTCGATTACGTCGAGGTGACCGTTGTCTGGCCCGAGTAACACCGTCTATCTGAGCCTCGGTGGCAATCTCGGCGATCCGACGAAGTCGATGGGGGCTGCGTTACGCCTGCTCCACGCCGATCCCGATACTGACGTGGCCGCCGTTTCCTCGCTCTACCGGACGCCGCCCTGGGGAAAGCTCGACCAGCCGGATTTCCTCAACGCGGCCGCCGAATTGTCGACGCGGCTGTCGCCGCGGGCATTGCTCGACCTGTGCCTCGATGCCGAGCGAAAGCTCAAACGCGTGCGCGAGGAGAGGTGGGGACCGCGCCTGATCGACATCGACATCCTGGTGTTCGGCGACCGCATCATCCATGAAACGGGCCTGGAAGTGCCGCACCCGCGCATGCTGGAGCGCGCCTTCGTGCTGGCGCCGCTGGCCGAGATCGCGCCTGACCTTACCGTAGACGGCAAACGCGTTGTCGATCGCCTGGGCGCGGTCGATGCGGCGGGCATCGAGCGGCTGCCATCCGGCCGCGACTGGTGGCTGGCTTAGATCGGCGGTATCAGCCGGAGAAACCACCGTCATCCAGGAATGCTTTTTCCTCAGCCGTCGTCTCGCGGCCGAGCATTCTGTTGCGGTGCGGGAAGCGGCCGAAGCGCTGGATGATGTCACGATGTTCCAGCGCGTATTTCAGATTGAACTCGGCCCTGGCGGTGTGAAGTTCGACGGACAGGTCCTGGTCGGCAAGGTTTTCCGAATGTTCGAACGGCAGATAAAGGAACACGCGGACCTCCGGCTCCAGCACGACATCATGGCCGGCATCGACCGCCTTTTGCGCGAAGTGCTTTGCCAGTGGGTCGGTCGCGAACATGTGGCCGGTGCCGCGGAAGCAATTGCGCGGAAACTGGTCGAGCAGGATCATCAGCGCCAGCGAGCCGTCGGCATGGTTTGACCAGTCGTCGCACTCGCGCCGCGCCGCAGCGTAGTGGAGGTCGAGAAAGCGATCGCGGAAATCGGCATCGAAAGCGTTGTTCTTCTCGAACCACGCATCCTCGCCGGCGTCGCGCCAGAATTTGGTGACCGACAGGGCTCTGCTGTCCAATTCCATGCCTGATTCTCTCGTTCAATCCGCCCGTTCGGATTTATGCAGTACGCCGGCCGTTTCCTCGTTGAGCGCCTGGCCAGGACGGCGGGGCGTGGAGAGCGGAGTCGGGATTGGCGTGCCGATATTGCCTTTCAGGAAACGCTGTCCCGAGCGGATGCCTTCGGCGAGCTGGGTCTCGAAGCGGGCCGTGTCGCGGCGCCTGACGTCCTCGATCGTTTCGGCGACGTCTTCGGGGTCAACGCCCAGCGCTTCCAGCGTCGAGCCGCCAAAGACGAGCGCCGATTCGAAGGTCTCGCGCAACTGATAATCGACGCCGGCGCGGATGAGCTGCAACGCCGTGCCGCGGTCGAACGCACGTGCCAGCACCGTAAGCAAGGGAAATTCCGCCTTGACGAGTTCGGCGATGCGGATGGCGGCGTCGGGCTTGTCGACACAGATGAGCACGGCCCGCGCGCGGCCGGCCCCGGCAGCGTGCAGGATGTCCAGCCGCGTGCCGTCGCCATAATAGACCTTGAAGCCGAAATCGGCGGCCGCCTGGATCATCTCGACATCATTGTCGATGATCGAGACGTCGATGCCGCGCAAGAGCAGCGGTTGGCTGGCGATCTGGCCGAAGCGGCCGAAGCCGATGATCAGCACGCTGCCGGTGAGGCCGTCGGCGACTTCGACGCCGTCCAGCGACTGCTCGTCGCGCGGCGTGAAATAGCGCAAGGCAATGATCGCCAGCGGCGTCAGCACCATGGAGATGATGACGATCGCCGTCAGCGTCGCGTTTGCCTGGCCGTCGATGATGCCGACTGCGGCGGCCGCGGAATAGAGCACGAAGGCGAATTCACCGCCTTGCGCCATGAAGACCGCGCGCTCGAGCGCCTCGCGGTGGCCTGATTTCAGGATGCGGGCGACGATGTAGATGCCGAAGGCCTTCATCACCATGTAGGCGACGACATAGATGGCGATCAGCTTCCAGTTCGCGGCCACCACATGCAGATCGAGCGACATGCCGACCGCAAGGAAGAACAGGCCGAGCAGGATTCCACGGAACGGCTCGATGTCGGCTTCGAGCTGATGGCGGAAAGTCGATTCCGAAAGCAGCACGCCGGCCAGGAACGCGCCCATCGCCATCGACAGGCCGCTGAGTTGCATGGCGAGCGCCGACCCGAGCACGACCAGCAGAGCCGCGGCCGTCATCACCTCGCGTGCACGGGCATCCGCCAGGATGCGGAAGAAGGGGTTGAGCAGGTAGCGTCCCGCCACCACCAGTCCGACGATCGCGGCGAGGCCGATACCGACCTCGGTCAGCCGCTCCGACAGGCTGGTATCGGCACCGCCGGGCGCCAGGAAGGCGATCAGGGCGAGCAGAGGCACGATGGCCAGATCCTCCAGCAGCAGGATGGAGACGATACGCTGGCCCTTGGGCGAGGCGATTTCGCCGCGCTCCTCCAGAAGCTGCATGACGATGGCCGTCGAGGTCAGCACGAAACCGGCGCCGGCGACGAAGGATTGCGCGATCGGAAACCCTCCGGCCATGCCGACACCGGTCAGCAGCACGGCGCAGACCCCGACCTGGAGCGCGCCAAGCCCAAAGATCTCGCGGCGCAGGCCCCACAGCCGCGACGGCTGCATTTCCAGGCCGATGATGAACAGGAACATGACGACGCCGAGTTCGGCGACATGGAGGATGGCTCCCGATTCGGAAAAGACGCCGATGCCGAACGGGCCGATCACCACGCCGGCGGCCAAGTAACCGAGAATCGAACCGAGACCCATGCGCTTGAAGATCGGGACGGCCACCACGCCTGCCGCCAACAACGCCACCACCTGAACTAGATCGCTGCCCGATGCTTCCGCTGCCATGCCTCTTGTCCCTGTGTCCGACAGCACTCCTTGCATGCAGTTGGAGCGGGAGGCAAGGGCGGGGAGCCTGCCAGGACAGGCAGGGGGTGCCGTTGAAGCGATTCCCCTGGTGGAACAGCGGTCTCCGCTTGCCTTCCGGACGTTTGGTATCTATATTGGCGGGATGACTGACCATTCGTCCCGGCCGGGTCCCCCGCCTCACATCCCGATGGATGCGCTCAGCGAAGTTCTACAGGACTTTCGCTTGAGTGGAGTCAATTATGGCCGCTGCGAGCTCCGACATCCTTGGAGCATAGAATTTCCGCAACAATCGCTGCTTCGTTTTCACTTTGTTGGTCAGGGTCCATGCTGGATTCATACCGAAGCGCAAGGCTGGCAGGAGTTGCGCGATGGCGATCTGGTGCTGCTGCCGCAAGGTATCGCCCATCGGCTGGCGAGTGCGCCGGACGTCGTGGGCGACTCGCTCGAGGGTTGCCAGGTGACCAAGTTGGGGGGCAACGTCTGCGAAGTGGTGCGGGAAGGCACGGGCGCGACAAGCACCCTTTTCTGCGGCTCGATGGCCTTGGGTGCCTGTGCGCTAAACCCGTTGATTACGTTGATGCCGCCCATCATCAAGGGTTGCGACGTGGCCGGCAATGACCCGGTCGTTGGTCCTTTACTGGCGGCTATGACCGCGGAAGCCGCGCAACCGCAGATGGGCAGCGCCACCATCTTGTCTCGGATGGCGGACTTGCTGACAGCCCGGCTCATTCGTTGCTGGGTCAATTGCACGGGGGCTTCGACCTCCGGTTGGCTCGCGGCCATCCGCGACCCCCATATTGGCCGCGCTCTGGCAGCCATGCACAGAGACCCCGGCCATAACTGGACGCTCGAAAGCCTCGCCGGCCTGGCAGGCCAATCTCGCTCGATTTTCGCGGAGCGCTTCAGTGCCGTGTTGGGAGAAGGCGCGGCACACTATCTAGCCCGTCTGCGCATGCAACTTGCCCGCGAGTTGTTGGGGCAAAACGGCTTGTCGGTGGCTGAGGTTGCTACCCGCCTGGGCTATGATTCCGAGGCATCCTTCGCTCGCGCCTTCAAGCGCATCACCAATGTGTCGCCGGGCGTTGTGCGTCGCATAACTCCCGGACGAATAGACATGAATTTCGGATTTTAAGATACATATCATCCGGAAAGACTCGTTTATGAAGATCTCCAAACTTTGGAGATCCTTCCGTGACTGACACAACATTACAGCTTGAAGACGCGGCGATAGACCTTGATGCCGCCGCGCCGGCCACATGGAGCGCAACCACATGGTTCGCGGTCCTTTCGTTGGCGGCCACCAGCTTTGCGCTGGTGTCCGCCGAATTCCTGCCGGCAGGTCTGTTGACGCCGATGGCGCGCGATCTCGGCATCAGCGAGGGGACGGCCGGGCAGGTGGTCACCGCCACCGCTTCCGTCGGCGCCGTGACGGCCATGTTGAGCAATGTCCTCATCGGCCGATTGAACCGCAAGACGGTGCTTGTCGGCCTCATGGCCTTGGCGGTCGGTTCCAACATTCTTGCGGCGCTGGCGCCCAATTTCTGGCTGTTATTGTTGGGCCGGGCCGGGCTGGGGATCGCTCTCAGCGCTTTCTGGGCACTTTCGGTAGCCGTCGTGGCGAGGCTGGTTGGCGCCAATGCGACGGGGCGGGGCATGGCTATCGTCACCCTCGGCGTCTCGCTCGCAACAATTGCCGCACCGTCGATGGGCGCATTGATCAGCGACTGGCTGGGTTGGCGCAGCGCCATGGCCATGACGGCGGGGTTGGCCTTGCTTGCCATGCTGCTGCAGTTACTCAGCCTGCCGACCTTGCCTGCAACGGCAAGCAATAGTCTTGCAGACGTCCTTCGCCTGACACGGCGGCGTGGCATTCAACTCGGTATGCTTGCTATCCTTTTGCTGATGACGGGGCATTTTGCCGGCTCGGTCTATGTGCGTCCGTTTCTCGAACACGTGACGCTCCTTGCGACCGGGCCAATCGCCCTGGCGTTGCTCGGATTCGGCATCGCGGCTGTGATCGGCAATATTGCCGGTGGCCGCATGGCCGACGCCAATATCCACGTGGCTCTCGTGGTTACGGCCGCATTGATGGCGTTCGCGGCGCTGGCATTGGTGCTTTGGGGCGTGCACATCGGCGTTGCCTTTGGCTTCGCCACGCTATGGGGTTTCGCCTTCGGCATGGCGCCGGTGGTGCTGCCGACAAATCTGTCTCGCGCGGCGCCGGACGCGCTGGAAGCAGCGGGCAGCCTGATGGTCGCGTCCTTTCAGGTCGCCATCACCATCGGCGCGGTTGTCGGCGGCTATGTTGTGGACACTTATGGCCCGACAGCGCCTTTGACGGCGACTGCCATCCTTGCCGCATCGACGGCCGTCTTGGCGCTGCTACAACCGCGCAGCTGAACTTTGCCGCCGCCGACACAGTAGCCTGAATCCGGCCGTTGGCGATGTTGCAGGCGCTTACACAAGTTGACGTCGGTAACGCGTTGCATCTTGCCACAATCGAAGGCTAAGCACGCTCGGCTTCGGCCATCGGGGGTGAGCGGCGATCAAGTCGCACCCTTTTGAGGAGATGACTGACATGAAGAAGTTTTTGCTCGTCGCCGTCGGGCTGGCGGTGCTTGCCGGTTCGGCCTGTTCGAAGGCGTCGGAATGCACGACCGAGATGGCGACCAAGAAGGCGCAGGACATGGCCGCCGCGCTGCAGGAGGCAATCACCAAGGATCCGTCCAAGGCGGCTGACCTGACCGCCAAGGTCTAGGCGGTGACGACCAAGTATCAGGGCTCCACGACCCTGGCCGACGCCTGCAAGGCGTATGACGAGGTGACCGCCGCGATCAAGGGCTGACGCTCGGTTCGTCTGTTTCAAAGGAGGCGGTGGCGATGGGCTGCCGCCTCTTTGGTTTTTCGGGGGGTATTCGAGCAATTCCGGGGAAAGTGTGAGGCAGTTTTCCGTCGGGAATTGCGTAAAGAAACAGAGGCGGGGTGCGCTCAGTTCGGCGCGATGGACCCGACTTCGACGGCATCGACCCGCTTAAGGCTCATGCCGATGACCGGCACCAACTGGTCCTGAACGCGCACGGCGACCGTCACCGTCATCGAATTGTCGTCGGGAATGCGTGCCTGCATGACGCCGCGCAATTGGTTGCGGTTGATGGTGAAGACCACCTTGCGGGCATCGACCACGTTGCCACCGATGATGTCGAGGCCCGCGCCGGCCGAGCCACCCATGAAGGAACCCTTGTAGTCGCGGCCCTTGCGCTCGATCCTGGCCGACATCGGCTGGGTGAACACGCCGACCCGGCAACCGCCGTCAAGCGTCATGCCCATCTTGCCGTCGGGCGTGGAGCCGGTGAAGCTGCAGTTGAACTTCGTACCCTTGTACTTGCCGGCGACGATTTCGCCGGGGCCGACCCATTTGCCTTCGGCTGACTGGAAAAACTGCTTGTCCGGCTCTCCGGCGCAAGCCCCGGAGGCAATACCGGCCACTGCTGTGATCGCCACCACCAGGGGCAGGATGCTGGACAGAATTACGCTTTTCATCGACGACACCCGGCAACAACGAGGCTGTTTGAAACCGGTTCGACCATGAAGAAGATTGGTTAATGCTTCGTCACCGGGAGCCTTCGAAACCGCGATCCGAGCGTCGTCCCAAAGAGCTGGACGCTATCTGCCGGGGCCGGCTGTTTCGGCGTCTTTCTTGGTCGCGAACGATGTCAGGGCGGCGAGGAAATCGCCCAGTCCCGGGCGCCTGGCGGCGCTGAAGGGCAGGGGGCGCGCCGTCTCCATCGCCGCGATGCCGATGCGCGCCGTCATCATGCCGTTGACGACGCCCTCGCCGAGCTTTGCCGAGAGACGCGCCGCCAGGCCGTGGCCGACGATCTGTTGGACAAAACTGTCGCCGACGGCGATCGAACCGGTGACCGCCAGATGCGCCAGCACGCTGCGCGCCAAGCGGAAGAAACCCAGCGTTCCGGGCCGTCCGCCATAGAGTTCCGACAGCCGGCGGATGAGGCGCCCGGCCTCGAAGACGACATAGGCGACATCGACGAGCGCGCGCGGGCTGACCGCCGTCACCAGGGAGACGCGCTTGGCGGCCTCGAGGATCATCGCCTTGGCCCTCACATCGAGGGGACCGAGGATTTCCGCTTCCGCCAGGCGCACCAGATTGGCGCCGTCGATGATCTCGCCGCGCAATTCGGCCAGCGCGCGCCGGCCGGCCGCGGTCTCGGGCTTGGCCGCGACAAAGGCCGACAGTTCGTCGACCACCGCGCGTGCTGCCTTCGGATCGTCGCGCGCGGTGGCATCGAGCGCGCGCTTCTGCAGCTTTTCGACCTCGGCGAGACGGGCGATCGCCAGGAATTCGCGTATCAGGATCACCAGGAGCGCCAGCAGTGCAATGGCCGCCATGCCGGCGGCCAGCCAGCCCAGCCATTCGGCGCGGGCAAAGAGATCGCGTATCAGCTGGTCGGTCCACAGGCCGACAGCCAGCGAAACCAGCACGCCGAAGGCGCCGAAGAAAATGCTGCCGAGAACCGAGCGCTTTCTGGGGGCGACCGACGGCGGCGGCTCGGCTGCAATGATGTCCCGTTCGTCGAAGACATCGACCTCCGCCGGGATGACCAGCGCCACATCGGCCTTCATCGGGCGCGGTCTGCGCGACGGTTCGGCCTGGCGTGCTTGTGGCGCGTTTTGTTTCGGCGCGGCTTCCGGCTCGATACGGAATGCCGCCGGTTTGCGGGGCGCGGTCATGCCAGATGGTCTCCGATCAGGAACTGCAAGGCGCGGTCGAGCCTGATGTGCGGCAGCGACAGCGTGCCACCTTCGGCCGTGCGTTCGAGTTTCGGCGGGCGGAACCGGACGAAGCGGATTGCCGGGTCCGTGGAGTCCTGCCTGTGGTCCGGCCCCGAAAGGTCGAAAACAGCATCAATGTTTTCTGGTAAATCACCAGGAAATATAGCTGTTTCCGTTTTTCCGTCGAATGCTTCGCCATTGATCTTCTCGCCGGCTATCGGCGTGCCGATGATGACAGGCAATGTTTCGCGGCCCTGCTTTACGGTGCCCTCGCGGGTCGCGCGCATCGCCGCCATGGCGACCACGTCGACATCGGCACCAGTGAAATTCGCCCGCGCCACGGCGCGGTCGGCAAGGCGCCGCACGATCGCCTGCAACCGGTCATGGCTCTCGTGATGCAGATGATCGGCCTTGGTCGCTGCAACCAGGATGCGGTCGATACGCCGGGAGAAAAGGTCGGTGAGGAAGCTGCCCCGGCCGGGACGGAAACAGCTCAGGATCTCGGTGACGGCGCGCTCCAGGTCGGCCATGGCACCAGGCCCGGCGTTCAGCGCCTGCATGGCGTCGATGAGCACGATCTGGCGGTCCAGACGCGTGATATGCTCGCGGAAGAACGGTTTGACGACATGTGTCTTGTAGGCCTCGTAGCGTCGTTCCATCATGGCGTACAGGGAACCGTTGCGCGCGCGCCTGTCGCCGAGGCCTGCCAGCGGCGCGAAGGTCAGCGCGGGCGAGCCTTCGAGGTCGCCGGGCATCAGGAAGCGTCCGGGCGGCAAGGTGGAAAGCGCCCGCTCGTCCAGCTTGCATGCCTTGAGGTAGGCGGCGAAGCTTTCAGCCAGCCGGCGTGCCGTCATTTCGTCGGCGTCGGCATTCGGATCGATTTCCTCCAAGATCGCTCGCCAGTCCCGCGAAAGCTCCTCGCGCACCGGCAGCGTGGCCATTTCGAGGGCCTCGCGCGAAAAATCGGCGAAGGATTTGCCGAGCAGCGGCAGGTCGAGCAGCCATTCGCCGGGGTAGTCGACGATGTCGACCGACAGTTTGCCTGACGAGAACATGCGGCTCCAGCCGGAGGCCGATTCATATTCGATCGTCAGCCGCAGCTCCGAAATGGCGCGGGTCGAGTCCGGCCAGACGCGATCGTTGACCAAAGCGGCGATGTGGTCCTCGTACTGAAAGCGCGGCACGGCGTCGTCGGGCTGCTGTTCGAGGAAGGCGCGCGCGATACGCCCCGATTTCTGCGCCTCGAACAGCGGCAGGCGTCCGCCGTGGATCAGATTGTGGACGAAGGCCGAAATGAAGACGGTCTTGCCGGCGCGGGAGAGACCGGTGACACCCAAACGCAGCGATGGAGAAAAAAGTCCGGTGGCACGTCCCGACAATGTGTCGAGGGCAATTCTTGCCTCGTCGGTGAAGGTGGTCAGCGATGATGCCAAAATATGATCTCTCGGACTTGCGTCCGCCCGATATAGGCGCTGGAACCCGGCTTTGAAATGGCGCCGGAAATCGGCATCAGAGATCGACCGGTGTCAGGAACGCTTCGAGATAGCCCGCTCCCTGGGCCGCTTTCGCCAGGTTGCCGGGGAAACGGACGACCGCGAGGCCCGAGGTCGGAAAGCCATGATTGAGCATTGCCCGCGCCGTCTCGCCACCATCGCCCGAAACCGCCATGGCGAGATCCTCCGTCATCGGGTTGTGGCCTATGACCAGCAATGAGCCGGATCCGCCATGATCCCGGACGAGGCGGAGATAGCCGGCCGCGTCGTCGCTGTAGAGCGAGTCGAAAAACAGCACCTTGCCCGTGTCTGTCTGGCTGGCCAGCCCCTCGAGCGTTTCCCTGGCGCGTTTGGCATTGGAGCACAGCGTCAGGTCCGGCACATAGGAACGGGATCGCATCGCGGTCCCCATCTTTTCGGCATCGGCGCGGCCGGATGCGTCGAGTGGACGATCGAAATCACGCATGCCCGGCAAGGCCCAGCCGGCCTTGGCGTGTCGCAACAGATAGAGCCTGCTCACCCAACCTCCAATGACGCCCGAGAGCCGATGTCCCGCCGCGATTAGCCACGAGAAAAGCTTCACGCACAATGGTGCGCGCTCTTCAGTGCGGCGAATCACTTGCGGGGCGAGCGGTGAAGATCGTCCTACTTTCGCCATTAAAACAGACCCATCCCCCTCCGGAGAAGGCGGCGGACGCACTTTAACAATTGCGTGAGACAGCCGCTGATTGCGCTTGTACAGGCGTCAGGCGACGAATATATAGGCGCCAAATTTGGGGCAGTTGGGTGAGTCGAATGAACGACATCGTTACCGCCGATTACGTACCCTCCGAAGACGAGCCGTTCATGAACGAACGGCAGAAATCCTACTTCCGCCTGAAGCTCGTCACCTGGAAAAATGACATCTTGCGCGAAGCGCGCGAAACCCTCGAAATCCTGCAGCAGGAAAACGCCAACCATCCCGACCTCGCCGACCGCGCCTCTTCGGAAACCGACCGCGCCATCGAGCTCAGGGCCCGCGACCGTCAGCGGAAGCTCATCTCAAAGATCGATTCGGCGCTGCAGCGCATCGACGAAGGCACTTATGGCTATTGCGAGGAGACCGGTGAGCCGATCGCGTTGAAGCGGCTCGACGCGCGCCCGATCGCTACCTTGTCGATCGAAGCGCAGGAGCGGCACGAGCGCCGTGAAAAAGTCTATCGCGACGACTGATAGATCGCCTCCGCATTGATTTCCAAATGGCCGGTTTTCCGGCCATTTTTGTTCGATGTCGCCGCGCACTTCAACAGGCCAAGCGCGCTTGAACGTCGACCAGTTCAATTCACTGGCGGGCGGTCCAGGTGCAAATCATTTCTTCTGGCTCGAGAGTTCGCCCAAAAGCCTGGTCATTTCATCGTCGAGCGACGGCGGCGCCTTGGCCGCCGGTTTGCCTGTCGAGGCGCCGGACCGGGGCTGGTCCAGCGAAACCTCGAGCTCCTTCATCAGCGTGTCGTCGATGCTGTCCTGCCTCGGCGGCGGTGGCGCTTGCCTGGCGCCATTGGTGTTGGCGGAGCCATAGGCAGGCAGCGGCGTGACATTGGTCGACTGGTAGTTTTGCGTCGCTGGTTTCGGCGCGGGCGTGGGCGCCGGTGGTGGCGCAGCCGGACGCTGGCGGGCGGGCCCTGCCACCGGCTGCGGTGCGGGTGCTTGTCGGGGAGGCGCGGGAGCGGGCTGCGGCGGCCGCGGCTTCGCGGCCGGGGCCGCGGCCGCGGCCGCCGGGACGGGCTGCAGGCCGCCATCTCCGGTCAACGCCGGACGGCGCGGCGCGGCGAGGCGGATGTCGCGTTCGACAACGACGTCGGTCGGGCCCCCGATCAGAAGCAGATGTTCGATGTCGTCGCGTCGCACCAGCACCAGTCGGCGATGGCTGTCGACGGCGGTGGCGTCCATGACAGCGAGCCGCGTCTTGCGGTTGCGGCCGCCGGCGACAAACGTGCCGAAGGTCAGGTTGCGCACGAGCCTGACGATGATGAGAACGATGACCAGCAGGATCAGCGCCGCGAAAGTCCACAGGAGTGCCGCCGCATAACCGGGACCCGCCACGCTATCCAGCCACTGCATTGGTTTCCCCTGATCGGTTTTGGAAAGTGACGCGACACTAGACCGTTGCGACTGGCTACGGCAAGTTGCCTTTCACGCATCGTGAACAGGCTTGAAACACTCGAAGGCCGGCCGACATCATTTTTATCCGACATTTGCCGCCCGGGCCTTTTCCGGACTAGGAGAATGTGATTCAACCGGCTAAAGCGCGTCGCGCTGAAACGGATTCATGCGACGCGCTTCAGGTCCTTGTTTTTCATGCATGTCGTTTTCCCAAAACCGAAGTCACTTTTGGGCGATATGCATTAGGGGCGGGTGTCGGAAACTCGGATTTCACGAGCAGGGGGCATATGGCCAAGGAAGCGCGCGCCGATTTCTATCCGGTACCGATCGTCGACCAGAATACGCGACCGGGCGCGGTCACCCGGCTTGTCATCTTCATCGTCGTCCTGACGGGCGCGGCCGTCGTCTTCGGCCTTTTCCGCGAGCGCCTCGGCGATCCCTTCCTGCTTGGCATGCTCGGCGTGCTGGCGATGATCGGCGTCGGCTTCCTGTTCGCGACCGCGATCGGCTTTGTGCAGATCACACCGCGCTCGACGGGTGACGAACTGTCCAAGGCTTTCGTCGATTCGATGTCGCAAGGCCTGCTGGTCACAGACACCAAGGGCCGCGTCATCTACGCCAACCGAGCCTATGCCGATATGACCGGAGCCGCCTCGGCTGCCGACCTGAAGACGGTCGAAGGATTGCTCTCGGATGTCCCCGAGGCCTCGGTGACCATCTATCGGCTGGCGTCGGGATTGCGTGACGGGCAGCCGGGCGATGGCGAGTTCCGGCTCGCGCAATCGATCCGGCCCGGCGCCGAACCGGGCGCCCGCTGGTACCGGGCACGCGCACGCACATTCAGCGTTCCGGGCCAGCGCTTGCCGATGCTGGCATGGCAGCTCGCCGATATTTCGCAGGAGCGGGCCGAGCAGGAGCGTTTCTTCCTCGACCTGCAGAAAGCCATCGATCACCTCGACCACGCACCGGCCGGTTTCTTTTCGGCGGACCAGGACGGCCGCGTCACCTACATCAACGCCACGCTCGCCGGATGGCTGGGCATCGACCTTGCCAGCTTCACGCCCGGAGCCGTCACCTTGCCCGATATCGTTGCCGGCGACGGCATGGCGCTTGTGCGCTCCGTCAAGGCGGACCCCGGAACGACGCGCAATGCGGTCATCGATCTCGACTTGACGACGATGACCGGCGAGGCGCTGCCAGTACGCTTCATGCATCGCGTGTCCGCCAGCCGCGAAGGTGTCGGCGGGCCGACGCGCACCATCGTGCTCAACCGCACGCAAGGCGAGGATGCCTCGGCCGATCTGCGGGCTTCGGAAGTGCGCTTCACCCGCTTCTTCAATTCGACACCGATGGCGATCGCCGGCGTCGATGCCGGCGGGCGCATCCTGCGCACCAACGCACCATTCCTGTCGCTGTTTTCCTCGGTCGTCGACCGCGATGCCGTGGATCGCCGTGTGCGGCTCGACACGGTAATCCATGACCGCGACCGGCCGGCCTTTGCCGCCGCGTTCGAGAAAGCCCGGCAGCGGCAGGCCGATATCGATCCGATCGACACCGTTCTGCCCGGCAATGAAGAGCGGCATATCCGTTTCTACGTCAACGCCGTCGCCGACGGCACGGGCGGCGAAGGAGCCGAGGAATCGGCCATCGTCTACGCTGTCGAGACGACCGAGCAGAAGGCGCTCGAAGGGCAGATGGCGCAAAGCCAGAAGATGCAGGCCGTCGGCCAGCTCGCCGGTGGCATCGCGCACGACTTCAACAATGTGCTGACCGCCATAATCATGGCATCCGACCTGCTTTTGACCAATCACAGGCCGTCGGATCCGTCCTTCCCGGACATCATGAACATCAAGCAGAATGCCAATCGCGCGGCCTCCCTGGTGAGACAGTTGCTGGCCTTCTCGCGCAAGCAGACGCTGCGGCCGGAAGTGCTGAACCTCACCGACGTGCTCGCCGATCTCAGGATGCTGCTTGCCCGCCTCGTTGGCAACGACATCAAGCTCAAGATCGACCATGGCCGCGACCTGTGGCCGGTCAAGGTCGATATCGGCCAGTTCGAGCAAGTGGTGGTCAACCTGGCGGTCAACGCGCGCGACGCGATGCCGGCCGGCGGCGATCTTACGGTGCGCACCCGCAACGTGACCGCCGAGGAGTGCAAGACCTTTCCCTATCGCGAACTTGCAGCCGCCGACTATGTGGTGGTCGAAGTCGAGGATACCGGCAGCGGCATCGCGCCCGACGTGCTGAAGAAGATCTTCGAGCCGTTCTTCACCACCAAGGAGGTCGGCAAGGGCACGGGCCTTGGCCTGTCCATGGTCTACGGCATCATCAAGCAGACCGGCGGTTTCATTTTCTGTGATTCCGAACTCAGCAAGGGATCGACCTTCCGCATCTTCCTGCCGCGTCACGTCGCTGAAGCGAAAAAAGCAGCCGAACCCGGCGAAGCGCCGGCCGCGGCACCGGTCAAACCGGTCGACAATGCCAAGGACCTGTCCGGGTCGGCCACGGTGCTGCTGGTCGAGGACGAGGACGCGGTGCGCATGGGCGGCATGCGGGCGCTGACCTCGCGCGGCTACACCGTTCACGAGGCGTCCTCGGGCGTCGAGGCGCTGGAAGTGTTCGAAGCGCTCGGCGGCAAGGTCGATATCGTCGTTTCCGACGTGGTGATGCCGGAAATGGACGGGCCGACGCTGCTCGGTGAATTGCGCAAACGTCAGCCGGACATCAAGTTCGTCTTCGTCTCCGGCTATGCCGAGGACGCGTTCGCCAGGAACCTGCCGGCGGAGGCGCATTTCGGCTTCCTGCCAAAGCCGTTCTCGCTCAAACAACTGGCCACGATCGTGAAGGATGTGCTTGAAGCTTAGGTATTTCCGATGCTGCGCCCTTGCACAACGCCGTAACAACGCCATGATTATTGGCAATACGGCAGGCGGGCTCGGGGGAGCAGCTGTTGACGCCACACATCGAGGCAGGCAAAGGCGACTACGCCGACACGGTATTGTTGCCGGGCGACCCGCAGCGCGCGGAGTGGATGGCGCAGGCATTCCTGGACGCGCCGCGTTGCGTCAATCGCCGACGCGGTGCGCTCGGTTTTACCGGTTCGTTTCGCGGCAAGCCTGTCAGCATTCAGACGACAGGAATCGGCGTGTCGTCGTTCCTGATCTATGCGCATGAATTGCTTGAGTATTATGGCGCCCGAACACTGATCCGCACCGGCACCTGCGGTACCCTGAGCGCCGAGGCAAAGCTTCGCAGCCTTGTGATCTCGCAATCGGCGCGGCCTGAAAACACCGAGAGCGGTCGCGTCTTTGGCCTTTACGATGCTGATGTCGGCCCGGATCCAGCGCTGCTCGCTTGCGCATTGGTCAAGGCAGCCGAACTCGGCATCGATCACCACGCCGGCCTGACAGCCTGCACCGACGTATTCTACCATCCTGAAGCACGCGTCCGCTATGCCGACGCAAGGGCGCTCGGAGCGCTGGCCGTAGACATGGAAACCAGCGCTCTCTATCGCATCTCGGCGCATTTCGGCGCGAGGGCATTGTCGCTGCTGACCGTCGTCGACGATCTGGTCACCGGCGAACCGACCGACTATTCCGAACGCCAGGAACTTTTCACCGACATGAGCCGCCTGGCGCTCGAAATTGCCACGGCAGGGCGCTAGGCGGCCTCGCGCTTCAGCACCTCCTCCATGGATGGCCGGTGGCCGCGCAGATAGAGTGCGCAAGTGGTGCGCAGCATCGACGCGAAGTTCGGGATTTCGCCGTTGATCTCGATCGCTTCGTCGTAGAGTTTCGAGATGAACTTCGGCGTTGTCAGATTCTGGCTTTCCGCGATTTCGTCAAGCAAGGCCCAGAACGTGGCCTCGAGCTGAATGCTGGTCGAATGTCCGTCGATGCGGATCGACCGGTTGATCTGGCGATAGCCTTCCGGATCCTGTGCGGCAAAGACTCTGCACATCGTTACCTCCCATTTTTGTTGGTCTTGGGCACCGACGGGCGGTCGGTGCCTTTTGAACACTGCCTGCGGTTTCATCATCGACCGGACGGTCGTCAACGGCAAGCAGACTTTCGTCCTTAGGATGGGAACATATCGGTTTTTCCAATCTCATGCGTGGTAATCGGCTGCCACCACCTTTCTTCGCAGGCGCGCATAATCACCCTCGAAATCACGAAGCTGCGGAGTCTGATTTGGCGAAGGCAATCCACACCATGATCCGGGTTCTCGACGATGCCCGCTCCATCGATTTCTACACCAAGGCATTCGGCCTGGAGGTCGCCGAACGGCTGGATTTCGAAACCTTCACGCTGGTCTACCTCAGCAATGCCGATGCACCCTTCGAGGTCGAACTGACCGTCAACAAAGGGCGGCAGGAGCCCTATGTGCTGGGCGACGGCCATGGCCACCTGGCGGTCTCGGTCGCCGATCTCGACAGCGAGCACGACCGGCTCGGCGCGCTCGGCCTCAATCCGAAGAAGATCGTCGAATTCAACCGCGACGGCGCGCTCATCGCCCGCTTCTTCTTCATCGAGGATCCCGACGGCTACAAGATCGAGGTCCTACAGCGCGGAGGGCGCTTCCAATAGGGGACAACCGGCTGCGCGGGTCGGCGCGGCGCCAGCAACGGCACCCTCGGCGGTGCGAACAGCAAGCAGGGAGGAACATATGGTCACGATCTATGACGGAAAGCCCGGACTTTCACGTCGCGAACTCTTGAAACGCAGTGGTATCGGCGCTCTGCTCGTCATTTCCGGCAGTGCCGTTATCAGCCCAGAACACGCCTGGGGGCTGGAGACATCGGCGCTGAAGCCTGAAACCATGGCGACGCTGATCCAGATGGCGCGCGACGTCTATCCGCATGATCAGGTTCCCGACAAATACTATGCCGTCACGGTCAAGGGCCATGACGAGATGGCCGCCAAGGACCCGGCTCACAAGGAGCTGATCGAAAACGGCATCGCCGATCTCGACAAGAGAGCCGGCGAGGGCGGTTATCGTGGGCTCGGCTGGGAAGAGCAGCGTGTGGCGCTGCTTCGGGATATCGAGAGCTCGCCCTTCTTTCAGGCGGTGCGCGGCGGCCTCGTCGTCAGCCTCTATAACCAGAAGGAGGTCTGGCCGATCTTCGGCTACGAGGGCGAATCCTACTCCAAAGGCGGCTATATCGCGCGCGGTTTCAGCGACATCGAGTGGCTCTGACCTCACTTCGCTCAACCGCATTCAATTGACTTCATGGGAGGAAACCATGGCAGCAGCATTTGACCTGAAAAACGATGGCGTGGTCGTCATCATCGGCTCCGGCGCCGGCGGCGGCACGCTCGGCAACGAACTGGCGCAGAAGGGCATCGACGTCGTCATCCTCGAGGCCGGCGCCCGCCATGAATATGAGGACTTCATCAACGACGAGTGGGATTCGTTCGCCCAACTCGCCTGGACCGACAAACGCACCACATCCGGCGACTGGCGCGTGGCCAAGAATTTTCCCAACCTGCCGGCCTGGATCGTCAAATCGGTCGGCGGCTCGACCACGCACTGGGCGGGCGCATCGCTGCGCTTCCAGGAGCATGAGTTCAGGGCGCTGTCGACCTACGGCAAGCTCGAAGGCGCCAATCTTCTGGATTGGCCGGTGACGCTCGCCGAAATGGAACCCTACTACGCCAAGGCGGAGGCCAAGATGGGCGTCACCGGCACCAATGACTGGCCGCGGCTGCCGGGCAACAACAATTTCAAGGTACTGAAGGCCGGCGCCGACAAGCTCGGCTACAAGGAGTGCCATACCGGCAACATGGCGATCAATTCGGTCGAACGCGACGACCGCAATTCCTGTCAGCAGACCGGCTTCTGCTTCCAAGGCTGCAAATGGGGCGCCAAATGGTCGACGCTCTATACCGAAATCCCCAAGGGCGAGGCGACAGGCCATCTCGAAGTCCGGCCGAACGCCATGGCGATCAAGATCAACCATGACGCCTCGGGAAAGGTCACCGGCGTCGTCTATGCGGACAAGGACGGCAAGCTGCAGGAGCAGAAGGCCCGCATCGTCGCCGTCGCCGGCAACTCCATCGAGAGTCCGCGCCTGCTGCTCAATTCGCAATCGGCCAAGTTCCCGCACGGCCTTGCCAATTCGTCGGGGCAGGTAGGAAAGAACTACATGCGGCATACGACGGGATCGGTCTATGCGATCTTCGACAAGCCGGTGCACATGTATCGCGGCACCACCATGGCCGGTATCATCCGCGACGAGGCTCGCCATGATCCATCGCGAGGGTTCGTCGGCGGTTACGAGTTCGAGACGCTTTCGCTCGGGCTGCCGTTCATGGCTGCCTTCCTCGACCCAGGCAGCTGGGGTAGGTCGTTCACCACCGCACTCGACCACTACGACCACATGGCCGGCCTGTGGATCGTCGGCGAGGACATGCCGCGCGAAGAGAACCGCATCACACTGCATGCCGACGAGAAGGACGAGCACGGCATGCCGATCGCCGATGTGCATTTCGACGACCATCCCAACGACACGGCGATGCGCAACCATGCCTACAAGCAGGCCTCGGCGCTTTACGATGCGGTCGGCGCCACGCGCACCTTCCCGACGCCACCCTATCCCTCGACCCACAATCTCGGCACAAACCGGATGAGCGAGAAGGCGGCCGACGGCGTCGTCAACAAGCATGGCCAGACGCACGACATCAAGAACCTGTTCGTGTCGGACGGCAGCCAGTTCACCACGGGTGCCGCCGAGAATCCGACCCTCACAATCGTGTCGCTGGCGATCCGCCAGGCCGATTACATCGCTGCGCAAATGTCGGCGAAAACCATCTGACTGACCTCCCGACTGCCTGCTGGTGCGGAACCTGACCGGGTTCCGCGCTATTTTTTGTTGTTCGCGGCCTCAGGCTCCGACCGGCCGGCGGTCGTTGCGGCAACATCCAAATGACGTGATAAGACGGGCAGGGTTGCAGACCGCACCGAGGTGGTGCCGTTGCAAGGGAAGACCTACTGATTGCCTCCCCGGGTGCAGGTCGAGGCGGTGAAGGCACCATCGGGCTGCTTCATGATGATGTCGAAGGAGGGCGGGCTCTCGCCGTCCAGCGTGGCCTGGGTCATCGAGAGCGCGTTGCCGCCAGTAGTGTAGCCGCCCAGTGGACCCAGCCAGGAGATCACACCGTTTGCGTCCATCTGGTAATTGTAAGCCTGTTGGGCGGTACCGAAGGTGACGGGGCCTGTATAGATGTTTCCCTTGATGGTGATGTCGCCGAGATTGAGGAACATGCCGAGCAGGTAGACTTCGCAGTGATAGGTGCCGTCGGGCATCTTGCCGTCGCTGAAATCGGCCCGCGCCGCCCCGGTTGCCGCCGCCAGAAGCACTGTGCCAATAAAAGTGCGGGAAATCAGGGATGCCATGACGTTGCTCGGTTGAAACGCGAGCTTGCCCTATTTCCGTTCCGTGCCGCAACATCCGCTGTCTGCGATCTGTTTGTCGAGATCAAAAACTAGGCACTTGATCAATTTGGGCAAAATTTAGGCAAATGCCTGTGTGCTGCGCAAAATTCCCTCAGCCAATTCTTAACCGGCTCTCTTTATTTTGTTCAGTCTAATATAATAACTAACTGACAAAGTTCGATTATTTTCCCATTTTCGGCATACCCACAGCGGTTGGCATGGGGGTTGCATCGTAGTGTTGCGGTGCAATCAACCAGCTTGGGAGTCTTCCGCAATGAGGGGTAATTTCTCGACAATAACAAAAATGTTCTCGGCGAGCGTGGTTGCCGCCGGTCTGGTGATGTCCGCTCCGGCCAGGGCTGCCGACGACACGATCAAGGTCGGCATTCTCCATTCGCTGTCGGGCACGATGGCGATTTCGGAGACGACGCTCAAGGACGCCATGCTGATGCTCATCGACGAGCAGAACGCCAAGGGCGGGCTGCTCGGCAAGAAGCTCGAAGCTGTCGTCGTCGATCCGGCTTCCAACTGGCCCCTGTTCGCCGAAAAGGCGCGCGAGCTGATCTCGAAGGACAAGGTCGCGGCGGTGTTCGGCTGCTGGACCTCGGTGTCGCGCAAGTCGGTGCTGCCGGTGTTCTCCGAGCTCGACAACATCCTGTTCTACCCCGTCCAGTATGAAGGCGAGGAGAGCGAGCGCAACGTGTTCTACACGGGCGCCGCGCCGAACCAGCAGGCCATTCCGGCGGTCGACTACCTGATGAGCGAGGATGGCGGTTCGGTGAAGCGCTGGGTGCTCGAAGGCACCGACTACGTTTATCCACGCACCACCAACAAGATCCTCGAAGCCTATCTGAAAGCCAAGGGCGTCGCGGCTGAAGACATCATGGTCAACTATACGCCGTTCGGCTTCTCCGACTGGCAGACCGAAGTCTCGGCGATCAAGAAATTCGGCTCGGGCGGCAAGAAGACCGCCGTCGTGTCGACCGTCAATGGCGATGCCAACGTGCCGTTCTACAAGGAACTCGGCAACCAGGGCATCAAGGCCGAGGACATCCCGGTCATGGCCTTTTCTGTCGGCGAGGAAGAACTTGCCGGTCTCGACACCGCGCCGCTGGTCGGCCATCTCGCCGCGTGGAACTATTTCGAGAGCGTCGACACGCCCGAGAACAAGAAGTTCATCGCCGACTGGCACAAGTTCATCAAGAACGACAAGCGCACCACCAACGACCCGATGGAAGCCCATTATATCGGCTTCAACATGTGGGTGAAGGCGGTCGAGAAGGCCGGCACCACCGATCCGGACAAAGTCATCGACGCCATGATCGGCGTTTCTGTGCCGAACCTGACCGGCGGCTACTCGACGATGATGCCGAACCATCACATCACCAAGCCGGTGCTGATCGGCGAAATCCAGGCCGACGGCCAGTTCGAAACGGTTTCGCGCACGCCGGGCCTGGTGATGGGCGACGAATGGTCGGATTACCTGCCCGACTCCAAGGACCTGATCTCCGATTGGCGCAAGCCTCTGTCCTGCGGCAACTTCAATGTTGCCACCGGCAAGTGCGGCGGCAAGGGAACGAACTGATCCTCCCAGGTCTACCGGCTGGGCCTTCGGGCCCATGCCCAAGACCGCGCGCGTCCGGACGGTTTCCTCCATCGTCCGGACGCCCCATTTCAAGCCTCCAAGGGTTCACGGAAGCCGATGACCTTGATCCGCACGATTGGCCTGACGCTGTTGTTCCTGCTGGCGACGCTGTCGTCGTCGGGGGCAGGCGAAGCCGATCTGCGCGCCATCATCGCCAAATTCGCGACGGCCAAGGGTTTTTCGGAGACCGGAGCTGTCGTCCATGAACTGGCGGCTACCGGCGATCCGACCGTCGAGCGCCCGCTCTCGGCACTCGCCGACGGCAACCTCTATGTCCGCAAGACCGATTCCCTGGTCTTCGTCGGCAAGGAAACCGGCGAAAGCGTCCAGCTTTTCGATCCGCTCAGCAGCGATGCATCGGGCGAGGCTGCCAAGGACGACGTTGCCAAGATCAAGGTCAACAACACGCTGCGCCGCGTCATCCGCGACGCACTGGGCACGTTGACGCTTGGCGCCAAGGATCCGGCTGTGCGGTTGGCCGCGGCCGACACCATGTTCAAGACGCCCGATGCCGCAAATATCGGGCCGCTCGACACGGCGATCGCCAGCGAGACCGTGGCCAGCGTCAAGGCCCTTCTAGAACAGGCCCGTGCGGCCTCGGTGCTTGTTTCCGATAGGCCTGAGGCCGACAAACTCGCCGCAGTCGCCTCGATCGGTGCGCGTGGCGACCGCGACGCGGTTTCGCTGCTCACCTCGGTCGAAGCCAATGCGTCCGGCACCGTCAAGGACGCGGCGACGGCTGCGATCGCCAGTATCAATTCGACGCTGGCCTTGTGGGATGCCGGCCAGAACATCTGGTACGGGATTTCGCTGGGGTCGGTCTTGCTGCTGGCCGCAATCGGTCTTGCCATCACGTTCGGCGTCATGGGCGTCATCAACATGGCACATGGCGAGATGGTGATGCTTGGCGCCTACACGACCTTCGTCGTCCAGCAGGTGATCCGGACATCCTTTCCCACATTGTTCGACTGGTCGCTGGTGATTGCGCTGCCGCTTGCCTTCCTGGTTGCGGCGTTCGTCGGTCTCATCATAGAACGCGGTGTGATCCGCTTCCTCTACGGCCGGCCGCTGGAGACGCTGCTGGCGACCTGGGGCGTCTCGCTTATCCTGCAGCAGGCGGTGCGCTCGATCTTCGGACCGACCAACCAGGAGGTCGGCAATCCGTCCTGGATGTCCGGCTCATTCGACATCGGACAACTGGCCATCACCTGGAACCGTCTGTGGATTCTGGTGTTCGCGCTCACGGTGTTCGGCATGTTGCTCTACGTGATGAAGCGCACGCCCTGGGGTTTGCAGATGCGCGCCGTCACCGCCAACCGGCGCATGGCCGCCTCGATGGGCATCAGGACGCCCTGGGTCGACGCGCTGACTTTCGCGCTGGGATCGGGAATTGCCGGCATTGCCGGCGTCGCGCTCAGCCAGATCGACAATGTCTCGCCCAATCTCGGCCGCGGCTACATCATCGACAGCTTCATGGTCGTCGTCTTCGGCGGTGTCGGCAATCTCTGGGGCACGTTGGTCGGCGCCTTTTCGCTGGGCATCGTCAACAAGGTTCTCGAGCCCTATGCCGGCGCCGTGCTCGGCAAGATCGTCGTGCTGGTGCTGATCATCCTGTTCATCCAGAAGCGCCCGCGCGGCCTGTTCGCGCTCAAGGGCAGGGCGGTGGAAGCATGATGTCAGGACGCTTCTTCGCCGCGGGCGCTGACCGCCGCATCGCCATCACCATTTTCGTCCTGCTGGCGGTGGCCGTCATCGTGCCGCTGCTCAACCTGGCCGTTTCGCCGACCAGCGCCTTCTACGTGCCGTCCTACATCGTGGCGCTGACCGGCAAATATCTCTGCTATGCGCTGCTGGCGCTCTCGCTCGACCTGGTCTGGGGGTATTGCGGCATCCTCTCGCTCGGCCACGGCGCGTTTTTCGCGCTCGGCGGCTATGCGATGGGAATGTATCTGATGCGCCAGATCGGCTCGCGCGGCGTCTACGGCAACCCGATCCTGCCCGATTTCATGGTGTTCCTGAACTACAAGGAGTTGCCCTGGTTCTGGACCGGCTTCGACCATTTCTGGTTCGCCGGCCTCATGGTGCTGGCAGCGCCCGGCCTGCTTGCCTTCGTCTTCGGCTGGTTCGCTTTCCGCAGCCGTGTCACCGGCGTCTATCTCTCGATCATCACCCAGGCGATGACCTATGCGCTGCTGCTTGCCTTCTTCCGCAACGATATGGGTTTCGGCGGCAACAACGGGCTCACCGATTTCAAGGATATTCTGGGCTTCAACGTGCAGGCCGATGCGACCCGTTCGGCACTGTTCGCCGCCAGCGCCATCATGCTCGCACTCGCCGTCTTCATCACCTGGGCGATCGTCGGCTCCAAATACGGCAAGCTGCTGATGGCCGTGCGCGACGCCGAGAGCCGCACGCGCTTCCTCGGCTGGCGGGCGGAGAACGTGAAGCTGTTTGCCTTCACCGTTTCGGCCGTCATGGCCGGTATTGCCGGCGCGCTCTACGTGCCGCAGGTCGGCATCATCAACCCCGGCGAATTCGAGCCGTCCAACTCCATCGAGGTGGTGATCTGGGCGGCGGTCGGCGGGCGGGGCACCATTGTCGGACCGATCATCGGCGCGTTGCTGGTCAATGCCGGAAAATCCTGGTTCACCGGCGTGCTGCCGGAATTCTGGTTGTTTGCGCTCGGCGGCCTGTTCGTCGCCGTCACCTTGCTCTTGCCGAAGGGCATCATCGGCATGTGGGACAGCTGGCGCGGCAATGCCAGGGCGTTGCGCGCGGCCTCCGCCGCTGAAGAAGCCGGCACCGAGGTTGGGATCGTGTCCGCGACCTCGAAGCCGGTTCGTTCGCCGGCGAGAAATCCGGGCGAATGGTCCTGGTCCGCCCCCGAACCGCAGGCGGCGGAGTAAGCGGCCATGAGCAAATCCAACACCATCCTCTATCTCGACGGCGTCTCGGTCTCCTTCGACGGCTTTCGCGCCATCAACAATCTGTCGCTGGTGCTCGACAAGGGCGAGATGCGCGCCATCATCGGTCCCAACGGCGCCGGCAAGACGACAATGATGGACATCGTCACCGGCAAGACACGGCCCGACGAAGGCGAAGTATTCTTCGACGGCCAGGTGGACCTCACCAGGCATGACGAGGCCGAGATCGCCATGATGGGCATCGGTCGCAAATTCCAGAAGCCCACCGTCTTCGAAAGCCACAGCGTTGAAGACAACCTGATGCTGGCGCTAAAGGGGCCGCGTTCGATCTTCCCGGCGCTGTTCCACCGCCAATCGGCCGCCGAGGCTCGGCGGATCGATGACATACTCGGCATCATCCGGTTGGGTGACAAGCGCCGCGAGCTCGCCGCCAATCTCAGCCACGGCCAGAAACAATGGCTCGAGATCGGTATGCTGCTGGCGCAGGACCCGAAGCTGCTTCTGGTCGATGAGCCGGTTGCCGGCATGACCGATGCCGAGACCGAGGAAACCGCGCGGCTGCTCAGGGATATCGCCCACGACCATTCGGTCATCGTCGTCGAGCACGACATGCACTTCGTGCGCGAACTCGGCGTGAAGGTCACCTGCCTGCATGAAGGTTCGGTGCTCTCCGAAGGGACGCTCGATTTCGTCTCGGCCGACGAGCGCGTCGTCGAAGTCTATCTGGGGAGATGAGCATGATCTGGCGGGTGCAATTCCATCACTTCGACATGTCGTTCCTCCGGTTCTGGAGAAGGCGCTGACATGCTCGAAGTTTCCAATGCCACGCTCCACTATGGCGCCGCCCAGGCGCTGCGCGGCGTGTCACTGAAGGCGGGTGCGGGCAAGATCACCTGCGTGCTCGGCCGTAACGGCGTCGGCAAGACCAGTTTGATGAGATCGATCGTCGGCCACCACCGGCTGACGAGCGGAAGCGTTGCCTTCGAGGGGAAGGCGCTCGACCGGAGCGCGGCGTATGACCGCGCCCGGTCGGGCATCGCATTCGTGCCGCAGGGCAGGGAGATTTTTCCGCTGCTCAGCGTGCGGGAAAACCTCGAATCCGGCTTCGCCCCCTTGAGGCGCGCCGACCGCAACGTGCCGGCGCACGTTTTCGAGCTGTTTCCGGTGCTGAGGCAGATGCTTGGCCGCCGTGGCGGCGATCTTTCCGGCGGTCAACAACAGCAGTTGGCCATCGGCAGGGCGCTGGTAATGCGGCCGAAGCTGCTGGTGCTCGATGAGCCGACCGAAGGCATCCAGCCCTCTGTCATCAAGGATATCGGCCGCGCCATACGCTATCTGCGCGACCAGGCCGGCATCGCGGTGCTGCTGGTCGAACAGTATCTCGACTTCTGCCGCGAACTCGCCGACGAGGTCAACATCATGGATCGCGGCCAGATCGTCCACACCGGCCCGGCGGAAGATTTGGACCGGGCTGATGTTCGCAAATTCCTCACGGTCTAGAATCGGCACTGAACTTCATTTGAAGATTTGAAGTTCTTGGCAAGTCCAATATTTCTTCCGTCCATCATCTGCGTCTCTGGCACATGCAATATCGCATGCTAGTCTTTTCCAGGCTTTGTGAGTCGGCCGCTTCCGTATCAGTCTGGTTATCGCAGATCGAGGCGCGGCGAAGGTTCTGCAAGTTCCACGCAAGCAAGGCTTCCTAGCTTCCCCGATCTGATTGTCGTTCAAACGCGTTTGGGCACACAGGCTAAGGGACAGCCATGGAACGTTACGTCGAGGACTACCAGAAGCGGCGGCTTACCGAACGCGTCGACATCATCGCCGCCATCAATATCTTGAGGTCACAGGGCTGCGACTACGACGATCTGATCGAGGAGATCACCAAGGTCTTCTACGTCGACCTCGATGCCTTCAATGAAATCGTCATGGCGGCCTAAGGGCGGCCTCCGCTATCCAACAATCACAGGCTCGGCATGTACGCGTGATCAACTCGCGCGTCGGAAGGGAGAGGCGGTCATGACGCGGTTGCGACCGCCTCGCTTGGCGTCGTAGAGCGCCTTGTCGGCGGCGTTGAGCACTTTGTCGAAGCTGAGCCCTTCCTTGGTGCCAAACGCAAAACCGGCGCTCACCGTGCAGCTCAGCGAGCCGTTTTCGGTTTCTATCTGCCGCGTCGCGAACACGGCCCGGATGCGCTCTGCCGATTCCTCGACCGTTTCCGGCAGAGTGCGCTTCAGCACCAGTGCGAATTCTTCGCCGCCCATGCGCGCGGCGACGTCGGTCGGGCGAAGATTGCCAGCGAGTTCCCTGGCGAACACCTTCAGCACCTCATCGCCCGCCGCGTGGCCGAATTCGTCGTTGATGGCTTTGAAATTGTCGAGGTCGAAGACGACCACCGCGGTAAAGGCGCCAACCGGGACGTCGCCGTGCATCTCGAACAGAGCGCGCCGGTTGAGCAGGCCGGTCAAGGAATCCGTCAGGGCGTTACGGCGGTGGTGCCGCGCCAGACGCCCCTGGTTGAGGGCAAGCGAAAGCGCGCCAATACCCGTCATGCTGGCGATAACCACGATGAGGCTGAACTCCTCGGCCCAGTTGCTTGGTGCGTGTCCGAGCACCAGTTCGCCATCCCAGGCGAGAACCATGGCGCAGAGCGCGAAGGACGTGGCCGTGGCCGAATAGAGCGCGGTGATGCCGATCGTCAGGGCGGGTGCCTCATCGCGGCCTCTCCAATATTCGAACGCCGTGGCGAACAGGAGCAAGGCGGCGAACATGTTCTCGAACATGAAGCCGAGGCCGTCATAACCCAAACCCATGGGAGGCAACGCTATCACCAAGGAAACGCAACCCCACAGCGCCCGCGGCAAGGGCGAGCCGCCGGTTCGAAACTGATAGGCAGCACCCAGCATGGCCGAAAAGCCGATCAGCAGGAACGCCGAGGTGGCGATGCCGAGCAGGCGTCCCGGCATCTCGATATAGGCGTCATAGATGGAGATATCGCCGACCACGAACACCAGGCTGATCGCCCATGTAAGCAGGAATTTTTCCGTGCGGGCGGTCAGCCACATGCCAAACAATGTGAGGCTGAGGCAAGCGGCGGAGAACCCGACGGCCAGCAGAAGCGAAGTGTAGTCGAGCGACATGCCCCTCTTTCCCTGCCGGCGGCGGTCCCATCTCTGCGGCTTGGCGTCGGCGCATTCATGCGGCAAGGAAGTGTCGATAAGGTTACGATGGCCCGAGAACGCCAGGGATTTCCCTGTGTCAGAGAATTGCCACCGACAACAGCATGATGATGCCGACCGCCATCATCAGCAAACCCGGCCAATGTTGCGAGAGGCCCAGGAAGCGAAGGCCACGCCGGGGTGGCTCAAGCGTCGGACCCGTCATTGCCAGGTTTGGCTTCGGTTGATCCGAGCCCACAGCCACCGAGCCGCCGCTCAACTGGCCGCGCCTCAGAGCTGCAACCGCCATGTACACAACGCCGGCTATAGTCAGCAGCGCTCCGATGAGGATGATAGCCATCTCTCCTCGCTTTTGCCCACCCGGCCGCCATTGAAACCGGCTCTCGGCGAGATAGGCGAAACGGTCAAGATGCCCCGCAGGTTCCGAACACGCACCAACACCCGACCTCGAAGTCGCGACAAAAGACATGGCCGCGGCGCAAGCTTGCCACTTTAATCGGCTTAATCGGCCACACGCTTCATCAGCGCCATCGCCCCGAAGGGCGCGCGCACCTTGCCCTCGGTGATGAAGTAGACGAACACGTCGCGCGGCAGGACCGGGGCGTCGGTGGCGGGGTCGGCGCGCCGCAGATCGGCCGGCTGCTTGCCTTCCGCCCAGATTTTTGCGCGCGCTGCCCATTCGTCGAGGCCCTTTGGCGTGTAGCAATCAGGATTGTCGTCGCTACCGGTCTGCAGCCGCGCATAGACGAAATCGCCGGTGATATCGGCGATGTCAGGATATTTGGCATGGTCGGCATTGACGATCGCCGCCTTGTATTTTCGGGCAAGCGCGGCGAATTCCGGCACGATAAAGCTGTCGTTGCGGACTTCGAGCGCGTGGCGCAGCGCGACGCCGTCCTGCCTTTCCGGCAGCAGCTTCAGAAACGCTTCGAAATCGTCCGGATCGAACTTCTTGGTCGGCGCGAACTGCCACAGGATCGGCCCGAGCTTGTCGCCGAGTGCTGCAACGCCGGAACCCAGGAAACGCATCATCGATTCACCGGCTTCGCCCAGCACGCGCCTGTTGGTGACGAAGCGGTTGCCTTTCAGCGAATAGACGAAACCGTCGGGCGCCTCGTTGGCCCATTTGACGAAGGTCGGCTCCTTAAAGCTCGAATAATAGGTGCCGTTGACCTCGATGCTCGGCACCTGCCGGGTGGCATATTGCAGCTGTTTCGCCTTCGACAGTTTTTCGGGATAGAAGGACGTGTCCCAAGGCTCGAAGGTCCAGCCGCCCATGCCGGCGCGGATTGTTCCCGATGTGCTCATTGTCGTCCTCCCAGATTTCTCAAAGCGATCAGGCTGCGGTGGGCCTGTCGACGGGTTTGGCCATGTCGACCAGTATCCACCCTGGCTGATAGGGGTTGGGCCGGCGACCCGTTTCGTGAAAACCATAGGCGAGATAGAGCGCGATGTTCCGCTCCATCTTGGCGTTGGTGTAGAGCCGCACCTCCGACAAACCCCACAGACGCGCTTGTTCATCCGCGTGATCGAGCAGCGCGATGCCGAGTTTTTTGCCCTGAAAAGCAGGGGAGACGGCGACGCTGAAGATCATCGCGTGATCGGAATGGCGCTCCAGTGTGATCAGTCCGGCAAGCGCGTCGCCACTTTCCAGAAGCCAGACTTCGCCTTGGGCGATGCGTGGCGCGTAGTCCTCGGTAACCGGGATCGGTGGCGCGTCGAGTATCGCATTGTAGGGAGCATAGGCCGCTTGCGTCAGCGCGACGATCGCGGCGAGATCTTCGGGACGGGCAAGCCTCATGCCAAAGCGGCTCTGGACCGTGATCAGACCATCCTCTGTCATCACTCCGCCGCTTCGCGCTTGCCTCCGGGGCGGCGCTCCAGAAGCTCTTTCAGGAACTGGCCGGTGTAGCTGCGTTTCTCGCGCACGATGGCTTCCGGCGTGCCGGAGGCGACCAGTTCGCCGCCGCCATCACCGCCTTCGGGGCCGAGATCCAGCACCCAGTCGGCGGTCTTTATCACTTCGAGATTGTGCTCGATGACGACCACCGTATTGCCCTGGTCGACCAGCTCGTGCAGCACTTCCAACAGTTTGGCTACGTCGTGGAAATGCAGGCCGGTGGTCGGCTCGTCGAGGATGTAGAGCGTCTTGCCGGTTGCCTTGCGCGACAGTTCCTTGGCCAGCTTGATGCGCTGCGCCTCGCCGCCGGACAGCGTCGTCGCCTGCTGGCCGATATGGATGTAGCCAAGGCCGACCTGCTTCAGCGTTTCGAGCTTGTCGCGCACGCCAGGCACGGCTGCGAAGAAATCGACACCTTCCTCGACGGTCATGTCGAGCACGTCGGCGATCGACTTGCCCTTGAACAGCACGTCGAGCGTCTCCCTGTTGTAGCGCTTGCCGTGGCAGACGTCGCAGGTGACGTAGACATCGGGCAGGAAGTGCATCTCGATCTTGATGACGCCGTCGCCCTGGCAGGCCTCGCAGCGGCCGCCCTTGACGTTGAAGGAAAAACGTCCCGGTTGATAGCCGCGCGCCTTCGCCTCGGGAAGACCTGCAAACCAGTCGCGGATCGGCGTGAAGGCGCCGGTATAGGTGGCGGGGTTCGAACGCGGCGTCCGCCCAATGGGCGACTGGTCGATGTCGATGACCTTGTCGAGGAATTCCAGCCCCTCGATGCGGTCATGCTCGGCCGGATGCTCGCGCGAGCCCATGATGCGGCGCGAAGCCGCCTTGAACAGTGTCTCGATCAGGAAGGTCGACTTGCCGCCGCCCGACACGCCGGTGACGGCGGTGAAGGTGCCGAGCGGGATTTCGGCGGTGACGTTCTTCAGATTGTTGCCGCGCGCGCCGACAATCTTCAGCCGCCGGTTCTTCTTGGCTTCGCGGCGAATGGCTGGCGTTGCCACTTCGAGTGCGCCCGACAGATATTTGCCGGTGATCGAATTGGGGTTGGCCATCACCTGCTGTGGCGTGCCCTGGGCGATGATCTCGCCGCCATGGATGCCGGCGGCCGGACCCATATCGACGACATAGTCGGCATGTAGGATGGCGTCCTCGTCATGCTCGACGACGATCACCGTGTTGCCGATGTCGCGCAGATGCTTGAGCGTGTCGAGCAGGCGGGTGTTGTCGCGCTGGTGCAGGCCGATCGATGGCTCGTCCAGCACATAGAGCACGCCGGTCAGCCCAGAGCCGATCTGCGAGGCCAGCCGGATGCGCTGGCTTTCGCCGCCCGACAGCGTGCCGGAATTGCGCGACAAGGTGAGATAGTCGAGCCCGACATCATTGAGAAAGCGCAGGCGCTCGCGGATTTCCTTCAAGACGCGGACAGCGATCTCGTTCTGCTTGTCGTTGAGCTGCGCCGGCAGGTCGGTGAACCATTTGTTGGCGTTGCGGATCGACTGTTCCGTGACCTCGCCAATGTGCTTGCCGGCGATCTTCACCGCCAGCGCTTCTGGCTTCAGCCGGTAGCCCTTGCAGACCGGGCAGGGTGTTGCCGACATGAAGCGCTCGATCTCCTCGCGCATCCAGGCGGATTCGGTCTCTTTCCAACGCCGCTCGAGATTGGGGATGACGCCTTCGAAGGTCTTGGTGGTTTTGTAGGAGCGCAGTCCGTCATCATATTGGAAGGTGATTTCGCGCTCGCCGGTGCCGCGCAGGATCGCCTCCTGGGCTTGCGTCGAAAGATCCTTGAACTTGTCGCCGAGCTTGAAGTCGTACGCCTTGCCCAATGCCTCGAGCGTCTGCGAGTAATAGGGCGAAGTTGACTTCGCCCACGGGCTGACGGCGCCGTCGCGCAGCGACACGTTTTCGTCGGGCACGACGAGGTTGGGATCGATGGCGCGCTGGCTGCCGAGACCGTCACAGGTCGGGCAAGCGCCGAACGGGTTGTTGAAGGAGAACAGCCTGGGTTCGATCTCCGGAATGGTGAAGCCGGACACGGGGCAAGCGAATTTCTCCGAGAACAGGATGCGCTCATGCGTCTCGTTCTTCGATTTGTTGACCGAATCCTCACCGGTCTGGCTGGCGTCGAGCGGCTTGTCGGCGAACTCGGCCACTGCCAGCCCCTCGGCCAGTTTCAGCGCCGTCTCGATGGAGTCGGCAAGCCTTGTGGCAAGGTCGCCGCGCACGACGATGCGGTCGACGACGACGTCGATGTCGTGCTTGTATTTCTTGTCCAGCGCCGGCACATCAGCGATTTCATAGAAGACGCCGTCGACCTTGACGCGCTGGAACCCCTTCTTCTGCAACTCCAGCAGTTCCTTGCGGTACTCGCCCTTGCGGCCGCGCACGATGGGCGCCAGCAGGAACAGGCGCGTGCCTTCCTCGACCGCCAATACCCGATCGACCATCTGGCTGACCGTCTGGCTCTCGATCGGCAGGCCGGTGGCCGGCGAATAGGGCACGCCGACCCGGGCAAACAGAAGCCGCATATAGTCGTAGATCTCGGTGACGGTGCCGACCGTCGAACGCGGGTTCTTCGACGTGGTCTTCTGCTCGATGGAGATGGCCGGCGACAGGCCATCGATCTGGTCGACGTCGGGCTTCTGCATCATTTCGAGGAATTGCCGGGCATAGGCCGAGAGGCTCTCGACATAGCGGCGCTGGCCTTCGGCATAGATGGTGTCGAAGGCGAGCGACGATTTGCCGGAGCCCGACAGGCCGGTCATGACGATCAGGCTGTCACGCGGCAGGTCGAGATCGACGTTCTTCAGATTGTGTTCGCGCGCCCCGCGAACGGAAAGGAATTTATGGTCGGCCATCGCCGGTCGCCGCCTCAGATCTGGAATTCGTGGGATTGGCGGGTTTTCCCAGCCATCCCCTATGTAGTTCTTTTTGCCGCCACGTCGAGAGACGCCACAACTCCCGACAGAACTCGTTTAACCGTCTTTCGCGCGAAGGGGCAAGCAGAAAGAACAAAGGCCGAACACGCTCCTGACAAAGCTGTGCGGAAACTGACCTGGACGTAACCTCCCGGCGATCACATTTTCCCGTAACCGGCTATTGATGGTTGACGCGGCCAACTCACGGGAGCAGTCTTCGGAAGTCAGCGAAGCCGGCCGTCTTTCGATGGCCTCGCCGCCCCAAGGCGGCCTGCGAGACGCCGCAGGCATTAGCGATTTGCGCTTCGCCAGGACAATGTCGCAATGGACACAGGAGCGGAGCATGACGCCACCGGATAGTCCACCAGGGCTTCAGTTGTCACTGGAGCCGCGGCAGGCATAAGTGCCAGAGGCAGGCGTTTGCGCCGCCCGACAAACCGTGACCTGCCGTATTCCTTAAAATCAGAGACTATGGTCGGATCGTCGGCTGAATGCCGCGAAGCATCCGAAATCGAACGCCGGCAGTACACTCCCGGCAAGAATGGATTAAAAATCCAGAAAGAAGCCCCGTCCGTTTGCCCAAGGCACGGCGGGGCTGTTCTTTTTGGGCGACGGCTTGCGTTGGCGGCCTGCCTATCTGGGCGGCTTGATCCCGCCAACTCCGACATCGACGGTGATGCTGCCGGAAATCCTGACATCCGTATCGCCGATCCTGAACTGTCCGTTGCCGCTGCTGGGGAACGCGTCGTCTGGTTCGGGCGCCGGGGCCGGCTTGGCGATGCGATAGTCGCCGGTCACGCCAGGCAGGGCACCTTTTTGCGCCGACAACGAAGCGTCGTCTGCAAGTGCCGAACTGGACGCAAGGCCGACGATGGCAAGCACCATGGCGGCTGCGACACGGTGCGATGTTCCGGATCGATGAGTGTCGGTCATCCCCCTGTTATAGGGACCTGCCGCCAGCGGAACCAGATCGGTGTCGTCAAATTTTCGACACCTAACAGGATCTGATCTGGCCTCTGCTTCACGCCGCCTTTTTGCGGGTGTCGAAGACATGGTCGACAATGCCCCATGCCTGGGCCTCGCGGGCCGTCATGAAATGGTCGCGGTCGAGCGTGCGCTCGACCTCTTCATAGCTGCGGCCACAATGCTGGGCGTAGAGTTCGGTCATGTGGCGTTTGGTCTGGCCAATGCGTTCGGCGTGCCGCTGGATGTCGGAAGCCTGGCCCTGGAAGCCGCCCAGCGGCTGATGCAGCAGGATGGTGGCGTTCGGCAGCGCGATGCGGCGCCCGGCCGCACCCGCCATCAGCAGGAACGATCCCATCGATGCGGCAAAGCCCATGCACACGGTCGACACCGGACAGCTGATATACTGCATCGTGTCGTAGATGGCGAAGCCGCTGGTCACCATGCCACCGGGCGAGTTGATGTAGAGCGAGATCTCCTTCTCGGGATTGTCCGACTCCAGCGACAAAAGCTGCGCGCAGACCAGCGCCGAGACGTCGTCGTTGATCTCGCCGTTGATGAAGACGATGCGCTCGCGCAGCAGCCGTGAAAAAATGTCGAAGGCACGTTCGCCGCGGCTCGATTGCTCGATGACCATCGGCACTAGACTGGCAACACCGCTCATTTTCCTTCTCCGATTTTCCGTGTTCAGGCCGCGCGCAGCAGCTGAAGGCGTGGTGTGTTCGCGGCGATAGGTTTTCCGGCCCCGCGCAGCGAAAGCCGGCAGCCGGCGCCAGCCATCGCAACTGCGGGCATCGTCTTGCGGGCAAAGCCGTCATGGACGATGCGCAGATGCGTGCCGCCGGAGACGGTACGGGCGAGCGTGAAGGTGACGGTGCTGTCGAGCGGGTGCGCCGCATCGTCCGACTGCTCGCGCCAGGAATAGCGCAGCAGGCACTCGGGCTCGGCGTCGAGGATCTCGCATTCGATCGGCGCGTCAGACCCGGCGAAGGCAAAGCGGCTGCCAGTCCGAGGCCTAATGTCATTCGGCATCATCCAGGCGGCGAGCAATTCCGGCACGGTCAGCGCCCGCCAAACCTTTTCCGGCGGCTCGGCAAGGTCGTATTCGAATTCGAGCGCATCTGGAGCGACTTCGCTTTGGCTCTTCATTGATCCATGTCCTTCAAAACGGCCTTCAGTCTTTCGATGCGTTCCGGCCAGAACGTCCGATAGCGTTCAATCCAGGAGAGCAGCGGGGCAAGTCCCTGTGGATCGGCGCGGTAATAGGCGTTGCGGCCGGCACGCCGTTCGACCACCAGGCCGGCGCCGCGCAGCACCGCCAGATGCTGGGAGACGGCTGGCTGCGAAACCGTGAGGCCGCTGCGCAGTTCCGACACGCTCATCTCGCTCGTCGCGAGACGCTCGAAGACGGCGCGGCGCGTCGGGTCGGCCAGGGCGCGGAAAATCTCTGCTTCGATCATGGCAAAAGCATAAGTCGATACTTATTGATTTGGCAAGCGCTGTTTTGAGACCCATATGCAGCGTGGAGGCATTGCTGCCATTCCTTGACAATCAGCGGCAGTGCATATAGGAACGAAAAGGGAACAAAAACCTTGTGGGAAAAGCCAGCCTTGGCAGGCGGCTGACGTCGGTAGCCTGTAAGGTGCTGCGACAAAATTTGTTAGAGATGAGCGCGGAGAAATATCATGGCGGGTAGCGTCAACAAGGTCATTCTGGTCGGTAATCTCGGCGCGGACCCTGAAATCCGCCGCCTCAATTCGGGCGAGCCGGTCGTCAACATCCGCATCGCCACGTCGGAAAGCTGGCGCGACAAGAATTCCGGCGAGCGCAAGGAAAAGACCGAGTGGCATAACGTCGTCATCTTCAATGAGGGCATCGCCAAGGTGGCCGAGCAGTATCTGAAGAAGGGCATGAAGGTCTATGTCGAGGGCCAGCTGCAGACGCGCAAATGGCAGGACCAGACCGGTGCCGACAAATACACGACCGAAGTCGTGCTGCAGAAATTCCGTGGCGAGTTGCAGATGCTCGACGCGCGCGGCCAGGGTGAGGGCGGTCAGGTCGGAGGCTACAGCGGTGGCGGCAGCAGCCGCGGTTCCGATTTCGGCCAGTCGAGCCCGAATGAAGGGTTCAACCGCGGTGGCGGCAACGCTCCCAGGGGTGGCGGTGGTTCGTCGCGCGAACTGGACGACGAAATTCCGTTCTGATCGGAAGCCGTACCAAACGGCGAATGCTTGTGCTCGATATGCCCCGAGGGTCCGGATGGACTTTCGGGGTTTTGCATTGGTGGTTTTGAGCTGACGCCAGCTCGATCAAGGGCTGAAAGGACTGAGCGATGAAGGCACGGGTAAAGTGGGTCGAGGAGCGCACCTTCGTCGGCGAGTCCGGCAGCGGCCACAAGGTCGTGCTGGGCACGGCGTCCAGTCCGGAAGGCAAGACGCCGGGACCGAGCCCGATGGAGCTGGTGCTGATCGGCACCGGCGGCTGCTCGGCCTATGACGTCGTCCATATCCTCGAAAAAGGCCGCGAGGCGGTCGAGGACTGCGTGGTCGAACTCGACGCCGACCGGGCCGAGACCGACCCGAAGGTGTTCACCCGCATCCATATGCATTTCATCGTCAAGGGCCATGCGCTGTCGCGCGACAAGGTCAAGCGCGCGATCGACCTTTCGATCGACAAATATTGCTCGGCTTCCGCCATGATGGCCAAGACGGCCACGCTTACGCATGATTTCGAGATCGTCGATACGGCGGCGAAGTAGGTTGAGCGGGATATCGCTCAACCGGCCATCAGCGCCTTGATGCCATCCGCCACGAACTGCACGGCCAGTGCCGCCAGGATGACGCCGAGCAGGCGGGTCAGGATCGAGCGGCCGGTCTGGCCGAGGATGCGGTCGATGCGTTCCGACAGCACGAACACCAGATAGGTTATGACGAGGCAGACAAGAATGATGCCGACCAGGGCCGCCTGCGCGGCAAAGCCCTGAAACGAGCCGGAGAGCAGCACCGTCGCTGAAATTGCGCCGGGGCCGGCGATCAGCGGGATCGCCAGCGGAAAGGCGGCGATGTTGTGGATCATGTCCTTGGTGATGGCGACGTCGCCGATCTTCTCCTTGCGGTCCTGCCGGCGCTCGAAGACCATTTCGAAGGCGATGAAGAACAGCAAAAACCCTCCCGCGACGCGGAAGGCCGGCAAGGTGATGCCAAACACCGACAGGATAGAGGCACCGGCGACGGCGAACAGCGCCATCACCAGGAAACCGATGATCGAGGCGCGCACGGAAACTTGGCTGCGCTCCTCGCGGTTCATGCCGCGTGTCACAGCCAGGAAGAGAGGCGCCAGGCCGGGCGGATCGATGGTCACGAGAATGGTGACGAAGGCATTGAACAGGCTGTCGAAACTCGGCATCGCTGACCCTCCCGCCGGGACAAGCCCGTACCCGCATTGGTAGAGCAAAGCCCGGTCGGTGGGAACTGTCGGAAGGCTGGAGACTTCGATGCGGTATGGCGCGTCGAGTCGAAACGGTTTCAGGCGACGCGCTTTGTTCGGTGGGCTAAATGTTCATAGGTGATTTGCCAAGGGTCGCTCTCGGAAGGTCTTTCCTCGCCGATCCAATGGAAGCTGTTGGCCGTGATCTCGGTGAAACGCCATCGAGTTTGCAGACCGCGCGAGTCATCGCCGATCTGGACAATGTCCTTACCGTCGGCCCGCCCGATCTGGCGCGAGTAATCCTGGTTGAGCGGATCACTCCAGATGATGTGCCAGCCACCGATCCCAGGATCGAAGATGCGCAAGGTCGTGCCATACATAGTGGACCGCGCAGGGCGCCTTGGCCTGATCCAGATATCCTGAATCGCGCGGCCTTCAAGCACCCAGCCGAAATGGCATTCTCCAGTCCATTTCTGGATTGTGCCATCGTCAAGGTGGCGGACCGTGTCCATTTCCCAGCTTCCGATCAGCCATCCGTACAGCTCCATGTCTTTCGCTCGATCGGCTGTGGGAGCTTCGGATCCAAGAGCGGTGAGAAACGAAGAAATCGCCATAGTCACGAGGCCTTTTCGTATCTGGTATATTGGGCGTCGCGGACACCGATTGAGACATGATCGAACATGTTTTTCTCCATTCTTACAATGTATTACAGCCTCATCTTGTTGCCGTCCGCCGCGCCAGGAACTCGACTTCGAGGTGCCAGTCCGCACCGTCGTGCGAGCGCTCGCCGAGCCATCGGAAGGAATCTTCGGTAATGCGCGAAAAGCTCCAGCGCACGGAGGAGCCGGTGCCATCGGCGCCGACCTGCACGATCGTGTCGCCTTCGGCGCGGCCGAGCTGGCGGCTGAAATACTGGTTGCGCGGATCGCTCCAGAAAATGTGCCAGGCGTCGACGCCGGGGTCATAGACCCGCAGCGTCGTGCCGTAAAAGGTCCATTTGCCGAGCGAGGGCGAGGGGCCGGCGTCACGCGCGGGCAGGATCCAGACATCCTGGATGGCGCGGCCTTCCAGCGCCCAGCCGAAATGCACCTCGCCACGTCCGGTCAGCACCGTGCCGTCTTCGAGATGGCGCGAGGCTTCAAACGTCCAGGCACCGACGAAGCGGCCATAAAGGTTCAGTTTTTCGGCGAGACCTTCGATCGGTCCGGGACTGTGCAAGGCTTCGGCAAACGAGGATTGATCGAACATGGCAGCGGCCTCATCTTGTCAGGAGACCGCGAGGAATAGGCGCTGACGGGGTTCTGGGCTTGGGAAAAATTGCTATATTTCAGCCATGACGGTAACCGCGAATACCCTTGCATCGGGACCTGGCTGGCAGGTGGCGGATGTGATCTGCACGGCAAGCGCCGGCGATCGGCCGTTCGAGGAGACGCATCGGGATTTTTGCGTCGCGGCGGTCACCAGCGGCTCATTTTGCTACCGCGCGCAGCAAGGTACGGCAATGCTCGCGCCAGGCAGCCTCCTGCTCGGCAATTCCGGCACATGCTACGAATGCGGGCACGAGCATGGCAGAGGCGACCGCTGCCTCTCCTTCCGTTTCGGGCCGGCTTATATGGACCGGATCGTGGCTGATGTACCGGGCGCCAGGAGGCTCCCCTTCGCGGCGCCACGCCTGCCGCCGTTGCAGGCCTTGGCGCCGCTGCTGGCCGAGGCGGAAGCCGCGCGCGACATGGCCGACACGGGCGCATTCGAGGAGCTCGCCCTACGCATCGCGGGTGCCGCCGTGACCACGATCTCCGGCGCCACGCATGCCCGTTGCGACCCAAGCCGCCGCGATCAGAAAAGGGTTGCCGAAGCGGTACGGCGGATCGAACTGGATGCCGACGGACCGATCTCGCTTCCGGCGCTGGCGGATGAGACCGCGACCAGTCCCTATCATTTCCTGCGCAGCTTCCGAAGGGTCGCTGGCATGACGCCCTATCAGTACCTGCTCAGGACCCGGTTGCATCGCGCGGCGGTGCGATTGCGCACGTCGAACGATGCCATCTCGGCAATTGCCTTCGGGGCCGGCTTCAATGATCTGTCGACGTTCAATCGGCGGTTTCGGCGTGTCATGGGCGAGACGCCGGGCCGCTATCGCGCCAGGCGCGCGGGCCGCAGCTGAAAAGTCGCGTCACACCCGCGACATCAGTCCATGATCGGCCCGCACCAGCCGGGCAGATAGTCGGCGTCCTTGCCCTTGGCCAGCACGAGCGCGTCCTTCATCGCCTTGTCGAAATTTTTCGCCACCGCACTCCTGTCGATGCGCCGGCGCAGGAAATCCGCCCACAGGAATTCGCTGAACGGGGTGGTGTCCTTGGCATAACCGCCCAGCCGCCGCAGTTCGCCCGCCATGCTCCGGTAGGGGTCGTCGACGAGTTCGCCGATGGTCTTTGGCAGGGCGGCATAGTCGCGGCGCTGGCCGTTTTCATCGAACGGGTGCATCCAGCCGCGATTGTCGAGCATGAAAAGGAACGCGTCCTTGTCCAGGGCCGACAGGTCGCTGATCACCGTCACGAGCACATCCTTGACACCTTCGTCGATCAGGGCGCGGGCGAGATGATGGTGGTCGGTGACGTAGTTGCGCTTTTTGGGCCCCAACACGACTGGGATCATGTGCTTGCCCAGAAAAGCGCCTGTTTTCGCGGCGCTCTGCGAGCGGATCAGCTGGCGTTTGAGGTCCACCTCGCGCATCCCGACGGTAATCTGCGTTGGCCGCAGTTCCTTGACCGGAACCGGGGTCACCAGCGGTTCTCTCAGGACGACCATGGCGTACTCTCCTGGTTTTCCGGCTGGCCGGAATGCAGAGCCCTGATGGCGGCATCGACACTGTGAAAGATCCGCTGCGGGCCGACGAGATCGATGATGCCGAACCTTGCAAGGGCTTCTTGGGCACGCACCGACTCCATTCGAGCAATGGCGAATATTGCGCCCGCATTGCGGCAATAGGCGATGGTTTCGATCAATGCCTGGGCGGCGGTGTAGTCGATCTCGACAATGTTACTGGCCTCCAGCACGGCGAGTTTTACATCGCCCTTGCCGGCGTCGACCAGATCGCAAAAGCCGCGTTTGAAACGGTCGGCATTGACGAAGGACAATGGCGCCTGGAACGCCGCGACCAGCACGCCGGGGAGTTTTTCGCCAGCGCCCGGCTTGGCCGGCGGCCACCAGACCGAAGTTCCCGGCACTTGTTCCAGTTCGATCGGCAGCGTCCGGGTCGCGCTCCAGATTCCATGCAGCAGCGAGAGGCCGATGCCGACCGCCACGCCGGTTTCGATGGGCAGCACGACGATGGCCGCCATGGTGATCAGGATCAATGCGAATTCGACCGGCGCCTGCCGGTAGACGCTGGCGAATACCTTCCAGCGCAAAATGTGCTGGGCGACGAACATCAGGACCCCGGCGAGGGCGGCCTGCGGGACGTCGGCGAGCAGACCGCCGCCAAAGGCGCCAAGGGCCAGAACGATCGCCGCTGCAACAAGGCTCGAGAATTGCGAGCGGCCGCCCGACTGGGAGACGATTGCCGTGCGTGGTGGGCTGGCGTTGACGGCGAAGGCGCCGAACAGGCTGGACGCGATGCTGCCGGCGCCGACACCAACGAAATCGCGATTGACGTCGGGCGCGTCGCCCTGCTGGGCGAAGGAGCGGGACGTGGCGGCCGTCTGCACCATGACGACGATGGCGATCAGCAGTGCCAGCGGAACGAGCGCCTGCACATCGTTGAGACTGGCAAGCGGCAGTCCGGCGTGCGGCAGTCCATTGGGCAGGGCGCCAAGCACCTCGACGCCACGATTCTCGAGGCCGAAGGCGGCGACCGCCAATGTGGCGAGCACCATGCCAATCAAGGCGCCGGGAATGCGTGGGCTGATGTGGTCGGCGCCAAGGACGATCGCGAACACGCCAAGGCCGAGCCCGAGGCTCCAGGGATTGGTGAGATGGAGACTGCCGGCAATCTCGCCGACACGTCGTAAGGTTTCACCGCTCTCGGAGGGCAAGCCGAGCAGTCCGGGCATCTGTGAAACGATGATATGGACGGCGATGCCGGCCAGAAATCCCGTGGTGACCGGAACCGACAAAAGATCGGCAAGCCAGCCAAGGCGAAGGATGCCGCTCAACGTCACAATCAGCCCGACCATCAGCGCCAGTATGGCGGCCAGCGCCAGATAGTGCGGCGAACCGGACGCGGCCAGCATGGCGAGGCCGCCGGCAAACAAAGGCGTGATGGTCGAATCCGCGCCGGCCGAAAGGTGGCGATTGGCGCCGAACAGCGCAAACGCCACCGAACCGGCGACAAAGGCGAAAAACCCGACCTCGGGCGCAAAGCCGCCGAGCCTGGCTGTCGCCATCTGTTCGGGAATGGCGATCGCGGCCAGTGTCATACCGGCGATCAGATCGCCATTGAGATCCCGCGGTGTCCAACCGCGCAGCGCCCGCAAAGGCAGCCACGAGCTCAGGCTCATCGCGCTCGCTGCTTTCGACTGGGGGAAACGGTCCATTGCCGGCTTTTGCCTTACTGGCGGCGAAAGCGCCGTGGCCATATCGTCGCAATTAGTGGTATCCTTTTGAAATTACCACTAAAAATGACACTGGAAAAGTGCCGCGGACATTGGAGTTTCAGCCTCGCTTCCTATATAAGCAGCGAGTGATTCCTGTTTAGATTGTGATCCGATTTGACCGACCAAAAGACACCGCGCGGCGCCGACGGCGGCCCCACCGGCATCGAACCCATCTCCATCATAGAGGAGATGCAGAGTTCTTATCTTTCTTACGCCATGAGCGTGATCGTCAGCCGTGCGTTGCCCGATGTCCGCGACGGCCTGAAGCCGGTGCACCGTCGCATTCTCTATGCGGCGCATGAGAGCGGCTACCACTGGAACCGCAAATATGTGAAGTCGGCGCGTCCGGTCGCCGACGTGATGGGTAAATACCATCCGCATGGCGACGCCTCGATCTATGACGCCTTGGTACGCATGGCGCAGGACTGGTCGTTGCGCGTGCCGTTGATCGACGGGCAAGGCAATTTCGGCTCGATCGACGGCGATCCGCCGGCCGCGATGCGCTATACCGAATCGCGCCTGACCAAGGTCGCGCATGAGCTGCTGGAGGATATCGACAAGGATACCGTCGATTTCCAGGACACATATGATGCCTCGGACACCGAGCCGAAGGTTCTGCCGGCGCGCTTTCCCAATCTGCTGGTCAACGGCTCGGGCGGCATTGCCGTCGGCATGGCCACCAACATCCCGCCACACAATCTCGGCGAAGTCTGTAACGCCGCCATCGCCGTCATCGACAATCCGGCGATCGACCTGCCGGCGCTGATCGAGATCATTCCGGGCCCCGATTTCCCGACCGGCGGCATCGTGCTTGGCCGCTCCGGTATCTACAGCGCCTATTCCACCGGCCGCGGCTCCATCGTCATGCGCGGCAAGGTCAACATCGAACAGCGCGGCAACGACCGCGAATCGATCATCATCACCGAGGTTCCCTATCAGGTGAACAAGGCCTCGATGATCGAGAAGATGGCCGAACTGGTGCGCGACAAGCGCGTCGAGGGTATTTCCGACATCCGCGACGAAAGCGACCGTCAGGGTTATCGTGTCGTCATCGAGCTCAAGCGCGACGCCGTCGCCGACGTCGTCCTCAACCAGCTCTACCGGTTCACCCCGCTGCAGACGTCTTTCGGCGCCAATATGGTGGCGCTGAACGGCGGCAAGCCGGAACTGCTGAACCTGACCGACATGCTGACGGCGTTCGTCACCTTCCGCGAGGAGGTGATCAGCCGGCGGACAAAGTTCCTGCTCCGCAAGGCGCGCGACCGCGCCCATGTGCTGGTTGGTCTGGCAATCGCCGTCGCCAACATCGATGAAGTGATCAAGCTTATCCGCACCGCGCCGGATCCGCAGACGGCGCGCGAGCAGTTGATGGAGCGGCGCTGGCCCGCGGGTGACGTCGAATCGCTGATCCTTCTGATCGACGATCCGCGCCACCGCATCAACGAGGACGGTACCTACAATCTGTCCGAGGAACAGGCGCGCGCCATCCTCGAACTGCGCCTGCAGCGCCTGACCGCGCTCGGCCGCGACGAAATCGCCGATGAGTTGAACACGATCGGCGACGAGATCAAGGACTACCTCGACATCCTGTCGTCTCGCGCGCGCATTCAGCAGATCGTCAAGGACGAGCTCGCCGCCGTACGCGACGAGTTCGGCACGCCACGCCGCACCGAGCTCACCGACGGCGGCGCGGACATGGAAGACGAGGACCTGATCCAACGCGAGGACATGGTCGTGACGGTGAGCCATTCCGGCTACATCAAGCGCGTGCCGCTTTCGCTCTACCGGGCGCAGCGCCGCGGCGGCAAGGGCCGCTCCGGCATGTCGACCAAGGAAGAGGATTTCGTCACCCGGCTGTTCGTCGCCAACACGCACACGCCGGTGCTGTTCTTCTCCTCGCGCGGCATCGTCTACAAGGAAAAGGTCTGGCGCCTGCCGATCGGCAATCCGCAGTCACGCGGCAAGGCACTGATCAACATGCTGCCGCTGGAGCAGGGCGAGCGCATCACCACGATCATGCCGCTGCCCGAGGACGAGACGAGCTGGGGCGAACTCGACGTGATGTTCGCCACCACGCGCGGAACCGTGCGCCGCAACAAACTGTCCGACTTCGTCCAGGTCAACCGCAACGGCAAAATCGCCATGAAGCTGGAGGAGGAGGGCGACGAGATCCTCGGCGTCGAGACCTGCACCGACAATGACGACGTGCTTTTGACCGCCAGCTCCGGCCAGTGCATCCGCTTCTCGGTCGGCGACGTGCGCGTCTTCCAGAGCCGCAACTCGGTCGGTGTGCGCGGCATCACCATGGCAGACACCGACCGCATCATCTCAATGTCGGTGATCGAGAATGTCGATGCGCCGCCGGCCGAACGCGCCGCCTATCTCAAGCGGGCGGCGGCCGAACGGCGGCTTGCCGCCGGTATCGCCGCCGGTGAAGAGGAAGAGATCGCGCTGACCAACGAAGAGGTCGGCGAGGAGACGGAGCTTTCAGACGAACGCTACGAGTTCCTCAAGATGCACGAACAATACGTGCTGACAGTGACTGAATATGGCTACGGCAAGCGCTCTTCGTCCTATGATTTCCGCCTGACCGGGCGTGGCGGCAAGGGCATCCGAGCCACAGATGTCTCGAAGACGGCCGAAATCGGCCGTCTGGTGGCAACTTTCCCGGTCGGCAACGACGATCAGATCATGCTGGTTTCGGACGGCGGCACCGTCATTCGGGTGCCCGTCAACGGCATCCGTTTCGCCAGCCGCGCCACCAAGGGCGTGACCATCTTCAACACGGCTGAAGGTGAAAAGGTGGTTTCGGTCGAGCGAATCTCGGAGCCGCAATCGGACGAGGAAGTGGAGGAGGCCGTCGAGGATGGCGCGGAGCCCAATTCGACGACTGACGGTCCGGATAGCGCCGAATAGCTCCTGGGGCGGGTTTGACATAGCAACGCCGGCCTAGTCGCCGGGCGCGGCAGCAAGTCAATACTGACTTAGTAGTGACGATACGGCTTGCGCGAGCCGAAGCCTTCGAAGCGCTTGGTGGTTGCCTTGACGCGGATGCGCTGTGCCTCCTGATGCAGCCCGAATACTGTGGCGATCAGCATGGCGACGGTCATCGCTGTGGCGAGCATGTAGATCAGCATGTGCGTGTTCTCCTGCGTCTTACCAACGGATATATGGGAGTTTGGTTTCATCTTATTAAGGGTGGAACCTAGTGAACGCTGCGTGAAGGCTTCGTGATCAGCGTATTCATCTGTCGTTCATGTGCCGGAAAAGGTTCACGGGCCGCCTGCTGATCGGATTTGCCTTTGTGAGAGAGGCTCGCTAGAAGCTCCCGCATGACCGAACGCATCGCCCTATATGCCGGCTCATTCGACCCGCTGACCAACGGCCATCTCGATGTGCTGAAAGCATCGCTGGCGGTTGCCGACATCGTTTATGCCGCCATCGGCATTCATCCGGGCAAGAAGCCGCTGTTCTCCTTCGAGGAGCGGGTGCGGTTGATCGAAGCCGCCACGAAAGCCGAATTCGGCCGCGATGGCGCCCGCATCAAAGTGGTTGCTTTCGATGGGCTGGTGATCGATGCCGCCAGAAGAGAAGGCGCATCAATCATGATCCGCGGTTTGCGCGATGGCACCGACCTCGACTACGAAATGCAGATGGCCGGCATGAACGAAACCATGGCGTCGGAGCTGCAGACGGTTTTCCTGCCCGCCAGCCCGTCGGTGCGAACCATTACCGCCACACTTGTGCGCCAGATAGCCTCGATGGGTGGCGACATCCGCCCCTTCGTGCCGGCGGCGGTGGCCGGTGCGCTCACCGCAAAATTCGCGAAATAAGCTCGGAGAAAATCCTCATGCAGCTCAAAAGGCTCGCCTCATTCTTTGTTGTGCTCGCCGGTCTTTTGACCGCGTCCGTTTCGGCCTATGCCGCCGACCCGGAAAACACCATGATCATCACGCTGAAAGATGGCGACGTGACCGTCGCGCTGCGCCCCGACCTGGCGCCCAAGCATGTTGCCCAGATCAAGAAGCTGGTGCGCGATCATGCCTATGACAATGTCGCTTTCCATCGCGTCATCGACGGCTTCATGGCGCAGACCGGCGACGTCAAGTTCGGCAACATGGAGAAGGGTTTCAATGCGCAGGCCGTCGGCACCGGCGGCTCGGACCTGCCCGACCTGCCGGCCGAATTTTCGCAGACCGAGCACTACAAGCGTGGCGTGGTCGGCATGGCCCGCTCGCAGGATCCGAATTCCGCCAATTCGCAGTTCTTCATCATGTTCGCACCGGCACCGCCGCTCGATGGCCAGTACACCATCGTCGGCAATGTCGTCAGCGGCATGGACCTGGTGGACAAGATCAAGAAGGGCGACGAGGCGGACAACGGCACGGTCACCGAGCCCGACCGGATGATCAAAGTGCGCATCGCCGCTGACAAATAATTCAATTTTTCAAAAGGATATCTGACATGGCTGAGATCAAGGATCGCGAGAACGCGCTCATCATGGAAACGACCAAGGGCAAGGTCGTCATCGAACTGTTTCCCGATTTGGCCCCCGGCCATGTCGCCCGCATCAAGGAACTGGCGCGCGAAGGCGCCTATGACGGCGTCGTCTTCCATCGCGTCATCGAGGGCTTCATGGCGCAGACCGGCGACGTCAAGTTCGGCAATTCGAGCAAGCCCTCGTTTGCGCCGTCGCGCGCTGGCATGGGCGGCTCTGAAAAGCCTGACCTGAAGGCTGAATTCTCCAACGCGAACCACGGGCGCGGTACCTGCTCGATGGCTCGTTCGCAGAACCCGAACTCGGCCAACTCGCAGTTCTTCATCTGCTTCGACGATGCCGCTTTCCTCAACCGCCAGTACACGGTCTGGGGCCAGGTCATCGAAGGCATGGACAATGTCGACAAGATCAAGCGCGGCGAGCCTGTGCAGGATCCCGACAAGATCGTGTCGCTGAAGGTCGCGGCAGACGTCAAGTAAGGCGAAACGACAATGATGGGCGTCGTCTGGTCGCTTCTCGGCATCCTGTCCGGCGCCTTCATTGCCATTCAGGCGCCGATCAACTCGCAGCTTGCACGCGGCCTGGGTCTTCCTGTCGCGGCGGCCGCGTTTTCATTCCTGTCGGGCGCGGTCGTGCTTGGCATCATCTCGGTCACGGTGGTGAAGCTGCAAGGCATATCGCTCGACTGGAAGGCGCCGGCGCCGTGGTTGTTCGTCGCCGGCGGCATGCTCGGCGGCTTCTATGTCACGCTCTCCACCATCCTGACGCCACGCATCGGTGCCGCCGCCCTGATGGCGTTCCTGGTGGCCGGTCAGTTGATCGCCGGCATGCTCATCGACCGCGTCGGCTTCCTTGGCGTCGCGGTGCGTGAAATCTCGCTCGGCCGGATCGCCGGCGCGGTGCTTCTGCTGGCCGGAGCGCTGCTCGTTCGGCTGTTTTGATTCCCGATGCGCGTCGACCTCTTTGATTTCGACCTGCCGGAGGAGCGTATCGCGCTTCGCCCGGCGGAACCGCGCGACAGCGCCAAAATGCTCGTCATCAAGCCGGGCGAGGAGCTGGAGGACCGGACGGTTGGCGATCTGCCGTCCTTGCTCGGCGCCGGCGACGTGCTGGTCTTCAACGACACCATGGTCATTCCAGCGCAGCTGAAGGGCATCAGGCGGCGCGGCGAAGCACAAGCGCAGGTCGAGGCCACGCTGCACATGCGCATGGCTCCTGACCGTTGGCTAGCGTTCATGCGGCCGGGAAAGCGCATCGCCGCCGACGACCGCATCCATTTCGGCCATGACGGCAATTCCTGTTTCCTCGGCCAGCTCGACGCCACCGTGATCGAAAAAGGCGAGGGCGGTGAAGCGCTGCTCGGCTTTGATCTATCCGGGCCTTTCCTCGACGAAGCGCTGCACGCGGTCGGCCACATTCCGCTGCCGCCCTACATCGCCTCGAAGCGCGACGACGACGAGCGCGATCGTGCCGATTACCAGACCATCTATGCCAGGGAAGAGGGTGCGGTAGCGGCACCCACCGCGGGCCTGCATTTCACACCGGAACTTTTCGCGGCGCTGGATGCCAAGGGCATCGAACGCCACTTCGTCACGCTTCATGTCGGCGCCGGTACGTTCCTGCCGGTGAAAGCGGACGACACCGCCGACCACAAGATGCATGCCGAGATCGGCTCGGTCAGCGCGGCGACCGCCGAGGCGCTCAACGCCGCGAAGGCGAGGGGCGGGCGCATCGTTGCCGTCGGTACGACCTCGCTGCGCCTGCTGGAGAGCGCGGCGCGTGAAGACGGCACGCTGGCGCCATGGTCCGGACCGACCGACATTTTCATCACGCCCGGTTACCGCTTTCGCACCGCCGACATGCTGATGACCAATTTCCATCTGCCGCGCTCGACATTGTTCATGCTTGTCTCGGCCTTCAGCGGCCTCGACACGATGCGTGCCGCCTATGCGCATGCCATCGCGAACCGTTACAGGTTCTACTCCTATGGCGATGCAAGCCTGCTTTACCGAGCGGAGATGAGCGATGGACGATGATCTGCAAACCCTCGATCGCGAAAGCCTGATCGCGGAAGTGAAAAAGCTGCGCGCCGGCATTCGCGCGCACCGCGATACATCAGGCCACGATCTGTGCTGGCATCACCCCGATCTGTGGGACCTGCTGCCTGAGAAGACCCAGCCATCGATCGCCGTGCCGCCATGGCCCAAATTCATGCGAGGCTGCATCCGGTACCGTCAATCGCTCGACAGGCAGGCGCCGGATGCGCCGGTCCACGACAAGGAATTCAATGACTGAGACGTTCAGCTTCAAGGTGCTGGCGACCGATGGCAAGGCGCGGCGCGGCCTGATCGACATGCCGCGCGGCGAAATCCGCACGCCGGCCTTCATGCCGGTCGGCACCGGTGGCACGGTCAAGGCCATGTACATGGACCAGGTGCGCGGCGTCGGCGCCGACATCATCCTTGGCAACACCTATCACCTGATGCTGCGGCCCGGGGCCGAGCGCGTGGCGCGGCTCGGCGGTCTGCACGAATTCGCCCGCTGGCCGCACCCGATCCTGACCGACAGCGGCGGATTCCAGGTGATGTCGCTGTCGACGCTGAGGAAGCTGACCGAGAAAGGCGTCACCTTCCGTTCGCACATCGATGGCGCGGCCTATGAAATGTCACCGGAGCGCTCCATAGAAATTCAAGGATTGCTCGATTCCGACATCCAGATGCAGCTCGACGAATGCACGGCGCTGCCTGCCGAGGTGAAAGAGATCGAGCGCGCCATGGAACTGTCGCTGCGCTGGGCGGAGCGCTGCAAGACGGCGTTCGGCGACCAGCCAGGCAAGGCGATGTTCGGCATCGTGCAGGGTGGCGACAACGCCGCGCTCAGGGTGCGCTCGGCGCAGGCGCTGAGCGCGATGAACCTGAAGGGCTATGCTGTCGGCGGCCTGGCTGTCGGCGAGCCGCAAGCGGTGATGCTCGATATGCTCGACATCACGTGCCCGGAACTGCCCGACAACAAGCCGCGCTACCTGATGGGCGTGGGCACGCCGGACGATATCCTGAAATCGGTGGCGCGCGGCATCGACATGTTCGACTGCGTGATGCCGACGCGAGCCGGCCGGCATGGTCTCGCCTATACCAGGCGCGGCAAAGTCAATCTGCGCAACGCCCGCCACGCCGACGATCCGCGCCCGCTCGACGAAGAGAGCGATTGCCCCGCGGCGCGCGACTATTCGCGTGCCTATCTGCACCATCTGGTGCGCTCGCAAGAGGCGCTCGGGGCGATGCTGCTGACCTGGAACAACCTTTCCTACTACCAGAAGCTGATGCAGGACATCCGGGCCGCGATCGAAGCGGGCAGCTTCGAGGCACGCGGCGCGGAGATCAGCGAAGGCTGGGCGAGGGGCGATATCCCGGGGGTGTAACGCTCCGACGCTGCAGCATTCACGTGCTCAGCGAATTCGACGCCCGCAGGCTGCAGCCGGTGATCTGGAACGTGCCGTCGGGCTGTTGCTGTAGCGTGTAGACCGCCTCGTAGTCCTTGCCGTCGGGGCCGACGATCAGCACCTGCTGGACGATCGAACCCGGGCCCCTCTGCTCGACCTTGCCGAAAGAGTAGGACTGTGGCCTGCGCACAGGCGGATAGCCGTTGATCACCATGTTCATGAAGGCGTCGACGGTCGGGAATACCTGCTTCACATTCGGGGCGGCGAAGCTGTAGGCCTTGGCGCCGTCATTGGCGACGAGGGCCTTCAATTGACCGTCGATGACGGCCTGGCCAGCCTTGATCTCGGCATCGCCGGCAAACGCCTGGGAAACCAGCATGAGCGAAACGAATGCGAATGCGAAAAAGCCGCGGCGCATGGCCTGTCTCCACCGTCCCTTCGAAAAGCCGCCTCCAGAAACGCTGTTCCAGGAGGCATCCTAACATATGGGTGACGGTGCTTCACGGTTTCAGAGGCGCCAATGATGGACCCCGAGGGAGAGAGCGTGTGCTGCGCGAGGCCGTTGCCAAAGCAGGTGCCCGGCCAAGTGCGCATTCCAACGCTTGAAAGGCCGCCTCCAGTCTGCCAGAAGGGCCGCTGGACCTGGAAGTTAGCGGGACGAAGCCATGAAGGCGTTTTTCGTGCAGATCAAATGCGAGCTGGGCAAATCCTATGAGGTTGCCAGCGCGCTTGCCGACGCCGAGATCGCCTCGGAAATCTATTCCACCGCCGGCAATTACGATCTGCTCGCCAAATTCTATGTCGACGATGAGGAAGACGTCGGCCATTTCGTCAACGAGAAGGTGCAGATTCTTCCCGGCATCAAGGACACGTTCACCGTCGTCACCTTCCGCGCCTTTTAGCAGCGCGAGGCATTTGCCCGGGCATGAGGCAAAGCCTGATCAAGCTCATATTTTAGCTGCCTCAATTTTAAGCAGCCGCAACATACTGATCGTCCGCATCTCCCAAATCACCGATTGCGCTTGATTTTCTCCGACGACGCCAGTGAAATGGCGTCACAGGGGAGTATGCGATTGGCCGCGTTCGATGAAATGCTTCCGGAGGTCTCCGGACTTAGAAGACCATATTCGGCTTACGATCGCTGGCTGAAGGAGCAGGATCCAGCCAGACTTACCGAAAAGATGCAGGATGCCGAACGCGTCTTCCGCAAGACCGGGATCACGTTTGCGGTCTACGGCGAGCAGGAAGCATCCGAACGGCTGATCCCTTTCGATATCGTTCCCCGCATCATTTCAGGCAATGAGTGGCGCCGCCTGACGCAAGGCATCGAGCAACGCGTACAGGCGCTGAACGCCTTCCTCGACGACATCTACCATCGCCAGGAAATCCTTCGCGCCGGCCGCGTCCCCAGGGACCTGATCGCCAGGAACGAGGCGTTCCTCCCGGAAATGATTGGCGTGCGGCCGCCGGCCGGCGTCTACACCCACATCATCGGCGTCGACATCGTGCGTATCGGCGAGGACGAGTTCTACGTGCTGGAAGACAATGCGCGCACGCCGTCCGGTGTCTCCTACATGCTAGAGAACCGCGAAACGATGATGCAACTGTTCCCCGAGCTGTTCCAGAAGATCAAGGTGCGGCCGGTGGAGAATTATCCGCAGCTGCTGCGCCAGTCGCTGGCGGCGGTGCGGCCACAAGGCACCAAGGGCGCGCCGACCATCGCGGTTCTGACGCCCGGCAGTTTCAATTCCGCCTATTTCGAACACGCCTTCCTTGCAGATCAGATGGGCGTGCAACTGGTGGAGGGGCAGGATCTGCGCGTCGTCGACGGCCATGTCGCGATGCGGACGACCGAAGGCTACAAGCAGATCGACGTTCTCTACCGCCGCGTGGATGATTCTTTCCTGGACCCGCTGACCTTCAGGCCGGATTCGGCCCTTGGCATACCCGGCATCATGGATGTCTACCGCGCCGGCAATATCACCATCGCCAATGCGCCGGGAACCGGCATTGCCGACGACAAGGCGATCTATTCCTACATGCCGGAGATCGTCGAATTCTACACCGGCCGCAAGGCCATCCTCGGCAACATCCCGACATGGCGCTGTTCGGAGCCGGACAGCCTGAAATATGTGCTCGAACACATCCACGAGCTTGTGATCAAGGAAGTGCATGGTTCCGGCGGCTACGGCATGCTGGTCGGCCCGGCGGCGACCAAGAAAGAATGTCAGGATTTTGCCAAGAAGCTGCAGGCCAAGCCGTCTAATTACATCGCCCAGCCGACGCTCGCGCTCTCGACCTGTCCGATCCTGACTGAAAAGGGGCTGGCGCCGCGCCACGTCGACTTGCGGCCTTATGTGCTGGTTTCCGACCGCATCCAGATCGTGCCTGGTGGGCTGACGCGTGTCGCGCTGAAGGAAGGCTCGCTGGTTGTCAATTCCTCTCAGGGCGGCGGGACGAAGGATACGTGGGTGCTGGATGATTAAAATGGGTGAGTAGGGAATAGTCAGTAGTCAGTAGTGGAAGCAGAGGGGACAGGGAAATGCCATATTCCGTTGAAATTCAATCGCTTGCTATTCGCTGCTCGCTATTCCCTACTCACTAGCCCGAAGGGCCATTCCATGCTTCTCGGCCGCACCGCCAACGGGCTCTACTGGATGAACCGCTATATCGAGCGGGCGGAAAACATGGCGCGGCTGGTCGACGCCGGGCTGCGCATGGCGCTGACCCGCACCCAGAATGCGTCCGAGGAATGGAATTCGGTGCTGCTCAGCGCCGGCTCCGACGTCGCCTTCAAGCAGAAATACCCGGACTATACGGCGGCCAATGTCTCTGATTTCCTTTTGCGCGACACGTCGAACCCATCGAGCACGATGTCGTCGATCGAGACTGCCCGCAACAATGCGCGCATGGTGCGCACCGCGCTGACGCGCGAGACCTGGGAGAGCATCAACGAAGCCTGGATGGCGCTGAAACGGATGCTGGCGAGGCCGATCGACGAGCGCGACCTGCCCAACGTGCTCGACGCGATCAAGCGCGAGACCGCGCTGATCCGTGGCTCGTTCTACGGTACCATGCTGCGCAACGAGATTTTCGATTTCTCGCAGCTCGGCACCTATGTCGAGCGCGCCGACAACACCGCGCGCATCCTCGACGTGAAATACTACGTGCTGTTGCCGTCGATCTCATGGGTCGGCTCGACGCTCGACAACTATCAGTGGGAATCGATCCTGCGCTCGGTATCGGCGCATCGCTCCTACCGCTGGGTCTACGACGCCGACTACAAGCCGACCAATATCGCGGACTACCTGATCCTCAACGTCCGCATGCCGCGGTCGCTGACCTTCTGCTATCGCTTCCTGGCAGAGCATCTGAAGTTCCTCTCCGACGACTATGGCGAGCGCCATGCGTGTCACGCAACGGCGGAAAAGACGCAGGCAATGCTGAGGGCAGGGTCGATCAAGGATATATTCGACACCGGTCTGCATGAGTTCCTGGCCGGGTTCATCCGCGACAACACCAGGCTCGGCGACGAGATCGCGCAGGACTACAGGTTTTATTGAGGAAGCCATGCGGCTGAAAATCACGCACCGGACCGAATACCGCTACGACGCACCGGTGCAGTATTTGCTTCAGAGGCTGCGACTTCTGCCCATGAGCGGTCCGACCCAGACCGTGCTGTCCTGGGCGCTGAAGGTCGAAGGCGCGCGCGAGGAAGTGCGATTTTCCGACCATTTCGGCAACGATAACAGGCTGTTGAGCGTCGAAGGTGACCACGACTTCATCACAGTCGAAGCGTTGGGCGAGGTGGTGACGCGCGATACATCGGGCGTTTGCGGGCCGCATCAAGGCTTCGCGCCACTCTGGTTGTTCGCGCAGGAAACCGCTTTGACCACCATAGGCGGCGGCATCCGTGATCTTACCGAGGCAATCGGCAAGGGCAACGACCTCGAAAGGCTGCATCGGCTGATGGCCGCCATCGGCGAACGCGTCGCCTACACGCCGGGAACCACCAATGCGACAACCTCGGCCGAGGAGGCCTTGGAGCTGAAAACCGGCGTTTGCCAGGATCATAGCCACATTTTTGCCGCCGCCGCGCGCGCCATGGGATTTCCGGCCCGCTACGTCAGCGGCTATCTGATGATGGATGCGGTGGAGCAGGCGGCGAGCCACGCCTGGGCCGAAGCCCATGTCGCGGGCCTCGGTTGGGTTGCCTTCGATCCCGCCAACGGTATTTCTCCCGACGAACGCTATGTGAAGGTGGCCACCGGCCGCGACTACCGTGACGCTTCGCCGGTGTCGGGAATTCGGCTGGGACAGGCGGAAGAACTGCTTGCGGTCACCGTCACGGTAGAGCAGTAATCCCCCAGGGATTGCTGCCTTAAGAGATTCCATGACCTATTGCGTCGGCCTCAAGATCGATCGCGGGCTCGTGTTCATGTCGGACACGCGCACCAATGCCGGCATGGATTCGATCTCGACCTTCAAGAAGATGCATGTCTGGGAACAGCCTGGCGAGCGTGTCATCGTCTTGATGTCGGCCGGCAATCTGGCGACGACGCAGGCCGTGGTCAGCCTGCTCGACGAGCGCACCAAGGCGGTGACCGACCGGCACGAGAAGCTGCTCGAAACGCCGTCCATGTACCAGACGGTGCGGTTGGTTGGCGACACGGTGAAAGAGGTGATCGCGCAGTCGTCGCCCGCCGGCGAGAAGGCCGATTCCTATTTCAATGCCTCCTTCATCCTCGGCGGGCAGATCAAGGGCAGCCCGCCGCGCCTTTTCATGATCTATCCCGAAGGCAATTTCATCGAATCGACCGACGACACGCCGTTCTTCCAGATCGGCGAAACCAAATACGGCAAACCGATCATCATTCGCGCCTACGAAAAGACGATGAGCCTCGCCGCGACGGTGAAACTCCTGCTGGTGTCGTTCGATTCGACGTTGAAGTCGAACCTGTCGGTCGGCTTGCCTCTCGACCTGCTTTTCCTGGAACAGGACGCCTTTCAGGTCGGCCTGAAAAAGCGGATCGCCCAGGACGATCAGTATTACCGCACGATCTCCGACGGATGGTCGAATGCCCTAAAGACGGCTTTCGCCAGTTTGCCGGATTTTCCTGGCTAGTCCGCTGTTTCGCCATTTGACGGCGGTTGCAATTATTTCACATGTTAATTAATATCTGAAGAGCCGGCGGCAACCACCGGCAGCGAAGGATCATGTCGGGAGGACAAGATGAACAATGATGATTTCCGGGAATGGTCGCAACGCGCCGCCGATTGGGGTGCCGACTATCGCAACAATTTGCGTGAGCAGCCGGTGCGGCCGCTGGTCGAGCCGGGCGACATTTTCAGGAGCATCGAGGCGTCGCCGCCCGAAGAGGCGGAACCGATGGACAGGATTTTCGCCGACTTTGAAGCCAAGATCGTACCGGGGATGACCCATTGGCAGCACCCGCGTTTCTTCGCCTATTTCCCGGCAAACGCCGCGCCGGTCTCGGTGGTGGCGGAGTATCTGGTGTCGGCGATGGCCGCGCAATGCATGCTTTGGCAGACGTCACCGGCGGCGACCGAGCTTGAAACGCGCACCGTCGACTGGATGCGCCAGGCGCTCGGCCTGCCGGAAGGCTTTTCCGGCGTCATCCAGGATTCGGCCTCCTCGGCGACACTGAACGCCGTGCTGACGATGCGCGAGCGAGCGCTCGATTGGCAAGGCAACAAAAAGGGCCTGGTTGGACAGTCGAGGTTGCGGATCTATTCTTCCGACCAGGTGCATACATCGATCGACCGGGCGATCTGGGTGTCAGGCATCGGTGAGGACAATCTGGTGCGCATTCCGGTCGCCGGCCGTTTTCGCGCCATGGACACGGCGGCCCTGGAAGCAGCCATCATCGCCGACCGGAAAGCCGGCATGCTGCCGGCCGGCATTATCGCCTGCGTCGGCGGCACCAGCACCGGCGGCACGGACGATATTGCAGCGGTCGCGGAGATTGCCCGGCGGCACGGGCTCTACCTGCATGTCGATGCCGCCTGGGCCGGGTCGGCGATGATCTGTCCGGAGTTCCGGCATTTCTGGATCGGTGTCGAAGGCGCGGACTCGATCGTCTTCAATCCGCACAAATGGCTCGGCGCGCAGTTCGATTGCTCGATCCAGTTCCTGCGTGACCCCTTGAGCCATATCAGGACGCTGGCCATCAAGCCCGACTATCTCAAGACGCACGGCCATGACGGCATCATCAACTTCTCAGAATGGTCGGTGCCGCTCGGCCGGCGCTTCCGCGCGCTGAAGCTTTGGTTTCTGCTGCGTGCCCATGGACTGGAAAATCTGCGAACCATGATCCGCAACCATGTCACCTGGAGCGAAGGCCTTGCCACGCGTCTGGCAAGGGAGCCGGATTTCGAGATTGTCAGCGAGCCGATGCTGTCGCTGTTTTCGTTCCGGCACAAGGCTGCCTCGGGCGCCGATGCCGACGAGCACAATCTGCGGCTGGTCAATGTGATCAACGACGATGGCCGCATCTACCTGACGCAAACGAAAGTCGATGGCAGGGTGGCGATCCGCTTCCAGGTCGGCCAGTTCGATACGACGGCGGAGGATGTCGATACTGCTTTCGCCGTCATTACCGAAATTGCGCGTGCCACGGTCTGAAAAGGCTGGATCAAGGTCGCGCGGAGGTTCATTCGTACAATCATCGGATTTCATTAGCCGGCTTATGCCTTTTCAACGGTTTCGTTTTCGATTATAAGCAAGAAAAACGAAAACGGGAGCTTGTCTGATGTACCTGTCGCCGCGCCATGCCGAGATCATCCAGATGGCCAAGGACAATGGCCGCGTGCTGGTCGATGACCTGGCCACGCATTTCAACGTGACGCCGCAGACCATACGCAAGGACCTCAATGATCTGTGCGACCAACGGCTGCTTTCGCGCATTCATGGCGGCGCCTTGTTCCCGTCTGGTATCGAGAACATGGAGTATGAAGCCAGGCGCAAGATCGCGGCGGACGAGAAGGAAGCGATCGGCCGCGCGGCGGCCAGGTTGATCCCCGACAACGCCTCGCTGTTCATCAACATCGGCACCACGACGGAAGCGGTCAGCAAGGCATTGCTCGATCATGACGGCCTGATGGTCATCACCAATAACATTAACGTTGCCAACAGGATGCGCATTTACCCCTCGATCGAGGTGGTGATTGCAGGGGGCGTGGTGCGCGGCTCGGACGGGGGTGTCGTCGGCGAGGCGGCAGTCGATTTCATCAGGCAGTTCAAAGTCGATTATGCTGTTATCGGCGCCTCTGCCATCGATCATGATGGCGCCTTGCTCGACTTCGATTTTCGAGAGGTGAAGGTAGCGCAAGCGATCATCGCCAATGCCAGGCACGTCATCCTTGTATCCGACCAGACCAAATTCGAGCGTACGGCGCCGGTGCGCATTGGTCACCTGTCGCAGGTCAACACCTTCATCACCGATCGTTGCGATATCGCGTCGGTGCGCAAAATCTGCCAGGAGGCCGAGGTTCAGTTGATCGAGACATCGCTTGGCTAAGGCAATTCACGGTCCTCTCACAGGCCTGTGATATTTCGTTTGACATTCGTTATGAGTTCGAAATAATTCCGCCACGGTTTCGCAAAAGACCCAAAATGGTGCAATGCGAAATCGTGGAGGAATTAGGTGGACACATCTTCAGTCCGGGACATTTTCGTCATAGGTGGCGGCATCAACGGCTGCGGCATCGCTCGTGATGCCGTTGGGCGCGGGTTTTCGGTCTTTCTCGCCGAGATGAACGATCTCGCCAGCGGAACCTCGTCCGGCTCGACCAAGCTGATCCATGGCGGGCTGCGCTATCTCGAATTCTACGAATTCCGCCTGGTGCGCGAGGCGCTCATGGAGCGCGAGGTTCTGTGGAAGAACGCGCCGCACATCATCTGGCCTATGCGCTTCGTGCTGCCCTACGCCAAGGGCCTGCGCCCCGCCTGGCTGATCCGGCTTGGCCTATTCCTTTACGACCACATTGGCGGGCGCAAATTGCTGCCGGCGACCAGGACGCTCGACATGACAAGCGACCCGGCAGGCAAGCCTTTGAAACCACTGTTCAAGAAGGCTTTCGAATATTCCGACGGCTGGGTCAACGACGCGCGGCTGGTGGCGCTGAATGCACGTGACGCCGCTGACCGGGGCGCAACGATCCGGACCCGCACGAAAGTGGTCGGAGCCCGCCGCGAAGGCGGCATCTGGACGATAAAGATCGAGAACCTGCGGACCGGCGAGACCGAAGAGGTCAAGGCACGGTTGCTGGTCAATGCGGCGGGTCCTTGGGTCGACCACGTGCTGTCCGGCGTTGTCGGCCTCAACGACGTGCACAATGTCCGCCTGGTGCAGGGCAGCCACATCGTCATCGCCAAGAAGTTCGACGATCCGCGCGCCTATTTCTTCCAGAACAAGGATGGCCGCATCATCTTCGCCATTCCCTACGAGGACGAGTTCACGCTGATCGGCACCACCGATCAGGATTATCCAGGCGATCCGCATGATGTGAAGATCAGCGACACGGAGATTGATTATCTCTGCGCCGCGGCCAGCGAGTATTTCGCGGTTCCCGTCAAGCGTTCGGACATCGTCTGGACCTATTCGGCCGTGCGTCCGCTCTATGATGACGGCGCCTCCAAGGCGCAGGAAGCGACACGTGACTATGTGCTGAAGGCCGATGGCGGCGAGGGCGCCGCGCCGCTGGTCAACGCGTTTGGCGGCAAGATCACCACCTACCGCCGGCTGTCGGAATCGATGCTGGAGAAGGTCGAAGGTTTTCTCGGCAAGCGCGGCAAGCCGTGGACATCAGATGCGCCGCTGCCAGGCGGCGATTTTCCGGCCACCGGTTTCGATGCGCAGGTGGCGAAGCTGAAAAGCGCCTATCCTTTCCTCGACCAGCGCTTGGCGCGCCGGCTGACGAGGCTCTACGGGACGCGTGCACAGGTTCTGCTCGGCTTGGCCAAGTCGATTGCCGATCTCGGCCGCAATTTCGGCGGCGATCTCCACGAGGCCGAGGTGCGCTATCTCGTTGAAAACGAATGGGCCGTCACGGCGGAAGATGTTCTGTGGCGGCGGACCAAGCGCGGCCTGCATCTCAGCCGCGAGCAGGTCGCGGCACTCGATGAATTCATGCGCGGCATAAGCCGGCGGCATGTCGCGGCTGCCGAATGAAGGGGGCTTTGAGCTGATGCGGAAAGCCTGGGAGGAGGCGTCATGCTTGAACTGAGGAATGTCACCAAGACGGTGGGTGCGGTCGAGCACATCCGCGATGTGTCGCTGACGCTTCAGCACGGCTCGCTCAACGTTTTGCTCGGGCCCACGCTTTCCGGCAAGACCAGCCTGATGCGCCTGATGGCCGGCCTCGATGTGCCGACTTCCGGCTCGGTCTGGTTCGACTGCCAGAATGTCACCGGCACGCCGGTGCAGAAGCGCAAGATCGCCATGGTCTACCAGCAGTTCATCAACTATCCGGCGATGACCGTCTACGACAACATCGCTTCGCCGCTCAGGGTGGCCGGCGTCGAGCAGGACAAAATCGACAGCCAGGTGCGCGAAGCGGCGGCACTCCTCAAGCTGACACCCTATCTCGACCGCACCCCGCTCAGCCTGTCGGGCGGCCAGCAGCAGCGCACGGCGCTGGCGCGTGCCATCGTCAAGAATGCCAGCCTGGTGCTGCTCGACGAGCCGCTTGCCAATCTCGACTACAAGCTGCGCGAGGAATTGCGGGCCGAGCTGCCGAGGATCTTTGCCGCCGCCGGCACCATCTTCGTCTATGCCACCACCGAGCCGCACGAGGCCCTGCTGCTCGGCGGCAACACGGCAACGCTGTCGGAAGGCCGCATCACCCAGTTCGGGCCGACCATCGACGTATTCCGCAAACCGGTCGATCTGGTGACGGCCAGGACCTTCGCCGATCCTCCGCTCAACACCATCGTGCTGGCCAAGAAAGGCCCGGACTTCCTGCTCGAGGGTGGTGTCAAGCTGCCGGTGCCCTCAGAACTCGCCGGCATCACCGATACGAACTATACGATTGGCTTCCAGCCGCACCATCTTTCGCTCGACCGGCCCAATGCCTCCGCGGCGTCGGTGCGGGCAAAGGTCACGATCACCGAAATCACCGGGTCCGAAAGCTTCATCCATCTCGACTTTGCCGATGAGCGCTGGGTGATGCTGACCCACGGCATCAGGGATTTCGAGACCGATGCAGTGGTCGAGGTGTTCATCGACCCGCGTCACATCATGGTCTTCGACGAGCACGGCCGCGCCGTGACCGCGCCGAAGCTGGCGGCTTAGGAGGAACGATATGGCACGCATCGACGTCAACCATGTCAGGCATTCCTATCTGCCGAACCCGCGCACGGATGCCGATTTCGCGCTACGCGAAGTGCACCACACTTTCGAGGATGGTGGTGCCTATGCGCTGCTCGGGCCGTCCGGCTGCGGCAAGACCACGCTGCTCAACATCATTTCAGGCCTGCTTCATCCCTCGCACGGCCAGCTGCTGTTCAACGGCCGGGACGTGACTACCCTGTCGACGCAGGAGCGCAACATCGCGCAGGTGTTCCAGTTCCCGGTCATCTACGACACCATGACGGTCTACGACAATCTGGCCTTCCCGCTGCGCAACCGCGGCGTGCCGGAAGCCGACGTCGACCGCAAGGTGCGCGAGACGCTGGAGATGATCGACCTGGCCTCCTGGGCGAAGAAGAAGGCGAGGGGCCTGACCGCCGACCAGAAGCAGAAGATATCGCTCGGCCGCGGGTTGGTGCGCTCGGACGTCAACGCCATCCTGTTCGATGAACCGCTGACCGTCATCGATCCGCATATGAAATGGGTGCTGCGCTCGCAGTTGAAGCAGTTGCACCGCCGCTTCGGCTACACGATGGTCTATGTCACGCACGACCAGACCGAGGCGCTGACCTTCGCCGACCAGGTCGTGGTGATGTATGATGGCGGCATCGTGCAGATCGGCACGCCGGCGGAACTGTTCGAGCGGCCGCGTCACACTTTTGTCGGCTATTTCATCGGCTCGCCAGGCATGAATGTGGTGCCGGTGGCAATCGAAGGCAGGATGGCGACACTCGGTTCGCAACGGATCGAATTGCCTGGAGTGCCGAAGGCCAGCGCCGGGGCCGTCGAGCTTGGCATCCGTCCAGAATATGTACGGCTCGGCCGCGACGGCATGGCCGTCTCAATCACCAAGGTCGAGGATGTCGGCCGCCACAAGGTGGTGCGCGCCAAGCTGGAGGGCCGCGACATCGCGGCGGTGATCGGCGAGGACGAGACCGTTCCGGCCGAACCGAAGGTGTGGTTCGATCCGGCCGGTATCAACATCTATGCCGATTCCTGGCGTGTCGAGATGGGGGCATAGATGGACAAGACCTGGAACAACAAGGCCTGGTTCCTGGTGCTGCCGGTGCTGGTTCTGGTGGCCTTCACCGCTGTCATTCCGTTGATGACGGTCGTCAACTATTCGGTGCAGGACACTTTCGGCAACAACGTCTTCTTCTGGGCAGGCACGGAGTGGTTCGAAGAACTGCTTTCATCAAGCCGCTTCTGGGAAGCGATGGTTCGCAACCTGATCTTTTCCTTTATCATCCTGGCGATCGAGGTACCGCTCGGCATCTTCATCGCGCTCAACATGCCGAAAAAGGGCTGGGGCGTGCCGGTGTGCCTGGTGCTGATGTCGTTGCCGCTGCTGATACCGTGGAACGTGGTCGGCACCATCTGGCAGGTGTTCGGGCGCAGCGACATCGGTCTGATGGGCTACTACCTCAACGCCATCGGCATCGACTACAATTACGTGCAGGATCCGTTCGACGCCTGGGTGACGATCGTCATCATGGACGTCTGGCACTGGACCAGCCTTGTCGTGCTGCTCTGCTACGCCGGTCTGGTCTCGATCCCCGACGCTTTCTACCAGGCGGCCAAGATCGACGGCGCCTCGCGCTGGGCAGTCTTCCGCTACATCCAATTGCCGAAGATGCAGCGCGTGCTTCTGATCGCCGTGCTGCTGCGCTTCATGGACAGCTTCATGATCTACACCGAACCCTTCGTCGTCACCGGAGGCGGTCCGGGCAATTCGACGACGTTCCTGTCGATCGACCTCGTCAAGACGGCGCTAGGCCAGTTCGACCTTGGTCCGGCTGCGGCAATGTCGCTGGTCTACTTCCTCATCATCCTGTTGTTGTCGTGGGTGTTCTACACCGTGATGACCAACTACGACGCGGAGCGCTGACATGGCCCATGCCAACGAACGCACCGAGCGCAATGCAATGAACGGCACTGCCGCTACCGAAGGGATTGCCAGTTCGCTGTCACAGGGCGAACTCGACCGGCGCATGCGCCGGCGCGGCGAGGAATCGCGCTGGTGGTGGATCGTGCCAACGCTTTACATCATCGTTCTGCTGCTGCCGATCTACTGGCTCATCAACATGAGCTTCAAGACCAATGCCGAGATCGTCAACTCGCTGACGCTTTATCCGCACGCGCCGACGATTGCCAACTACGTCACCATCTTCACGCAGAAGGCCTGGTATTCCGGCTACATCAACTCGATCACCTATGTCGTCATGAACATGGTGATTTCGGTGTCGGTGGCGCTGCCGGCGGCCTACGCTTTCTCGCGCTATCGTTTCCTTGGCGACAAGCATCTGTTCTTCTGGCTGCTGACCAACCGCATGGCGCCACCGGCGGTGTTCGCGCTGCCGTTCTTCCAGCTCTATTCGGCCTTCGGCCTCATCGACACGCACATAGCCGTGGCGCTGGCGCACTGCCTGTTCAACGTGCCGCTGGCGGTGTGGATCCTGGAAGGCTTCATGTCGGGCGTGCCGAAGGAGATCGACGAGACCGCCTATATCGACGGCTATTCGTTCCCGCGCTTCTTCATCAAGATCTTCATGCCTCTGATCGCCAGCGGCATCGGCGTCGCCTGCTTCTTCTGCTTCATGTTTTCATGGGTCGAGCTGCTGATCGCCCGCACGCTGACCACGACCGACGCCAAGCCGATCGCCGCGACCATGACGCGTACGGTGTCGGCGTCGGGCATGGACTGGGGTCTGCTGGCAGCCGCCGGCGTGCTGACGCTGATCCCCGGCGCGCTCGTGATCTGGTTCGTGCGAAACTATATCGCCAAGGGCTTCGCCCTGGGGAGGGTGTGACATGAACCTCGACTTCTCGTGGATGGCATGGACCTGGCCGACGGCCGCGTTCTTCAGCGTCATCGCGGCGCTTCTGCTTGGCATGGGCGTCTGGGAATACGCCTCGCCCGGCGGCAATCCACGTATCGGCGTGCTGCGCTTCGAGACGACGCGCGGCGACCGTCTCTTCGTTTCGCTGCTTGGCAGCGCCTTCATCCATCTCGCTTGGCTGGGTCTGGTTGGACCCAACCTGTGGTGGGCTCTCGCTCTCTCCGTGGTCTACGCCGTTGGCGTGTTCCGCTACGTATAGAGGGGGATACTGATGGAGCGGCCGCCCGTAGATGGTCGCTCCAGATCGCACTTGAAACCTTTTAAAAACTCGGAGGAGACACAATGCGACGGCAAATTTTAACGTCAACGACTGCCCTTGTCCTGTTGCTCGGCGCGGGCAATGCCTATGCCGGAATGGATGAAGCAAAGACCTTTCTCGACAAGGAGATAGGACCTCTTTCGACGCTCTCGCGCGCCGATCAGGAAAAGGAAATGCAGTGGTTCATCGATGCGGCCAAGCCGTTTGCCGGCATGGACATCAAGGTCGTGTCGGAAACCTTGACCACGCACCAGTATGAATCGCAGGTGCTGGCGCCTGCCTTCACCGCCATCACCGGCATCAAGGTCACGCATGACGTCATCCAGGAAGGCGACGTCGTCGAGAAGATCCAGACCCAGATGCAGACCGGCCAGAACATCTATGATGGCTGGGTCAACGATTCGGACCTGATCGGTACACACTGGCGCTACCAGCAGGTGCGAAACCTGACCGACTGGATGGCGGGCGAAGGCAAGGACGTCACCGATCCGATGCTCGATGTCGACGACTTCATTGGCACCAAGTTCACCACAGCGCCGGACAAGAAGCTCTACCAGCTTCCCGACCAGCAGTTCGCGAACCTCTACTGGTTCCGTTACGACTGGTTCAACGACGAGAAGAACAAGGCCGACTTCAAGGCGAAGTACGGCTACGACCTCGGCGTGCCCGTCAACTGGTCGGCTTATGAGGACATCGCCGAATTCTTCACCGGCCGCGACGTCGGCGGCAAGAAGGTCTATGGCCACATGGACTACGGCAAGAAGGATCCGTCGCTCGGCTGGCGGTTCACCGACGCCTGGCTGTCGATGGCCGGCAATGGCGACAAGGGCCTGCCGAACGGCCTGCCTGTCGACGAATGGGGCATCAAGGTGGACGAGAACTCTCGTCCGGTCGGCTCATGCGTGGCGCGCGGTGGCGACACCAACGGCCCGGCGTCGGTCTATGCGATCCAGAAATACCTCGACTGGTTGAAGGCTTATGCGCCGCCGGAGGCGCAAGGCATGACCTTCTCTGAATCAGGCCCGGTTCCGTCGCAAGGCAATGTGGCGCAGCAGATCTTCTGGTACACCGCCTTCACCGCCGACATGGTCAAGCCCGGCCTGCCGGTCATGAACGACGACGGCACGCCGAAGTGGCGCATGGCGCCGTCGCCGCACGGCTCCTACTGGAAGGACGGCATGAAGCTCGGCTACCAGGACGTCGGCTCGTGGACGCTGATGAAGTCGACGCCGACCGACCGCGCCAAGGCCGCGTGGCTCTACGCGCAGTTCGTGATCTCCAAGACCGTGGATGTGAAGAAGAGCCATGTCGGCCTGACCTTCATCCGCGACTCCACGATCCACGACAAGAGCTTCACCGAACGCGCTCCCAAGCTCGGCGGCCTGATCGAGTTCTACCGTTCGCCGGCGCGCGTACAGTGGACGCCGACCGGCACCAACGTTCCCGATTATCCGAAGCTGGCACAGCTCTGGTGGCAGAACATCGGTGACGCCTCGTCGGGCGCCAAGTCGCCGCAGGAGGCCATGAATGGCCTGTGCGCCGATCAGGAGAAGGTTCTGGAGCGCATCGAGAAGTCGGGCGTCCAGGGCGATATCGGTCCGAAGATGGCCGAAGAGCAAGACCTTGCTTACTGGAATGCGGACGCGGTCAAGAAGGGCAACCTCGCACCGCAGCTGAAGCTAGACAACGAGAAGGAAAAGCCGGTCACCATCAACTACGACGAGTTGGTCAAGAGCTGGCAGAAGTAAGACGGTCTATGCGGGCGTTCGCGCTCGTGTGAAATTGAGGGAGGCGGCGCGTTGCCGTCTCCCTTCTTTGTGTCAAGGCGGAGGATGCGGGAATGAGCGGTTTTGTGCTGGCAATCGACCAGGGAACGACATCGACGCGGGCGATCCTGTTCGACGGCCAGATGAAGGTCGTGGGCAGCGGGCAGAAGGAATTCACCCAGCATTATCCGGCCTCCGGCTGGGTCGAGCACGATCCCGAAGAGATCTGGGCAAGCATGGTGACCACCGTGAAGGCCGCGTTGAAAAAAGCTGGCTGCAATGCGTCGGAGGTGGCCGCCATCGGCATCACCAACCAGCGCGAAACCGTCGTCGTCTGGGACAAGGCGACCGGCAAGCCGATCCACAATGCCATCGTCTGGCAAGACCGCCGCACAGCACCGCTGTGCCAGAAACTGAAGAAGCAGGGGCTGGAGAAGAAATTTACACGCAAAACAGGGCTGCTGCTCGACCCCTATTTCTCGGGTACCAAGATCGCCTGGATGCTGGACAAGGTGAAGGGCGCGAGGAAACGCGCCGAGAAGGGCGAATTGCTCGCCGGCACCATCGACAGTTTTTTGATCTGGCGGCTGACCGGCGGCAAGGTGCACGCCACCGACGCCACCAACGCCTCACGCACATTGGTCTACAACATCGCGGAGAATGCCTGGGATGAGGAGCTCTTGGCGATTCTCGACATTCCGACTAAAATGCTGCCGGAGGTCAAGGATTGCGCCGATGACTATGGAATCACAGAGAAAAACCTGTTTGGCGCCGAGATAAGAATCCTCGGCGTTGCCGGCGACCAGCATGCCGCGACTATCGGCCAGGCCTGTTTCGAGCCTGGCATGATGAAATCCACCTACGGCACCGGCTGTTTTGCGCTGCTCAACACCGGCAGCGATCTGGTGCGTTCGAAGAACCGCCTCTTGACGACCATCGCCTACCGGCTGAACGGCAAGACCACCTATGCGCTGGAAGGCTCGATCTTTATCGCGGGTGCCGCGGTGCAATGGCTGCGCGACGGCATCAAGGTGATCGGCAAGGCCGAGCAGAGCGGCAAGCTGGCTGCCGAGGCCGATCCGACGCAGAACGTCTATCTGGTTCCGGCCTTTGTCGGGCTTGGCGCGCCGCACTGGGACGCCGAGGCGCGCGGCGCCATCTTTGGGTTGACCCGCAATTCCGGTCCGGCCGAGTTCGCCCGGGCGGCTTTGGAATCAGTCGCTTACCAGACCCGCGACCTGCTCGACGCCATGCACAAGGATTGGAAGGGCGCCAAGGCAAAAACGGTGCTCAGGGTCGATGGCGGCATGGTGGCGTCGGACTGGACCATGCAGCGCCTGGCGGACATTCTCGACGCGCCGGTCGATCGGCCGACAATCCTGGAGACGACCGCGCTGGGGGCCGCCTGGCTCGCCGGCTCGAAGGCGGGCGTGTGGCCCGCGGCGAGGGAGTTTGCGAAAAGCTGGGCGCTTGAGCGACGGTTCGAGCCTGATATGAATAGCTCGATCCGATCCACCAAGCTGGCAGGCTGGCGCGATGCGGTGCGCAGGACGCTGAGCGCATAAGGAATGGCCCGCGCCGTTTCTGCCGCGGGCCACTCACACTTGCAGGTCACTCATAGTTACCCACGCATCAGTAGGGCGAACGGCACTCACGACGAGGACCATTGTTCGGCTGGAAGGTGTTATCCGAAGCGCGGTAGCTCCGATAGTGATCGTAGCACCACTGCACATGGGCATTGCCTTCATAGACGCGGTTGTTCTCGCTGTTGACGATCGCGCCGGTGATCAAGGCGCCAGTCGCGAAGGCGGCCAGCGGGAACCAGTAGTCGCCATGACGGCGATAGCCGCGGCGATATTCGCGATAGCCGCGGTGGCCATTCCAATACATGTCACCGTTGCGGCTAAAGCTGCGATTGCGCGAGAAATTGCGGTGGAAGGAGCGGTTCCTTCTCCACTCTTGGTACTGCACTGTCTGTACGTCCGGCGTTGCCGCCTGGGATAATGGCACGTACGCCGGCTGGGCGTTGACTGGCACCACTTCCGCCGCGACGAATGTGGCCGAGAGGGTGGCGGCAAGCAGGCTCGTTGTGATTCTATTCATTGGTATTCTCCTCAAGGGTTTGTCGGGCGTCCCTTTGGAAAAAAACGATAGTGCGTCGGATTTGTTCCCCCATGCTGGCGGCCGCTGCCGGACTGAAATCGAAACTGTCTGGCTGCTCGCCAGAATCCGGGGGACAAGCAGGGGTCAGCGATTTAGGGTAAAGAGCGGGTTTGGAACCCATCTTTTCCGGTTGACCGGTCGCGGCACTCTCCCTATGTTCCGCGCAATTTCGAGGGCGGCCTTTTCGAGCCCGCGGGAGCGCGTAGCTCAGCCGGTAGAGCAACTGACTTTTAATCAGTAGGTCATGGGTTCGAATCCCATCGCGCTCACCACTGTCTGAGGACATGCCAGCGCTTTTGGTTTGCCCGTGAATCCGTGCGGCGCGCAACGACTGGTCAGACGCCTGGTGACAGATGCACGTCCAAAACGGCGGCTTTCTTGGCGATCAGTCCTTCCAGATCCGCGTCGGATCGCTTGGTGCCGGTCCGTTGGCGCAGCAACGAGATCACCGCGCTCATCGAAAGCTGGACGGTGCGATCGCTCAGGATAGCGTCCACCGCGCCGGCGACATCCGGAGTCTCCGTCGGTGCTCGCATGATCGGTTCCTTTCTGTTCAAGTCGGCCTCGGCGCCGTCGGCCGGTCCCCGCACGCCCCGGTCGAAGATGACCGCCAGGCCATTCTTCACGGCGAGGGCGGCGACCATGTCGTCGAGGTGGCGATCGGAGAGCGCCGGCTCCGAAGGATCGGGTTTCAGGGTTCGGCGTATCACTCGGGCGGCCTGGTCCGTCGACACAAAGCCAAAGTGCCGTTTTCTGGCCTCGACATATTGTTCGACGATCATGCTCAGACGCCGGGCTGCGATATCCCCGGGTTCCTGCATCTGGACCTCCTTCGGCTGCCTAAGCGCAAGGTCGGCATTACTGACAGGAAATAGGGCGGCTGGTCGAATCAAACAGGGGAACGGATCGATCATTCCACGCACCTTCCAAAGATTCAGGAACGATCCCGGCCCTGATGCATTTTGGCCCTATGACCAGCTCATTGAGGGACGCCGGGACATGAAGATTGCCCATGTCGCGCCACTTTACGAATCGGTGCCGCCAAGGCTTTACGGGGGTACCGAACGCATCATCTCATATCTTACCGAAGCTCTCGTCGATCTCGGCCACGACGTGACATTGTTCGCCAGCGGCGACACGAAGACTTCCGCCAAACTGGTGGTGTGCCGCGAAAGGGCGCTTCGTCTCGACCCGCGTCCGCTGAAGTCCGAGATCGCGGCGCATCTGTCGATGCTCGACGAAGTGAGGAATCGGGCCCACGACTTTGACGTCGTTCATTTCCATCTCAGCCATTTCCTGCATTTCCCGTTTTTCCGCGATATGCCGCAACGCACGGTGACGACCCCGCATGGCAGGCTGGATTACGCGGATCTCGCGCAAGCCTATGACCGGTTTCCGCGGTTCCCCATGATTTCCATATCCCGCAGCCAGCGGGCGCGGTTCGCATCCGCGAATTGGCTGGCGACAATCCACCACGGCTTGCCGCCTGGGCTTTATGAGCCCGATTTCGAGGCAGGCTCGGACGGTACCTATCTTGCATTTCTCGGCAGAATGTCGCGCGACAAGCGGCCGGACCGGGCGATCGAGATTGCCCGCCGCACCGGTCTGAAACTGAAGCTCGCCGCCAAGATCGGCGATGGCGACCGCGCCTATTTCGAAGAAGTCGTGCAGCCGATGATCGATGGCGACCAGGTCGAGTATGTCGGCGAGATCGGCGAGGACCAGAAGAGCAGATTTCTGGGCAATGCGGCCGCTTTGCTGTTTCCCATCGATTGGCCCGAACCCTTCGGGCTTGCGGTGATCGAAGCCATGGCCTGCGGAACCCCGGTCATGGCCTGGAGTTGCGGGGCCATGCCCGAGATCGTCGACCATGGGGTCACGGGCTTTGTCGTCGAAACCATCGAAGACGCCGTCGCCTCGATACCGACGCTCCTGCAACTCGACAGGCGACGAATAAGAACGGTCTTCGAAAGGCGGTTTTCCGCCGTCAGAATGGCCAGGGATTATGTCGCAGCCTATTCGCGGCTGAGCGGTGGCCACGAGCAGAGCAGAGCCTCGTAAACCTTCACCGTCCAGAAATCAGCACGGGACAGTCTTCTTGACCATTACCCAACTCGACGAGCGCAAGCTTGATCCTGCAATAGCACTGGCTTCCCTGGACGAAACCGCGCCCAGGGAACCGCATCGGCTTTACGCCCTCAAGCATGGCGATTGCTTTGCCGTCGCCGATGCCTATGGCGACATACGCGGCGCTGGCGACGGCTTCTTTCGTGACGACACGCGTATGCTTTCGGAATTTCGCCTGACCGTTGGCGGGCGGTCGCTGTCCTTGCTTGGCGCATCGCTTAGCCAGGACAACGTCCTGTTCACCAGCAACCTGACCAATCTGCCGATCGAGAGCGCGGCGGGCCGCCAGATCCCGCAGGGCGCGATCCATATCGAGCGGGTCAGGCTTCTGTGGGAGGAAAGGCTATATGAACGCATCACGCTCTCCAACTATAGCCGGGAGCATTCGACGGTCCTGGTGTCGCTACGCTTTGGCGTCGATTTTCGCGACATGTTCGAAGTCCGGGGTTCGACCCGCTCCAAGCGCGGCACGGCGCACACGGCCGAGATCGACCAGAGTTCGGTCGTGCTCCGCTACGAGGGCCTGGACGAAGTGGTGCGGACATCGGCGATCTCGTTTTCACTGCCGCCCGATCAACTGACCTCCGAACGGGCGGATTTCTTCATTGCCGTCACCAAGCGCAGCCGCCAGACGTTTTATGTGGAGGTGGGGAGCAAGATAGACGCGCAACCGCAAAGTGATCGGTTCCGGGCCGCCGCGGCCCGCGCCCGCTTCGGCATGCGCGCCAAGCGCCGGCATGGGGCGACGCTCCATAGTTCGGGCCGCGTCTTCAATGATTGGATGGAGCGGGCCCGCGCCGATGTGGCGTTGCTCACGACGGAATTGGCGACGGGGCCTTATCCCTATGCCGGCATTCCGTGGTTCTCCACCGCCTTCGGCCGGGACGGCGTGATTTCAGCTCTGCAGATGCTTTGGCTCAATCCCGGCCTCGCCCGTGGCGTGCTTGCGTTTCTCGCCCAGCACCAGGCGACCGAGACCTCTCCCTTCAGCGATTCCGAGCCCGGCAAGATCATGCACGAGACCCGCAAGGGCGAGATGGCGGCGCTGAGCGAGTTGCCGTTCGGCCGCTATTATGGCGGCGTCGACACGACGCCGCTCTACATCCATCTCGCCTGTGCCTATGCCGACCGCACGGGAGACACGGATTTTATCGATGGCCTGTGGCCATCGCTGTGCGCCGCCGCCGAGTGGATCGAGACAGCGAGCCGTTCGACGGGGTTCCTCACCTACCAGCGCGCCGCGGAATCCGGCCTTGCCAACCAGGGTTGGAAGGACAGTTTCGATTCCGTCTTCCATGCCGATGGCCGCATTCCGAAAGGACCGATCGCGCTGGTCGAGGTCCAGGGTTACGTCTTTGCCGCGTTTCAGGGGCTGGCAAAGCTGGCACGGCTGCGCGGCGAAGAGGAGCGGGCGGAAAATTGGGAAGTGCTCGCCGATGCGATTCGCCAACACGTCGAACGCCATTTCTGGATCGAAGACCTCGGCTATTATGCGCTGGCGATCGATGGCGACGGCCAACCCTGCAAGGTGCGCACGTCCAACGCCGGCCATCTGCTCTATGTCGGCCTTCCCAATCCGGATCGCGCACGCATTGTCGCCGACCAACTGCTATCGGCTTCGTTCCATTCCGGCTGGGGGTTGAGGACGCTGGCGGACGACGCGATCTTCTTCAATCCGATGTCCTATCACAACGGGTCCATCTGGCCGCACGACACCGCGATCTGCGCCGCCGGATTGGCGCGCTACGGCATCCGCGACAGCGTGGTGCGCTTGATGAGTGGGACCTTCGAATCCGCGGTTCATTTCAACATGCGGCTGCCCGAACTGTTCTGCGGGTTCACGCGCGCGGCCGGCGAAGCGCCGATTGCCTATCCGGTGGCTTGCTTGCCGCAGGCCTGGTCCGCAGGCTCTGCCTTCATGCTTATGCAGGCCTGCCTCGGCCTTCAGATTGACGGTCGGACGAACGAAATTCACGTGACCCAGCCGCGCTTGCCGATCGGCATCGACAATCTCGTCATTCGTCATCTCTCGGTAGGACATGTGGCGGTGGATCTGACGTTTCAACGCGTGGGAGATCGTGTCGGCGCCTTCCTTGCCGATGCGCATGAGGGACTGGTGCCTCTGGTGGTCAGGAGTTGAAAAATCGGAACCATCATGTGTCGGGAACGTTGGACCACCACGCCATGGATGCCGGAGTTCCTGTCGGTGGATTTGCCGCGTCCCATTGAAAGGTAGTCAATTCGAAATGCCCGACAACGGTTCGTATCTAGTCGTTTCTTCGGCCGCAATGTGGCTCTTCATTCTCGCAATTGTCGGTATCTCATGCATCGTGCTTGCGGTGGTAATGGCGCGAGGGCTTCGGGCCAGAGGCGCCAAGCTCGCCCGCCTCGAAGCAGAACCCGTTCGCGGTCCTTTGCCGGAATTCGAAAAGAACGGGCAATCCGCGACCGCCGCGCTCGTCCAGTGGTCGCCGGAAACCTTGCGTCACATTTTGGCGAAGGAACTTCCCGATGCGCAGGTGATCGTTGTTTCAAATCGCGAACCCTACATCCACAACCGCAAGGGGGATGACATTCAGCTGGTCGTGCCCGCCAGCGGGCTGGTCTCCGCGCTGGAGCCGATTACGCGCGCCTGCGCCGGCACATGGATCGCCTATGGCGGCGGTTCGGCCGATGCGCTTGTCGTCGACGAAAATGACCGCGTCGAGGTGCCGCCTGAAAATCCTTCCTACACGTTGCGCCGCGTCTGGCTGAGCGAGGAAGAACAGCAAGGCTATTATCTCGGCTTTGCCAATGAAGGGCTTTGGCCGCTGTGCCACATAGCCTTTACCCGGCCGATATTCCGCGCCTCCGACTGGGAAGCCTATGAGGCGGTCAACCGCAAATTCGCCGACACCGTCGTCGCGGAGGCCCGCAACGAGCGGCCCATCGTGCTGGTCCAGGACTATCATTTCGCGCTGTTGCCGCGGATGATCCGGGAGCGCCTGCCGGAAGCGATCATCATCACCTTCTGGCACATTCCGTGGCCGAATTCCGAGGTGTTCAGCATCTGCCCATGGCGAGAGAAGATTCTCGAAGGATTGCTGGGCAGTTCAATCGTCGGCTTTCACACCCAGTTTCATTGCAACAACTTCATCGATAGCGTCGACCGCTTCCTGGAGAGCAGGATAGAGCGCGAAGATTCCGCCATCTCCTATGGCGGCCAGATCAGCCTGGTTCACGCCTATCCGATTTCAATCGAATGGGAGCCGCCGCATCTGAGCAAACTGCCTGCCGTTGCAGAATGTCGCCAACTCATTCGCGAGAGATTCGGCTTGGCCGAAAACGTCAGGCTGTGCGTCGGCGTCGAACGCCTCGACTATACCAAGGGCATACTCGATCGTCTCAACGCGCTCGACGAGTTGCTGACGCTGCATCCGGAATGGATTGGCAAGGTGGCGTTCCTGCAGATCGCCGCGCCCAGCCGCGGCACCTTGCCCGCCTACCAACAATTGTACGAGGAATGTCTGCGCCATGCCGAGGATCTCAACCAGCGCCATGGTCGTGAAGGCTATACCCCCGTAGTGCTGGTGACCGAACATCACTCGCAAGTGCAGGTCTACGAGATTTACCGGGCCGCCGACGTCTGTATGGTCACCAGCCTCCACGACGGCATGAACCTGGTTGCAAAGGAGTTTGTGGCGGCGCGCGAGGATGAACAGGGCGTGCTGCTGCTCAGCATGTTCGCCGGCGCGTCGAAAGAGTTGCTGGAAGCGTTGATCGTCAATCCCTACGACGCGGCGATGATGGGCGACGCCCTGCTGCAGGCCTTGACCATGTCATCGGAAGAGCAACGTCAGCGCATGCGGCGCTTGCGCGAGGTCGTGTGTGAAAACAATGTCTATCGATGGGCGGGCAGCATGCTGTTCGACGCGGCGCGCCTGCGCAAACGCGATGCGGTCGATCGCGCCGTCAACGGTGCCCCCGGTTCTGCTGGCCCCGGTTCTGCCGGCCCCGGTTCTCCTGGCAATGTGATATCGCTGCACGACCGCAAGCGCGTGGCAGCGCTGTGATGTCGACATTGTCAAACTTGACCGAACCCAACGTCCCGCAGGATGCGTGGGCCTTGTTTCTCGATATCGACGGCACGCTTCTCGAACATGCCGCGCATCCCGATGCGGTGGTTGTCGGCGATGAGTTGCGGACGCTGTTGGCAGGGCTCGAATTGCAATTGGACGGAGCGCTGGCATTCATCACGGGGCGGTCGATCGCCGCGGTCGACCATCTTTTCCAGCCCCTTAAACTGCGCGCTGCCGGGCTTTACGGCCTTGAGCACAGGCTCACGCGTGATGGTCCGGTCGAGGCGGCGGGAGAGCCGGCCGACATTGCGGCGCTTGCCGAGGAAATCGAGGCGGAGCTGGACAGTGCGGACGTCTATATCGAGCGCAAGGGCCCGATCCTGGCAATCCACACACGCGCGGCACCGCAATTGTTGCAGCGCGCCACGCAACTGGTCGAGCAGGCGCTGGACAGGTTGCCCAGGGGATATCGGGTGCTGGCCGGCAATGCCGGCGTCGAATTGATGCCGCTGGAGGCAGCGAAAGGAGCAGCAATCAGGCGCTTCTTGGACCTGCCGGCTTTCGAGGGGAGGCGGCCGGTATTTCTGGGTGACGACACGTCCGACGAGAATGGTTTCGAGGCCGTCAATGAGATGGACGGCATTTCGATCCGCATCAAACCGCGCGGACCGACCGCCGCACGCCATGCGCTTGCAGGCGTTGGCGAGGCTTTGGCTTGGCTGGGTGCGGTGAGCCAGCGCAATGGGAATGGATCGACAGGTCTGGTCCGTTCCGTTCCTTGAAACGAAGGAGTCGGTGATGACCCAATTCACCAGTCTCATCCGGGAGATCATGCCCATCTGGCTACGCCGGCGGTCGCTCCCGAATGCGTACGAGAGCGAGCCGAGTTTCGATCCGCCACGCCCGCAGGAGGCTGACGAGGTCTGGCGCCAGGTTGTCGAAAAGGATCTCTTTGGCGCCAACACGCAGGATTACGCCGAGACCGGGGACAAAAAGACCAGCCGCCACTGAGGGCGGTCAGCCTTCCCCGAAAACCAACGAAACATTGCCGCCGGCGTGACGTTCGAGGCGGCCGGCGAGATCGAGTTCCAGCAGCACCATGAACACCTGGGCGGGATGCAGGCCGGTGTGGCGGATGATTTCGTCGACCGGCACCGGTGTCGGTCCCAGCGCCTCGATCACCTTGGTCCGGTCGCTCTCGCCTGGTGGCGGTGTTGCCGAAAAATCGGGCGGATCTTCAAACGGCGGCAGATCAGGTGCTCGCATGCCGGTCAGCGGAAGGATCGCCCTGGAAACGTCTGAAGCTTCTGTCACCAGCGTGGCGCCGTCCTTGAGCAGGCCGTTGGTACCGGCTGCGCGCGGATCGAGCGGAGAGCCTGGCACGGCAAAGACCAGTCGGCCCATCTCGCCGGCAAGCCTGGCGCTGATCAGCGAGCCTGAGCGCTGCGCCGCCTCGACCACCACCAGTCCAAGGGCAGCCCCCGCGACCAGGCGGTTGCGGCGCGGGAAATCCTGGGCGCGCGGCTGCCAGCCGAACGGCATTTCCGAGATGATGGCGCCACGTTCGGCGATGTCATCGCACAGTCCGGCATTTTCGGGCGGGTAGGGCAGGTCGAGGCCTCCGGCAAGAACACCGACCGTCCCGGTCGAGAGGCTGCCCTGATGCGCCGCCGTGTCGATGCCGCGCGCCAGGCCGGAGATGATCCCGTAGCCCTCTCTTCCGAGATCGGCTGCCAGCATGCGCGCCATCTTGATGCCGGCAAGCGATGCGTTGCGGGCGCCGACAATCGCGACCCCCGGCAGCCGGAACACCGCGGCGTTACCCTTGACCGCCAGCAGCGGCGGCGGATTGTCCATGTTGCGCAGAAGCGGCGGATAGTCTGCCTCGCCGATGCCGACGAAGCGTGCCCCGATCCGCCGCGCGGCCTCCATCTCGGCCTCGGCTTCGGCGATGGAAGGGGTGCGCACGATCCGGTTGGCGCCACCGGAAATCATCAGTTCCGGCAGCATTTCCAACGCGACCTCGGCCGAACCGAAGCGGTTGATCAGGTCGCGAAAGGAGGCCGGCCCGACATTCTGGGTGCGGATCAGCCGCAGCCAGCTCAGCCGCTGGCGATCGGTGAGACGCGGCCCGGTGGCCGGTTTGCTCACCCCTTGGCTCCGATCTTGCCTTCGGTGCCGGCAATCAGCCGCGAAATGTTGGCTCTATGCATGATGAAAACGATGATGCTCATCACCACGAACAGCACCGCAATCCGCGGGGTGCTCATGAAATACAGGGCGATCGGGACGACGACGGCCGCAGCCAGCGCTGCCAGCGAGGAGAAGCGGAAAAGAAAAGCCATCACCAGCCAGGCGACGGCGAAGATCAGTGCCACCTGCCAGGCAAGGCCAACCAGCACTCCGAGATAGGTCGCGACGCCCTTGCCCCCTTTGAACCCCAGCCATGCCGGAAACAGATGGCCCAGAAAGGCGCCAAGGCCAGCCCAGATCGCCGTTTCAGGCGCGAAATGGCCTGCTATCAGCACGGCTGCCGTACCTTTCAGCGCATCGAGCAGCAAGGTCGCTGCGGCGAGCCCCTTGTTGCCGGTGCGCAGCACATTGGTGGCGCCGATATTGCCGGAGCCGATATTGCGTACGTCTCCAAGGCCGGCCGCACGGGTGAGCAGCAGGCCGAACGGAATTGAGCCCAGCAAATAACCGAACGCCAACGCCAGGATCAGGCCATAAGTCATTGTTTCCCCCGCATTTTCCACAACCATGCTCGATGCCGCATGGCTACCGCCGGCTCAGGCGGAAAATACTGTGCGGCCCGCCACCAGCGTTTGCAAGACCTTGCCTTGCAGTCGTGCGCCTTCGAAGCAGGTGTTTTTCGAGCGGGAGCGGATGCCGCTTTCACTGACGATCCAGGGTTCGTCGAGGTCGACAATGGCGAGATCGGCTACCGCGCCCGGCTTCAGCGTGCCGCCGGGCAATCCAAACAACCTCGCCGGCGCGGTGGACAAGGTCTCGATCAGCCTGAGCAACGGCACGTCGCCATTGTGGTAGAGGCGCAAGGCCGCGCCCAACAGGGTTTCGAGGCCGATGGCACCGGCTGCCGCGTCGGCGAAGGGCAGCCGCTTGGTGTCGACATCCTGCGGATCATGTGAAGAGACAACGACATCGACCGTTCCGTCCTTCACCGCCTCGATCATCGCCAGCCGGTCCTCTTCGGCGCGCAGCGGCGGCGTCAGGCGGAAGAAGGTGCGGTACTCGCCGACGTCGTTTTCATTGAGCGACAGATTGTGGATCGATACGCCCGATGTCACTGCCGCGCCGTCAGCCTTCGCCCGCGCCACGGCGCTTGCCGCCATTGCCGTCGATATCTTCGCGGCATGGTACGAACCGCGCGTCAGCCGTGCCAGCGCAAGGTCCCGCTCGAGGGGTATGGATTCGGCTTCACGCGGAATGCCGGAGAGACCGAGCCAACTGGCGTACAGGCCCTCATTCATGACGCCCGACGACCCAAGGTCGGCATCCTGCGTTTCATGGACGATGGTGGCGCCGAAATCGCGCGCATAGGTCAGCGCGCGGCGCATCACCAGCGCGCTCGATATGGTATGCCGACCATCGGTGAAGGCGACCGCACCCGCCTCGCGCAGCAGGCCGAACTCCGTCATCTCACGCCCGTGGAGGCCCTTGGTGATGGCGGCGGCCGGAAAGATGTTGACGACGGCCGTGTCCTTGGCGGTGCGCAGCACGAATTCGACCAGCGCCACATTGTCGATCACCGGGTCGGTGTCGGGCATCATGACGATCGACGTCACCCCGCCGGCGGCCGCGGCGACGCTTGCCGAAGCGATGGTTTCGCGATGCTCGCCGCCCGGCTCGCCGATGAAGACGCGGCCATCGATCAAACCTGGCATGATCGCCTTGCCGGCGCAGTCGATTGCCGTGGCTCCGTCGGGGACGCCCTGGTTCAGAGCCACCTTGCCAGCGGCAACGATTTTCTTGCCATCGACTATTACGGAGCCGACTTCGTCGAGCCCGCGCGAAGGGTCGACGATGCGGGCGCGTTCAAAGACCGTGATGCTCATGCGCCGCGGCCCTCTGGATTGCGCCCCTCTTGGTTGCGACCGTCTTGATTACGACGGGGATCGAGCAGCGCTTCCATCACCGCCATGCGCACGGCGACACCCATTTCCACCTGCTCCTGGATGACGCTTTGCGGGCCGTCGGCGATTTCGGAGGCAATCTCGACACCTCGGTTCATCGGGCCGGGATGCATGACCAGCGCGTCGTCCTTGGCCGCCTTCAGCTTCTCGGCATCGAGGCCGAAATAGCGGAAGTATTCGCGCACCGACGGCACGAAGGCGCCTTCCATGCGCTCGCGCTGCAAGCGCAACATCATCACCACATCCGCGTCCTTCAGGCCTTCCGCCATCGAGCGGCAGACGATCACGCCCATCCTGTCGATGCCCGAGGGCAACAGCGTCGAGGGCGCCACCACCCGCACCTGTGCGCCGAGTGCGTTGAGCAGCATGATATTGGAGCGCGCCACACGCGAATGCAGGATGTCGCCGCAGATCGCCACGATCAGCTTCGACAGCGGACCCTTGGCGCGGCGGATAGTGAGCGCGTCGAGCAGCGCCTGTGTCGGGTGTTCATGCGCGCCATCGCCGGCATTGACCACCGAGCAGCCGACCTTCTGCGCCAGAAGGGCCGCCGCGCCCGCCGACTGATGGCGGATGATCAATATATCGGGCCGCATGGCGTTCAGTGTCATCGCGGTGTCGATGAGCGTTTCGCCCTTCTTTACGGAAGAACTCGCCACCGACATGTTCATGACATCGGCGCCGAGCCGTTTTCCGGCCAGTTCGAAGGACGACTGCGTGCGGGTCGAGGCTTCGTAGAAGAGGTTGATCTGGGTGCGGCCGCGCAATGTCGAGGTCTTTTTCTCGGACTGCCGCGAGATCGCGACCGCCCGATCCGCCCTGTCGAGCAACAGCTCGATGTCGGCGGGCGAAAGATCGCTGATGCCCAGAAGATGGCGGTGAGGATAGAGTGGCAGGGACGAAGCGTCGGTCATCTCAAGGGGCTGCTATAGGGTGCGGATTTCGCGCCCGCAAGCACCCGCGTTGGATTGACGCCGTTCTCCCCGGTATTTTCGTCGCGCGCACAGCAACGCTTGGCTATATCTAGCCGATGGCCTCGGATTCGAGGCTTTCCGACGATAGGGCCTTTCCAGAAGGATTGGCTAGAAGGATTGGGCGTGACCGACGACGTGACGAACCAGCCGCCGCCGCTGACGGGAGGCAACGCCTGGCGAGGCGATCCGCTGCTGATCCAGCTTGCCGAGCGCTTCTCGGATCCGGTGCGCAAGGATCTCGACGGGCTTGGCCGCTTCGTACTCACGCAAGAAGCGCAGGAACTGGCGCGTCTCGCCAATGTCGAGACGCCGAAACTCAGGACGCACGATCGCCAGGGACGGCGCATCGACCTGGTCGAATTCCATCCTGCCTACCACGCCCTGATGCGCCGTTCGGTGGCCAACGGTCTGCACTCTTCTATCTGGGAAAATGGCGATGCCGAGATCGGCCGCCGCCATCAAGTGCGGGCCGCCCGTTTCTACCTGACCGCCGAACTCGAGACCGGACACCTTTGCCCCATCACCATGACCAGCGCCTCGCTGGCGGCATTGATGGCCAGCCCGAAACTGTTTCGCGAATGGGCGCCGCGCGTGACGACGCGCAAATACGACCAGAGCCAAAAGCCGCCGGTCGAGAAGACCGGACTGACGCTCGGCATGGGCATGACCGAGAAACAGGGCGGCACGGATGTGCGTGCCAATGTGACCAGGGCCGAACGCGTCGGAAGCGGGTTCTACCGCCTGACGGGGCACAAATGGTTCATGTCGGCGCCGATGTCGGATGCCTTCCTGGTGCTGGCGCAGGCGCCGGAGGGGCTGTCGTGCTTCCTGGTGCCACGCGTGCTCGGTGACGGGTCGGGCAATGGCTTTCGCTTCCAGCGGCTGAAGGACAAGCTCGGCAACCGCTCCAACGCGTCTTCCGAAGTCGAGTTCGTCAATGCCATCGGCGAGATGGTCGGCGAGCCCGGCGCCGGCGTCAAGACGATCATGGACATGGTGACGCTGACCCGGCTCGACTGCGCGGTGGCGTCTTCGGCGATCATGCGGGCGGGGCTGGCCGAAGCGATCCATCATGCCCGCCATCGCCAGGTGTTCGGGACCAACCTGATCGAGCAACCGCTTATGCAGCGCGTGCTGGCCGACATGGCGCTCGATGTCGCCGCGGCGACCGCGCTGTCATTCCGGCTGGCGCGTTCCTTCGACGAGGCGGCGAGCGATCGCGGCGAGGCGGCGTTCGCCCGCGCCATGACGCCGGTCGTCAAATACTGGGTCTGCAAGATCGCGCCGCCGCTGCTTTACGAGGCGATGGAGTGCCTTGGCGGCAATGGCTATGTCGAGGAAGCGCCGCTCGCCCGCTATTACCGTGAAGCGCCTGTCAACGCGATCTGGGAAGGATCGGGCAATGTCATGGCGCTCGATGTGCTGCGCGTGCTTGGCCGCGCGCCGGGCCTTTTCGACGAGGTGCTGGGCGGCATCGACCGCGACCTCGGCACCGGCGGGCGCGGCACGATCGGTGTTCTGAAGGCGGCCATGCAGGTCGCTTCGACAGACGAGGGCTCGGCCCGGCTGCTGACGGAACAACTCGCACTGTCGGCGGCGGCCGCCGAGTTGCGCCGGCTGGGGGCAGGGCGGATCGCCGATGCTTTCGTCGAGACGCGGCTCGCGGGCCAATGGCGCAATACCTACGGTATGCTCGATTCGCGTCACGATGCGCGCATGATCATCGATACGCTCTATCCGCCGGTGAATTGACGACGAAGCCATTCATCGTCCGATGACGTAATCTTGGCCGGCGCCGTTAACCTTAACAAATGGTTTCCATTGCGGCGACGAACCGCAAAGCCCACTGTCATTCCTGTCGAAGCAGGAATCACGATGCGACACGTATTGACCTCCTTTCTGTCGGTGCACTGGGCGATCGTTTTCGCTCTGCTCGCGCTGATCTGTATCGATGGAAATCGAGGTGTGGCGGCGGCTCTTGGCGTACTCGGCGTCGCCGTCCAAAGCGCCCGATTGATCAATCTGGAGAACATCGTCGTGGTCGCTCCGCTGGCAACCGCATTGCTGGTCGTGGCGGTGCTGTTCTTCTGGGCCTTCGTCGATACGCTGATCAACGACGCGTCCAGCCCGGGCGCCGACAGCGTCGTTCGCATCGCCTTTATTTCTGCTTCGGGCGTGATGTCGATGATCCTGATCGGCGGCGCGGCCCAAGGCATCGACGGCCTGTTCATGGTGGTGGCCGTGCAATTGGCCGCACTTCTGGCCTCCTATGTCGCGATGCTCGCCGAACGGCGTTCGGTGGCTGCGTTGGATGAGGACGATTTCCACGCCACGGCTCACAGCATGGCAAAGGCCGCGGCGCATAATTCACTGCTCTCCCTGATATCGGGCAGGACCGGGCCGAACGGCAAGGTAGGTCGCTGATGCGCTACATCTTCGCATTGTGGGCGGGCCCGATGGCGCTGTTCTGGGGCTGGTTCTACCTGTCGCTCAACGACATGAATTTCGGCTATGTGATGCTCACCCGGCAGCTGCACGATTTCGTGTTCCAGCTCTATGGCCAGCTGCTCGGCATCGATCCGGCAATCATCCCCGGCATGGTGGCAAAAGCCTGCGTGTTCGATGGCTTGCTGCTTGTTGCGATATGGGTGTTTCGCAGGCGTCGCGAGATTTTGGGCTGGATCAGGCGCCGCTGGACGGGTCCGGTTCCGTTCGATCGGCTGCGTCGAGCGACTGAAGCCGGTCCAAAACTCCCTGCAGAATAAAGGCGGCTGCCGCCGAATCGATCTTGCCGGCGCGCTTGGCGCGAGAGAAGTCCATTTCGATCAGAGTCCGTTCGGCCGCGACCGTCGATAGCCGCTCATCCCAGAACACGAAGGGCAGGTCGCTCAGTTGCGCCATGTTGCGCACGAAGGCGCGCGATTTCTGTGCGCGTGGGCCCTCGGATCCGTCCATGTTGATCGGCAGTCCGATCGCCACCGCGCCGACATTTTCTTTCTCCAGTAAGGCCAAAAGGACGGCGGCGTCGAGCGAGAATTTCTTTCTGAGTATGACCGGGCGGGGATGAGCGAAGGAGAAACCGCGGTCGGAAACCGCGACGCCGATCGTCTTGTCGCCGAGATCGAGCCCTGCCAGGGTCCTGCCGCCGGTGAGCCGTGCCGGCAATTGCTCAATCGTGATGACGGCCAACGGTTTTCCCTCGTCTTTTCGGTAGCACGCGTCTTTTCGGATACGCGGCGGACACTATACCCTTTGATATCGGGGCTATCGGCGTTCTATCGTCTGGCTCGGCAAAAATCGAGGAAATGCATTCATGAAACTGACCTGGTACGGCCACTCGGCCTTCCGCATCGAAACCGGTGCCGCGAAAATCCTGATCGACCCCTATCTGATCGGCAACCCGTCCTGGACGGGCGATTGGGAAGGGCCGGCCGAAGGGATCACGCATGTTCTTTTGACACACGGGCATAGCGACCACATCAGCGGCGCGCTAGAAGTGCTCGGCAAGAGCGGCGCCCAACTGGTCGCCAATTTCGAGATCTGCATGTACCTCGTCGGCAAGGGCGTCAGCGACAAGAAGATCAATCCCGGCAACATTGGCGGCACGGTCGATTGTGGCCGCTTCACCACCACCTTCGTCCAGGCGCTGCACTCCTCCTCGTTTGGCGAAGACGGCGGCAAGAACGTCTATCTCGGCAATCCGGGCGGACTGGTTCTGCATTTCCCGGAAGACAGGACGCTCTACCACATGGGCGATACCGACATCTTTTCCGACATGGCGCTGATCAACGAACTGCATGAGCCCAAGATCGGCGTTGTTCCGATCGGCGACCGTTTCACCATGGGCGGCGCGGTGGCAGCCCTTGCCTGCCGCCGCTTCTTCAAGTTCGACACGGTTGTCCCTTGCCACTTCGGCACGTTTCCAATGATCGATCCGACGGCTGAGAAATTCGAAGCCGGCATGGAAGGATCCGGTGTCAAGGTCGCATTGCCGAAGATTGGTGAAACGATAACCATCTAGAAACAACGAAAACAGAACAAATCCATGGCGTTGTGGCGATCTCTTTGCGTATCGATGGTTGTCGCGGCGTCGCCCGCGCTCGCCGCCGATGAATTCATCGAAGGCGTCTATCTGCAGTCCGAGGAGCTTTGCGCGCAGGCCAGGAAGGACACGCTGCAGACGCTGATCGATACCGGCAACATCGTGCTTTCGAAGAATGGCCTGCAAGGCGCGGAATACAATGCGAATTCGTTCATGTCAGCAAGGCGACGCGTGTCCTGTCGGTAACGCGGATCAGGCCGACGCACCTCGATCTCGTCTCGGTCCGGCCCATCGACGATGAAAGCGAGGCGAGCCGCAACAGCGGCAGCTATTATCTGTGCGAGGGTGTTGCCCTGCCATGAAGCTGTTTGCCCGATTGTCGGCCGGCGCATGTTGCGCGCCGCGCGCCGCGCCGCTATAGCCCGGACTGGTTTTCCCCGAGGCAAATACATGTCCGTTGATGTCAAGACAGTGAAGCGCGTCGCGCATCTCGCCCGCATCGCCGTGAGCGAAGAGGATGCCGAGCGCATGACCGGCGAGTTGAACGCCATACTGGGCTTCGTCGAACAGTTGAACGAGGTCAATGTTTCCGGCGTCGAACCAATGACCTCGGTGACGCCGATGGAGATGAAGAAGCGCGGGGATGTTGTCACCGACGGCAACAAGGCGGCCGAAATCGTCGCCAACGCACCGGCGACCGACGAGAATTTCTTCCTCGTGCCGAAGGTCGTGGAGTAAGGCGCCGATGGCAATCGAGATCGCCATCGAGACGCCGCTGCAGGATGACGTGCGCGGCCTAGTCAGGGAACTCAACGAAACCTTGCTCGAGTTGACGCCGCAGGAGCATTGCTACCATTTGACGGTCGAGCAGATGGCGGGCCAGGACACGACGGTTTTCATCGCTCGCGACAATGGTATCGCCGTTGGGTGTGGCGCCTTGAAGCGGCATGGTGATGCCACAGGCGAGGTGAAACGCATGTACACGCGGCCGTCGCATCGCGGTCAGCGGATCGGCGCCAGGATTGTGGAACGCGTTGAAGCCTTGGCGCGCGACGAAGGGTTGAAGCGGCTGGTGCTGGAAACCGGCGATCGCCATCCCGCCGCCTGGACCGTCTATGAACGTGCCGGGTTCTCGCGTTGCGGCCCGGTGCTGGATTATCCCGATACCGAGTGGTCGGTGTTTTACGAAAAGAGCCTTTGATGAGCGACCTGACCCATCTGACGATTTCGCAGGCCCGCGCCAAGCTGCGCGCCAAGGAGATCACCGCGACCGAGATCACCGAGGCCTATCTCTTGGCGATCGATCGCGCCAATCCGGCGCTCAATGCCTATGTCGCGGTGACCGGCGACAAGGCGCGCGACATGGCCAAGGCGTCGGATGCCAGGCTGCTCAAGGGCGAGGGCGGTGCGCTGGAAGGCATTCCGCTCGGGATCAAGGATCTGTTCGGTACCAAAGGCGTCCATACCCGGGCCTGCAGCCACGTGCTCGACGGCTTCGAGCCGCGCTACGAATCGACCGTCACGTCCAATCTGTGGGCCGACGGCGCGGTCATGCTGGGCAAGCTCAACATGGACGAATTCGCCATGGGCTCGTCCAACGAGACCTCCTACTATGGCCCGGTCATCAACCCGTGGCGGCGTTCGCGCGTCGATACGGTGGTGATTCCGACGACGCATCAGGGTGATGGCGGCTTCGTGTCGGCCGGTGGCACGAAAACCCAGCGCAGCCTCGACAATGCACAGCTGGTGCCGGGCGGCTCTTCCGGCGGTTCGGCGACCGCCGTATCAGCCTTCCTTTGCGCCGGTGCGACGGCGACCGACACCGGCGGCTCGATCCGCCAGCCGGCCGCTTTCACCGGCACGGTCGGCATCAAGCCGACCTATGGCCGCTGCTCGCGCTGGGGCATCGTCGCCTTCGCCTCGTCGCTAGACCAGGCCGGGCCGATCGCCCGCGACGTGCGCGACGCCGCGATCCTGCTCAAGTCGATGGCCTCGGTCGATCCGAAGGACACGACGTCAGTCGACAGGCCGGTGCCGGACTACGAGGCTGCGATCGGCAAGCCGATCAGGGGCATGAAGGTCGGCGTTCCCAAGGAATACCGCGTCGAAGGCATGCCGGAGGAGATCGAGGCCCTGTGGCAGAAGGGCATTGCCTGGCTCAGGGATGCCGGCGCCGAGATCGTCGACATCTCCCTGCCGCACACCAAATACGCGCTGCCGGCCTATTACATCGTGGCACCCGCGGAAGCTTCGTCCAATCTCGCCCGCTATGACGGCGTCCGCTACGGCTTGCGCGTGCCGGGCAAGGACATCGTCGAGATGTACGAGAAGACCCGCGCCGCCGGCTTTGGCCGCGAGGTCAAGCGCCGCATCATGATCGGCACCTATGTGCTGTCCGCCGGCTACTACGACGCCTACTATCTGCAGGCTCAGAAGGTGCGCAATCTGATCAAGCGCGACTTCGAAAACGTCTTCGCTGCCGGCGTCGATGTCATCCTGACCCCGGCGACACCGTCCGCCGCCTTCGGCATCGCCGACGAGGACATGGCCGCCGATCCGGTCAAGATGTATCTCAACGACATTTTCACGGTCACCGTGAACATGGCCGGCCTGCCGGGCATCGCCGTGCCCGCCGGGCTCGATCCCAAGGGATTGCCGCTCGGCCTGCAGCTGATCGGCAGGCCGTTCGAGGAAGAGACATTGTTCCAGACCGCCGCCGTCATCGAGCAGGCGGCCGGCATATTCCAGCCGGAGAAGTGGTGGTAAGGGCATCGCTCGCCTGACGCATGATCCCGAGAATCGCGATCGATTCCCCGGAGGGGGCCATGCGCAAAACTAAAGTATTACGGCGTCCTTGACGCTGTAGGGGTTGAGCGATGTTCTACTATCTTTCCAAGATCTTCTGGTTCTTCGTCCAGCCGCTCAACCTCACGATCTTCCTGCTTTTGGCGGGGCTGATCGCCGGGATCATCGGCCGGCGGCGACTTGCCGTCACCGGCAGCGTGCTGGCGTTTGCGATCCTTGCGCTATCGGCCTGGACGTCGCTCGGCGCCATGATGCTCATTCCGCTGGAAGAACGCTTTCCCAAGCCGCCGCTACCGGAGAAGGTAGATGGCATCGTCGTGCTCGGCGGCGGCTTCGAAGGCGCCATCAACCTCGCGCGTCGCGGCTACGAATTGAACAGCAGCGGCGACCGTATGGTCGAGACCGCAATCCTCGCCCGGCGCTTCCCTCGGGCAAAAGTGGTGGTATCAGGCGGAAACGGCTCGCTTTTCCTCGATGGCGAAGGTGATGCCGACACCGCGCCGCGCCTGCTCGGCTCGCTCGGCGTTTCGGCAGATCGTCTCGTCCTTGAGGACAAGTCCCGCAACACCTACGAGAATGCGGTCTTCAGCCGCGAACTGGTCAAACCCAAACCGGGCGAAACATGGCTACTGGTGACGTCGGCCTTTCATATGCCGCGCGCCAAGGGGCTATTCGACAAGGCCGGTTTTCCAACCATTCCATGGCCGGTCGACTATCGCACCACGGGGAAGGAAGGCGTCGGCTTCTTTCGCGATAATGCGGCCGATTCGCTTGAGAACACGACCATTGCCGTTCGTGAGTGGATCGGACTTTTCGCCTATTGGCTTTCCGGGCGCATCGATGAGCCGTTTCCGGCGCCGGGCGGCTGACCGATGACGGCGCGCCGCGCCGCCGAGAAGAACTGGCGCCGCACCAGCACGGCGAGCAGCAGAAGCGTCGACAGCACGAACACCACCGGATCGACGAACCAGCCGAGATAGCCGATCGAGAAGAACACGCCGCGCAAGCCCGAGTTGAAATGCTTGCCGGCCAGCATGTTCATTTGCGTCGCGCGCCACACAGCCGTTTGCGTGACCGGATTGCGCGAGGCTTCGCCATGCGGGATCGGCACCGCGCCGATCAGGATCGAACAGTAGTTGAACAGCCTGTAGGCCCAGCCGAATTTGAAGAAGGAAAAGGCTAGGATCAGCACAAGTCCCAGCACCTTGATCTGAAAGGCCGAGCGCGACGGCGCGCCGCCCAAGGGCAGGGTGCTCAGCACCTCAAGCACCCGGTCGGACGCGCCAAGCAGGGCGAAACAGCCGCCGAGTGCGATCAGCGAACTGGAGGCGAAGAAGGCGGTTCCTTGCTGCAGGCCGCTCATGATGGCGGTGTCGACGATGCGGATCTCGCGCTCGGCCATGGTGCGCATCCAGGCCTCGCGCTGCGCATTCATGGCGGTCGTCAGCGACATGCGGCTTACCAGCTTGCCGTCGGAAGCGAGCGTGTGCAGCACCCATACGAGGACGAAAAAGCCCAGCGCCGCGAGATCGGCCGTCGAAAGGTAGGAGGAATCGCCCATAGGGTGAATTTATCACATCTTGATCGCTTCGATCGCCCCCGCAGCGTCGGGCAATCAATGTCGCTGCCGGAGCAAACAAGGTCGGCAGGTGCTGCGCCGCGATCGTCAAAAGAGCGGAAACATCCCGGGAATTCCTATATGTAGTCCTCGACGTGATCCAGGAGACAGCGTGTTCCTTTCGGTTTTCGACCTGTTCAAGATCGGCATCGGCCCCTCGAGCTCGCATACGATGGGGCCGATGACGGCTGCGCGGCGCTTCCTCGACGAGGTCGCGGGCGACGACTGGCCGCGCCCCGCCGGCGCCAAGGTCGACCGCATCGGCGCCAGCCTGCATGGCTCGCTCGCCTATACCGGCATCGGCCATGGCAGCGACCGTGCCGTGATTCTCGGCCTTGCCGGTCAGACGCCGCAAACGGTCGACCCTGACCAGGCCGACGGCATCATCAGCCGCATCACCGCCGACAAGCTGGTTTCACCGCCCGGCCACCCATCCTACCATTTCGATCCGGCCACCGATCTGGTACTCGACCGCAAGACACCGCTCACCGGTCATGCCAATGGCATGGCGTTTTATGCCTACGACGCCGTCGGCCGGTTGCTGCTCAAGCGCATCTACTATTCGATCGGCGGTGGCTTCGTGGTTTCGGAGGAAGAGCTGCAGCGGATGAAGGCCAAGGGCTCGGTCACGACCGAGGGCAAGAAAGTGCCGTATCCCTTCAAGAACGCGGTCGAGATGCTGAAGATGGCGGCCAGGAGCGGCCTGTCCATCGCCGACATGAAGCGCACCAACGAGGAGACGCAGATGTCGCGCGAGGCGCTCGACGCCGGTCTCGACGCTATCTGGGACGCGATGAAGGGCTGCATCGACCGCGGCCTGTCGCAGGACGGCATCATGCCGGGCGGGCTGAAGGTGCGGCGACGTGCCAGACAGCTCCATGACAAGCTGCAGGAGCAGTGGCAGCAGAACCGGCCGAATCCGCTGCTAGCCAATGACTGGCTGTCGATCTATGCGATGGCCGTCAACGAGGAGAATGCGGCCGGCGGGCGTGTCGTCACCGCGCCGACCAACGGTGCTGCCGGCACGCTGCCGGCAGTGCTGCGCTACTGGCTGCATTTCCATCCCGAGGCGGACCAGCCGAGCATTCGCGACTTCCTGCTGACGGCCGCGGCGGTCGGCGGCATCATCAAGTCCAATGCGTCGATCTCCGGCGCCGAAGTCGGCTGCCAGGGCGAGGTGGGCTCAGCCTCGGCGATGGCAGCCGCAGGCCTGTGCGCCGTCATGGGCGGCACGCCCGAACAGGTCGAGAATGCCGCCGAAATCGCGCTCGAACATCATCTCGGCATGACCTGCGATCCGGTCGGCGGGCTGGTCCAGGTGCCGTGCATCGAGCGCAACGCGCTGGGTGCCGTGAAGGCGGTGACGGCCGCCTCCCTGGCGATCAAAGGCGACGGCGTGCATTTCGTGCCGCTCGATGCCGCGATCGAGACCATGCGTCAGACCGGCCTCGATATGAACGAGAAGTACAAGGAAACCAGCCTTGGCGGGCTGGCGGTCAATGTCGTGGAGTGTTGAGGGCTGGCCCAAGCCGGCACTGTGGAGAAGTCCGCCAGGCCGTTGACGTCTCGGCGCCCCGGACTAACCTTGGTGCATGGCTCTCAACCTCCTAAAGCTTTGCGTCGGCTGCGACAGTGTCGAGGATCTCGAAGAGTGGATCGCCTTCCGTCTTGAAGAGCGCCGCCGCGCCGACGAACCAGCCGAACACTGGCACACCACCCGCATGGTGCCGACACGTGGCGACGAGGTCACCGATGGCGGCTCGCTCTACTGGGTGATCAAGGGCAGCGTGCAATGCCGGCAATTGATCACGGAAATCCGGCCGTTCACCGATGACGACGGCATCGGCCGCTGCCATTTGATGCTCGACCCCGAGGTGGTGCGGACCGACTGGCAGCCGCGCCGCGCCTTCCAGGGCTGGCGTTATCTGAAGCCAGCGGACGCCCCGTCCGATCTCGGCAAGGGCAAAGCGGGATTGGTCGAGATGCCGCCGAAACTCAGGCGCGAGCTGGCCGATCTCGGCTTGCTCTAGACATTGAGCGGAAGGATTCCCTGTTTCTGCCCGGACCTTTCTGGCCCTCAATCTTGCCTGGCGCTGGACTTGCAAGCGACGCGACAACGCCACATCTTGAATCATGCGCGATGAACAACCGTCGAAATCGACACAGGCCGCGGCGTTGAAGACGCAGTTCGCATGATGGTCCTCTTCCAGCCCGGGTAAAGGCCATGATTCTGGCGCAGAAAAAGTGTTGAAGGACATCACGCGGCTGTCCAGGCGGACAGGATACCTGCGGGGCGATGGGAAATGTTAGGCGCGATTATCGTTGTGGTGGCGTTGTTGCTGGTGCTCCTGGGGGTAGCCACCGCCTTTCTCCGCGCGGATCCGGCGCAACTCGCAAGCGGGATGAGAACCTTGGGGCCGATCCTGCTGGCGCTGGTCGGCGGCGCCGTGCTCGTGGTCGGGCGTCAAGGCCTCGGCGGCATCATCCTGTTCGTGGCAATCGCCTGGTACGGCGCCACACTTACGCGCCGGCCAAATGCCACGCCAATTGCTGGAAAACGCTCAACCGTGCGGACAGCGGCACTCGAGATGGAACTCGATCATAATACCGGCGGCCTTGAAGGGCTGGTTCTGGCCGGCCGCCACGATGGCAAGATGCTTGGCTCGATGACCCTTGCGGAATTGCAGCATCTCTACCGCGAGCTCTCCGGCGATCCGGAGAGCCGGCAATTGCTAGAGACGTATCTTGACGGCAGATTTCCCGTCTGGCGCAAAAACGCTGAGACGAACGGTGGCGAAGGGCTGGGTATTGCGCCAGGTCCGGGCGCCATGACTAAGGAGGAGGCCTACAAGGTCCTTGGTCTTGAAGCGGGGGCCGCCGCGGCGGATGTCCGCAAGGCGCACCGCCGCCTGATGCAGCGCCTGCACCCCGATATCGGCGGCACGTCTTTCCTGGCGGCGCGGATTAACGAAGCCAAGGACGTCTTGCTCTCCAATCACAACTAGTCTCCTTCGACGCAAAATTTTTCCGGGAGATATCCTTCCACGCCATCCTATTGCTGGACGGCGTAGCACTCGATTTTCTTCTTCTTCAAAGCGGTGCAGGCCTTCCAGGCGGCGTCCTTCGACCCAAAGCCGCCGAAACGTGCGCGGTAGTAGGTGACGCCGTCCTTGTCGAAAGCGACGGTGAAGCCGGAAGCATCGGCCAGCACCTTGGGAGCCTGCTTGGTGGTCTTGTCGAGGAGAGCCTGGGCCTCGGACTGCTTGGGCGAGGAGGCAACCTGGATGGCCCAGCCCGACGGAACCGACGCGGTGCTGACCGGATCAACGGCCGGGGTGGGTTCGGCATAGGCGGCCACGACCTGTGCAGTGGCGACCTTGGGAGCGGAGACGATGACCGTCTTCACCTTCGTTGCCGGGACAACCAGCTTGGGCGCCTCCGCCTCGGCTGTATCCTCGTCCTCGCTGTCGCCCTGGGCAACGGTCGCGTCGTCAGTGACGGCCGTATCGGCTTCCGCCATGGCCACCGGCTTTTCGTCCGGGGTCGGCGCGTCATGCTTGGGCAGGAGAACCTTAGCCAACGCGCTGACGGGATTGCTGTCCGCCTTGGCGATCAGATCGCCGCCACCGCGGGTCGAAGCCCTCGGCAAATAGGTGTTGATCAGGCCTGCCATCTGGTTGTCGCGGCTGCCGCCCGACGTGCCGCCCATGACGACGGCGACAAGGCGGCGGTTGCCGTCATTGACGGACGAGACAAGATTGAAGCCGGAGGCGCGGGTATAGCCGGTCTTGATGCCGTCGACGCCCTTGATGCGCCCGAGCAGGCGGTTGTGGCCATTGATGCGCTGGCGACCGTAGAGAAAGGATCGCTGCGCGAAATAGCCGTAGTACTGGGGAAAATGCTCCCTGAGCGCGATGCCGAGCGTGGCCATGTCGCGCGCCGTGGTGAACTGCCCCGGGTCGGGCAGGCCGTTGGCGTTACGGAAGACGGTGCCGTTCATGCCGAGCTGCCGCGCCTTGGCCGTCATCATGCGGGCGAAATTGGTTTCGTTGCCGCCGAGCATTTCGCCGAGCGCGGTCGCCGAGTCGTTGGCCGACTTGGTGACTATCGACAGGATCGCGGTCTCTACCGCGACCGATCCGCCCGGCTTCACGCCGAGTTTGGTCGGCGCCTCGGCGGATGCATGAGCCGAAAACACGACTGGCGTGTTTCTGCTGATCTTGCCCTTCGCCATCGCTTCGAAGGTCAGATAGAGCGTCATCATCTTGGTCAGCGAGGCAGGATAGCGCCGGCCATCGGCATTGGCCGAGTAGAGCACCTTGCCGGTCTTGGCGTCGACGACGATGGCTGCCGACTTTGCCGCGAGCGACGATGCGGCACCCGCGACGACGAATGTCATCGCCATGGCGAGGATCATGATCGTTTTGAGAGGGGACGCGGATTTGGAAACGATGCCCGACAACGCCTGACGCACTGGTAGTTCCTTTGAATTTCTCGTTGCGCTGGAGGCGGCAAAGGGATCCTGCCTCACTTTCGGCCAAGCTAACGGGGCAGCGTTACCAATCCGTTTATGGTAACCGCCGCGTTCACCATTTTCCGGTGGTTTGAGCCTTCCTTTATTCGAATTTTAGCCATTGGCGTTCGGGTAGTGCCTCCATGCGGGCGAAATGTTGACTTTTTGTGCATCGCACAATATGTTACGTGCGTTGCACAAAACGCCGCCCGGCTAGGGCGCGTCCTATGAACAGGCAACCGTCAAGGGAATCAGGAAATGACCCAGACCTACGAAGATTTCAGCAAATACGGCAAAGAGTTTGCCGACACCGGACTGAAGAGCTTCGCTTCGCTGTCCAAGGGCGCGCAGGCGATCGCCACCGAGGCCGGCGAATACACCAAGAAGAGCTTCGAAGCCGGTAGCGCCGCGTTCGAGAAGCTGTTCTCGGCCAAGTCGCTGGACAAGGCGATCGAGATTCAATCCGACTATGCCAAACAGTCCTACGAGGCGTTCGTCGCCGAGGCCACCAAGATTGGCGACCTCTATGCCGAACTCGCCAAGGAAGCCTACAAGCCGTTCGAATCGATCGTTGCCAAGGCGAAGTAATTTTTGCTCGGGCGGATGATTTCGCCCTGAGAATTCCAGATCCGGCCCTTTGGGCGTGGGAAGGAAACCCGGTCGTGGAAACGCGGCCGGGTTTTTTCATGCCAACGCTTCACGATCGCGAAAATCCGCCAAGTTGGTCACCTAGCCATATTGTCAGCTAACCAGAAGGGCTTAAAATCGTCCATCGAACACCTACATGTGAAACTCGCATGAGGATTCGAAGAGGCAGGACTACGTGACGATCGGTTTGACTGCCACGAGACGAGTGGCGCGGATGCAAAATGGCGGCGGCGACGGCAATGAGGCCGGCCGCGGGACGGCCGTTATCACGCGCACCAAAACCAAGACCAAGAAGCCCAGCCTTTACCGGGTCCTCATCCTCAACGACGACTACACTCCGATGGAGTTCGTGGTTCACGTGCTGGAGCGTTTTTTCCAGAAGGACCGCGAAGCTGCCACACGCATCATGCTTCATGTTCACAATCATGGAGTGGGCGAGTGCGGGGTCTATACATTCGAGGTGGCCGAGACCAAAGTGTCCCAGGTCATGGATTTCGCCCGACAGAATCAGCATCCGCTGCAATGCGTGATGGAGAAGAAGTGAGGTAACATGCCGGCTTTCTCCCAAGGCCTGGAAAAGGCGCTTCATCAAGCGCTGACGCTCGCCAACGAGCGGCACCATGAATATGCAACCCTTGAACACCTGCTGCTCGCGCTGATCGACGACACCGAGGCGGCCGCTGTCATGCGCGCCTGCAACGTCGACCTCGACGAGCTGAAGCATACTGTTCTGACCTACATCGATACCGAGCTCGACAATCTGGTCACCGGCTACGATGAGGATTCCAAACCGACGGCCGGTTTCCAGCGCGTCATCCAGCGCGCGGTGATCCATGTGCAGTCGTCTGGCCGCGAGGAAGTGTCGGGTGCCAACGTGCTCGTCGCCATCTTCGCCGAGCGCGAAAGCCATGCCGCTTATTTCCTGCAGGAACAGCAGATGACCCGCTACGACGCGGTCAACTACATCTCGCATGGCATCGCCAAGCGTCCGGGCGCGTCCGAGAGCCGCACCCCGCGCGGCGCCGATGACGAGCAGGGCGGCCAGAACGGCGCCGAGCCGCAGGAAGAAGGCGGTAAGAAGAAGCAGCAGCAGGACGCGCTGACCGCCTATTGCGTCAACCTCAACAACAAGGCCAAGGCCGGCAAGATCGATCCGCTGATCGGCCGCGAGAGCGAGATCAACCGCACCATCCAGGTGCTGTGCCGTCGCTCCAAGAACAACCCGCTCTATGTCGGTGACCCTGGCGTCGGCAAGACGGCGATCGCCGAAGGCCTGGCCAAGCGCATCGTCGAGGGCGACGTGCCCGAGGTGCTGCACAATGCCACCATCTTCGCGCTCGACATGGGCACGCTTTTGGCCGGCACGCGCTACCGCGGCGATTTCGAGGAGCGGCTGAAACAAGTCGTCAAGGAGCTCGAGGACTATCCGGGCGCAGTGCTGTTCATCGACGAGATCCACACCGTGATCGGCGCCGGCGCGACTTCGGGCGGCGCGATGGATGCGTCGAACCTGTTGAAGCCGGCGCTGTCGTCGGGTGCGATCCGCTGCATTGGTTCGACCACCTACAAGGAATTCCGTCAGTTCTTCGAGAAGGACCGCGCGCTCGTGCGGCGCTTCCAGAAGATCGACGTCAACGAGCCGACCGTCGAGGATGCCATCGAGATCATGAAGGGCCTGAAGCCCTATTATGAAGAATTCCACAAGGTGAAGTTCACCAACGAGGCAATCAAGGCCTCGGTGGAGCTGTCGGCGCGCTACATCAACGACCGCAAGCTGCCGGACAAGGCGATCGACGTGATCGACGAGACCGGCGCCTCGCAGATGCTGGTGCCTGAAGCCAAGCGCAAGAAGACGATCGGCATCAAGGAAATCGAAGCGACGATCGCCACCATGGCGCGCATCCCGCCGAAGACGGTCTCGGCCGATGACGAGAAGGTGCTGCAGGGCCTGGACATCGAGCTCAAGCGCGTCGTCTACGGTCAGGACACCGCCATCACCGCGCTGACCTCGGCGATCAAGCTGGCGCGAGCCGGCCTGCGCGAACCGGAGAAGCCGATCGGCTCCTACCTGTTCTCAGGTCCGACCGGCGTCGGCAAGACCGAAGTCGCCAAGCAACTGGCCGCCTCGCTCGGCGTCGAACTGATCCGTTTCGACATGTCGGAATATATGGAACGCCACACCGTCTCGCGGTTGATCGGCGCCCCTCCCGGCTATGTCGGCTTCGACCAGGGCGGCCTTTTGACCGACGGTGTCGACCAGCATCCGCACTGCGTGCTGCTGCTCGACGAGGTCGAGAAGGCACATCCGGACCTGTTCAACATCCTGTTGCAGGTGATGGACCACGGCAAGCTGACCGACCACAACGGCAAGCAGATCGACTTCCGCAACGTCATCCTGATCATGACCACCAATGCGGGCGCATCCGATGCGCAGCGCGCGGCGATCGGTTTCGGTTCGACCAAGCGCGAAGGCGACGATGTCGAGGCGATCAACCGGCTGTTCACGCCGGAATTCCGCAACCGTCTCGATGCGATCATTCCGTTCGGCTCGCTGCCGGTGCCGGTCATCCATCAGGTGGTGCAGAAGTTCGTCATGCAACTGGAAGCCCAGCTTTCCGAGCGTGGCGTTACCTTCGACCTGTCGCCCGACGCGATCGCCTGGCTCGCCGACAAGGGCTATGACGAACGCATGGGCGCGCGTCCGCTCGGCCGCGTCATCCAGGAGCACATCAAGAAGCCGCTGGCCGACGAAGTGCTGTTCGGCAAGCTCAAGAAGGGCGGCACGGTGCGCGTCACCGTCGAGAAGAAGGAAACCGGCGAGACCGGCCTCAAGCTCGAATCGCTCGCCGACGAGGCGCCGGTGAAGCCGAAGAAGGAAGAGCCGGAAGACGCGCCGAAGCCACCCAAGGCCGTGGCCAGGAAGCCCGCGGCAAAGAAGGTCGTTGCGCAGAAGCCCGAGCCCAAGGGCAAGGACGGCGGTAAGCGCAGCCTCGTACCGCAACTGCCCAGAAAGGGCTGAGCCTGACAAAAAGTCGAAAAGAGCCCCGGAAATGAACTGACCCCCGAAAGTTGGACACAACTTCGGGGGTCAGTTCAAAACGGGGCTTTTTTCATGGAATAATGGGGGTGACGCATGGCCGGTGATCCCGTGCCTTTGCCTGTACGCCTGTGGCAGGAAGAGGTGCACCGGCCTGGCGTGTATGATTTGGAAGTCGATACGTCACGCCTGGATCCGGGGCAATGCGCGGATGCGATCCGCCAGCGGCTTCTGACGGGAATGATGCCGCCGACGGCATTTCAGAGGCTTTCGGATCCGTCCTTTTCCGAGCTCCGGCCTTCCTGATCCATCTGTCCGCAAATGATTTCACGTGGATAAGCGCCATCCGCCATGGCCAGGACATGATCCGGTTGCGGCTTCAAGCGAATGAGTGGGGCGCCGATGTCGGATAGCCCTTCCGAAATCGTGACAGTTCCGGCGTGCGCTCGGGACAATGCTGCGCCAGTGATTTTCCAGATCGCAAGGGCGATGAGGGCGCCGGCGTAGCCGTCAATGGCATAGTGCCAGCCAAGGACCACCGAACCGAGCATGATCAGCGCCGCGAATATCCACATCAAAATGCCAAGGCGGGCGGATAGCCTTGTCGCATGGAGGGCAATGAGCACGGCCGACGCGACATGCATGGAGGGAAATGCCGATATGCCCATGCTGCCCGAAGGCAAGCCCTGATAGCCGCCCCACAGCCTGTCCTGCAGGGACAGAGCCCAGATCGGATATTGCTGATTTGCCGATTGAAGTGCGTCCATCAACGGTTGATAGAGATCGCCAAGGCCGAGCCTGGCGTAGTAGCAAGGGCCGGCGGACGAGAATATCAGGGCAATGCCGAAGCCGCCTATCAGCCATAGCAGCATGAAGCTGAGCAGAAACTGATGGCGCAGTAGGGAATCGCGAGCGGCGGCGATGCTTGAAAAGATCGCCGAGAGCAGCACCACGAACCAAAGATTGTAGCAAAGATTGAGAAAACGAACGGCCTGGGGGCTTTCAACGATCCACCAGACCCATCGGTAGGTAGGGCGGCCGAAATGTAGGCCAACGCTGAATTGTGCAAAGGCCTGGTCCCAGGAGAAAGGCGCCAGCAACGCGATCGCCCCTTTCAGCACCGCGAAGCCGGATACAAAAGCCATGATCGCGACCAGTCCGTTCACGCTGTTGGCGATGCGCCTTTGATCGGACAGCAACTGCCAGAACGAATTCAGGAAAAGGCGGAGTGGCGATGCGGCACCGTCAACAAACGCCAGCCATAACAGCCGGAATGCCGCGTAGACACATCCGGCGATCCACAAATACACCACCAGGTAGAAGCCGTATTCGGCAAGCAGTCCGAAATCCGGCAGGTTGCCGACCCGGGCGCCAATCACGAAACTTAATCCGAGAGTAAACAGGGCGACCGCATGAATAACGCGGTGGCGAAAAAATGATTCGGCCAAAAGACGCAGAAAGGCGCCGCTCGCGCTGGCGTCAGGCTGCCTGCCTATAGTTTCCGAAAGGTCCTGCATCGCCGCCCATCCCTAGCGAAAAGATGCATCGGGAAGGCTTGCAAAGATATGAACAAAGTAATCGCAGGCAGCAATACAGGCGACAAGATGATCCGCCGGTTTATAAAGGATTAAGGTCAGCTCTGGAGGACGCCGCGGATCTTGTCTGCGTTCTGCGCCAGCACTTCCGGATTCTCCATCGCGCCTGTGTGCGGCTTCAGAGGGATGCCGTCGAAACGCGGGACGACATGGACATGCAGGTGATAGACGGTTTGTCCGGATGCAGGCTCATTGAACTGCATGATGGTGACGCCGTCGGCATTGAAAGCCTTCCTGACCGCGCGTGCCACTTTCTGAACGACCACGAAAAGGGGGCCGAATGTCGACGGGTCGGCGTCGAGCAGATTGCGCGACGGCGCTTTCGGCACCACCAGCGTATGGCCCGGTCCTTGCGGCATCACATCCATGAAAGCCACGACGGCTTCGTCCTCGTACACACGCTGCGAGGGTATTTCGCCGCGCAGGATTTTTGCGAAGATGTTGTCGGTGTCATAGGCGGCCTCAGTCATGGTGAACGCTCCGGAGTGTGCCTTGCCCTCCGGTGTAGCGAAGCCGCCTCCGAGCGGCAAGACGAAGCTGCGCTGCGATCAGCCGAGAACGCTTGCGCGTCCATGCCCGAGGCATGGCTTGGTGGATACCTGCCGCAGGGTAAACAGCGTCGGCAGGCGTGTCGAAAAAGCCTGCTATTCCTCGAGATCTTTGCGGAACGGGGTATGTTCTTCCAGATATTCGCCCATCCGCTCCACCTCGCGCCGCTCGCGCCCGAGATAATCGGCGACCGCTTTGCGCAGGCCGGGATGGGCAATGTAGTGCGCCGAATGCATGGTCACCGGCCGGTAGCCGCGCGCCAGCTTGTGCTCGCCTTGCGCGCCTGCTTCGACCACCTTCAGCTTGCGTTCGATGGCGAAGTCGATTGCCTGGTGATAGCAGACCTCGAAATGCAGGTAGGGGTGATCCTCGATGCAGCCCCAGTTGCGGCCGTAGAGCGCGTCGGAGCCGATGAAGTTGATGGCGCCGGCAATGTAGCGCCCGTTGCGTCTGGCCATCACCAGCAGGATGTCGCCCGCCATGCGTTCGCCGATCAGCGAGAAGAACTGGCGGTTCAGGTAGGGGCGGCCCCATTTGCGGCTGCCGGTGTCCATATAGAAGGCGAAGAAGTCGTCCCAGGCCCTTTCGGTCAGGTCCTTGCCGGTCAGCCAGTCGATCGTGATGCCATCGGCAAGCGCTTCGCGCCGTTCCTTCTTCATCGCCTTGCGCTTGCGCGAGGCAAGCGTGGCGAGGAAGTCGTCATAGGTGGAAAAGCCTTCGTTGAAGAAATGGAATTGCTGGTCGGTGCGATGCAGGAAGCCTGCGGCCTCCAGCGTCGCGACGTCGCTCTCCTGCGCGAAAGTGACATGCGCCGAGGATATGCCGAGCTTGTCGGTCACCATTTTGAGCCCGGCGGCAAGCCCCGCCTTGACCGCGTCCTGATCCTCGCCTTTGCCGACCAGCAGGCGAGGGCCGGTGACGGGCGTGAACGGCACGGCACTTTGCAGTTTTGGATAGTAACGGCCGCCGGCGCGCTCGAAGGCATCCGACCAACCGTGATCGAACACATATTCGCCCTGGCTGTGCGATTTGAGATAGCAGGGAACAGCGCCGAGCAGCCTGCCTTGCGCGGTTTCCAGCCGCAGGTGATGGCCCTGCCAGCCGGTGCGCCGCACGGCGCAGCCCGAATCCTCCAAGGCGCTCAAAAAAGCGAATGAAACGAGTGGGTTATATCCGGCTTCCGCGTCGCCGCGCGTGGTACCGGCAAAGCCGTTCCATTCATCGGAGGTAAAGGCTCCTATGCCCGCGGCGATGCGGATCGAATAGTCCGCATTCGCCGTTTGTCCATCGCAGTCGTCGCCCTGATCCATGAGGCTTATTTAAGCTCCATTCGGGCCGCTACAAGTCACGTTTCGGGCACCCTGCTCAGGCGACTTTGACCATGTCGGGCTCGAACCCTTCGAACGTCATCTGGTCGGCATATCTGAAGGTCAGGTCGATCGCCGGCTGGTCATGCACCGTCCAGGTGATGACAGGCATTTTGAGCTTTTCGCGCACGAAGCTGACAAACGGGTTCGGCAGATCGCCGGCGGCGTAGGAGGTAAAGGAGAGTTCGTGCGCCAGCATGGAAAAGTGTGCTTCGATCAGCTTGGCGTCCTTCCCATAGGCAGTCAATCCAGCCGGAATACCGGGCGCGTGCCGGGGGAAATCGCGGATCAGCCAGTGATCGAACGACATGATCGCCGCCTTGCCCTTGTAGCGCTTCAGCATCTTGCCTACGCGCGCCACCAGGCCTTCGTCGCGACCGGGAGTTCCTTTCAGTTCGACGACCATGGGCACACGACCATCGACGAGATCGAGCGTTTCCTGCAGCGTCGGCACGCGATCCGCCGTGCCGCCAACCTTGAGCGCGGTAAGTTCGGCAGCGCTGCGTTGCCAGACGAAACCGTCCCGTCCGGTCAGCCGTTGCAAATCGTCATCATGGATGACGACGGGAACGCCATCCGACGACAGATGCACGTCGCATTCGATCGCGTAGCCGCGTTCGGCCGCGGCGGCGAAGGCGGAAAGCGTGTTTTCCCAGCGCGTCTTGTTCATGTCGTGAAAGCCGCGATGGGCAACCGGCCGGGCAGTCAGCCAGGAGAGGTCGGTCATGTCCGCACCTTCACTCATCGACTTCGAAGATCGCTTCGATCTCCACCGCGGCATTAAGCGGCAGGGAGGCGGTGCCGACGGCGGAGCGTGCGTGCTTGCCGGCTTCGCCAAGCGCGGCAACCAGGAAATCCGAGGCGCCGTTGGCGACCAGATGCTGCTCGACGAAGTCGGGGGCCGACGCCACGAAGACGGTGATCTTGACCAGACGGCGGATCTTCTCGAGGTCGCCAAGTGCCGCCTTGGCTTGCGCCAGGATGTTGATGGCGCAGTATTTCGCCGCGTCCTTGCCGCTTGCCGTGTCGACGTCGCGGCCGAGCAGGCCGCTCGCCTGCAGCTTGCCGTCCTTGAGCGGCAATTGTCCTGCCGTGAACAGCAAGTTGCCGGTCCTGCAATAGGGCACGTAGTTGGCGGCAGGCGCGGCGGCAACAGGAAGTGTGACGCCGAGATCGCTTAGCCGCTTTTCGATTGTTTCACTCATTGCTTTTCCCTATTGCTGGAAGGTGCCGCGCTGGCCGGGCCGAAATTGCTATTTTTGCCTCGCTTCCGCCATGACTTTTTTTAAGCTGGACCATCTTTCCCTGCGGTCTGCCATCAGCCGCGACGATTGGAGTACCTCATGCGCGCATCGCGCCTTGCATTCCACGCCGTTCTGTTGTCGGCGCTCTTCCCCGTGGGCTCCGCTTTTGCCGTACCGGCGCTGCAGGCGCATCGCGCCGTCTACGATCTCACGCTCAAGAAAGCGGATGATCGATCCGGCATCACCGGTATCACCGGCCGTATGGTCTACGAGTTCAACGGCTCCGCCTGCGAGGGCTATACGGTGAAATTCCGTTTCGTCACGCAGATCGCGACCAGCGACAACACGAAGCTGACCGACCAGCAGACCACCACCTTCGAGGATGCGGAAGGCAAGATGTTTTCTTTCGTGACGAAGTCCTTCGTCGACCAGAACCTCGACAAGGAGGTCAAGGGCGTCGCGACCAAGAATGCCAAGGGGCTGAAGGTCGATATCGACAAGCCGGAGAAGAACAGTCTTGAACTCGCTGCCACCCAGTTTCCGACCCAGCATCTGGTCGAGCTGATCGGCAAGGCCGAAAAAGGCGAAACCTTCTACCAGACCAACCTGTTCGACGGCTCGGAGGACGCCAACAAAGTGATGACGACCACGGTTGTCGTCGGCAAGAAGACCGAAGCCGACAAGGCCGATCCGGAAGCGCCGGCACTGGCGAAGCTTGCCACCGACAAATATTGGCCGGTCGACATCGCCTATTTCGACGACAGCGCCCAGAAGGGCGAGGAAGTGCCGGAATACCGGATCAGCTTCAAGCTGCACGAGAACGGCATCACCCGTGATCTCGTCATGGACTATGGCGACTTCTCCATGACCGGCAAGCTGGTCAACCTGTCGCTGTTCGACCAGACAAAGCCTTGTCCGGTATCGAAATAGCAACGATGCGCAACTGAGCTGGCCGCGGCGGGCCTGATGGCGGTCTATGTCGATGCGGCGATCTGGAAGTGGGCAGGCCATCGCTGGTGCCATCTGATGGCCGACGACACCGAAGAGCTGCATCGGTTCGCAGCCCAGCTTGGCGTGAAGCGCTCGTCCTACCAGGGGCCGCCCAGGACATCGGCGCCACACTATGACATAACCGGCTTCGAGCGCGACCGCGCGGTGAGGCTCGGCGCCATCGAATGCAGCCGCGAGGAGATCGTCGCGATCCTCAGGCGCGTGCGGGTACCCAACGGCAAGGCAAAGCGCTGAGGACAGGGCGCGGATCGTCGCATGTCACGCCGCGGACGCCGCGGCGCTTGCGTTTAGCGCGCTTCCCCTCTATATGCCCGCTCATTCCACACACGGACTTTGGTGTCTGCCCGGGAGAAATCCGGCTGAAACCTCCGGTGGCGTTCAAGGACCTCGGTCCAAAAATGCCTGTGTCCGTGGAGGCTAACCGGAAAGGAAATGAGAATGGCACTGCCTGATTTCAGCATGCGCCAGCTTTTGGAAGCTGGCATTCACTTCGGCCACCAGACCCACCGCTGGAACCCGAAGATGGCGCCCTACATCTACGGCGCCCGTAACAACATCCACATCATCGACCTCTCGCAGACGGTGCCTTTGCTGCACCAGGCGCTGAAGCAGGTTTCCGACACCGTTGCCAAGGGCGGCCGCGTGCTGTTCGTCGGCACCAAGCGCCAGGCGTCGGACATCGTCGCCGATGCCGCGCAGCGTTCGGCCCAGTACTACGTCAATTCGCGTTGGCTCGGCGGCATGCTGACCAACTGGAAGACGATCTCGAACTCGATCCAGCGCCTGCGCAAGCTCGACGAGATGCTGGCCGGCGAGGCGCAAGGCCTGACCAAGAAGGAACGCCTGAACCTCGACCGCGAGCGCGAGAAGCTCGACAAGGCGCTCGGCGGCATCAAGGACATGGGCTCGACGCCCGACCTGATGTTCGTGATCGACACCAATAAGGAGGCGATCGCCATCCTCGAGGCGAAGCGCCTGGGCATACCGGTGGTCGCTATCATCGATTCGAACTGCGATCCGGACAAGATCGACTTCCCGATCCCCGGCAATGACGACGCGGCCCGCGCCATCCAGCTCTATTGTGACCTGATCGCCAAGGCTGCGATCGACGGCATCGCCCGTCAGCAGGGCGCGCTCGGCGTCGACATCGGCGCTTCCGTCGAAGCTCCGGTCGAACCGGCGCTCGATCCGGCTCCGGCGTCGGAAGCCCCCGAGGCTTGATAATCGAAGGCCGGCTTGCGGCCTTCATCTTTCTCATATTTTGGCACGCTAAACAGACGCACCGTCGAGATTCGATGGTGCGTCGGCGCATTTGAAACAAAGAGGCGACAATGAGCATTTCGGCTGCACAGGTCAAAGAACTCCGCGACTTGACCGGCGCGGGCATGATGGACTGCAAGGCGGCGTTGAACGAGACCAACGGCAACATGGAAGAGGCCGTCGACTGGCTGCGCAAGAAGGGCATTTCCAAGGCCGACAAGAAGGCTGGCCGCACCGCCGCCGAAGGCCTGATCGGCGTCGACAACGGCGTGCGTGAAGCCGCCGTCGTCGAGGTGAATTCCGAGACGGATTTCGTCGCCCGCAATGCCGCCTTCCAGGAAATCGTCGCCAACGTCGCCAAGGTGGCGCTCGCCTATGGCACGACCGAAGCTGTGGCCGCCGCGAAATATCCGGGTTCGGACAAGTCGGTCACGGACACCATCAAGGACGCTGTCGGCACCATCGGCGAGAACCTTGGCTTTCGCCGCTCGGCCAAGCTGACCGTTCCGCACGGCGCGGTTGCTACCTACGTCCACAATTCGGTTGCCGACGGCCTTGGCAAGCTCGGCGTGCTGGTCGCGATCGAGACCACCGGCAACGAGCACGCCGCCAACGCCTTTGGCCGCCAGGTCGCCATGCATGTCGCCGCCACCAACCCGATGGCGCTGACCGCAGAGCAGATCGACCCGGCAGCTGTCGAGCGCGAGAAGGCAATCTTCTCCGACCAGGCGCGTCAGTCGGGCAAGCCGGAAGCCATCATCGAAAAGATGGTCGAGGGTCGCCTGCGCAAGTTCTATGAGGAAGTCGTGCTCTTGAAGCAGGCGTTCGTGCTCAATCCCGACATCACCGTCGAGAAGGCGCTGAAGGATGCCGAAAAGGAAATCGGCGCGCCAGCCAAGATCACGGCCTATCTGCGCTTCGCGCTTGGCGAGGGCATCGAGAAGGAAGAGTCCGATTTCGCCGCAGAGGTCGCTGCGGCAGTCAAGAAGTGAGCGTCCTACCGCATTATTGCGGCTGTGTCTTTCGGCCGGGCGTCCGCAGGGATGCCCGGCCGATTTCGTTTGCGGTGTCGATGAAGGCCCTGAGCTTCGGCGCCATCGCCGCGCGGCGCGGGAAGTAGAGAAAAAGGCCGGGTTCCTCGATCGCCGATTGCGGCAGGACCTGCACCAGACGCCCGGCTGCAAGATCCGCGCGCGCCAGCGGCTCGAACATATAGGCGAGGCCGACGCCGGCGAGCGCCAGATCAATGGCGGCGAGCGAGTCCGTCACGATGGCCGTACCGCTGGTCTCCATGACCACATCCTTGCCATCCTCGGTCAAATCCCAGCGATAGAGAGCACCCGAACGGACGAGCCGGTACCCGATGCAATTGTGGTTCGCGAGATCGGCTACGCGGTGCGGACGACCACGTCGCCCGATATAGGCGGGAGAGGCGACGATGACGACTTTGAAGGGCTGCGTCAGTCGGATGGCCACCATGTCCTGCGCGATCATCTCGCCGAGCCGGATGCCGGCGTCAAAGCCTTCGCCGACGATGTCGACCAATCCCTGATCGGCAAAAATCTCGACCGTAATGTCGGGATAGCGCTCGGCCATCGCGGCGACGACCGGCGTCACCGCCAATGGGATCGCGATGTTGGAGGCGTTGATCCTGAGCAAGCCGGTCGGCCTGCCCTTGACGCTGCGGATACGGTCCATCCGCTCGGCAATATCCTGGAGGGCAGGGGCCGCCGTTTCCACCAGCGCCTTGCCGGCCTCGGTGAGCGAAACGCTGCGCGTCGTGCGCGCAAACAGCGGCTGGCCGATCCGCTCCTCGACGAGGCGCACCGCATGGCTGACCGCCGAAGGGCTCATGCCGAGTTCAGCCGCGGCAAGCGCGAAGCCGCCGCGCCGGGCGACGGCAACGATGACAGGCAGATGCGTGAGCAGGTCCCGGTCCATTCATGAACCATATCGCATATTCCATGCAGATCATGCAATCTTATCGATGCTGGGGCGAAGGTCCATATTGTCGCCAATACATCGGCGATCGGGGCTGATGGCATAAAGGAGAAGAGACATGAATGCCTTGAAATACGTTACCTTTGCCGCTGGCATGGCGCTGGCACCCGTCGATGCCGGTGGTGCGGAACCGACCGGCTGGCAGGCGCTTGCCGATGAACGCGCCGTGATCCGTATCGCCGATGCCATCGATCGCGCCGTCGACGCGCAGGAGTGGAAACGCGCGCGCAGCTATTTCGCGGACCGGGTCACCGCCGACTTCAGCAGCCTGTCCGGGCAGCCTGCGGCCAACATTGCCTCCGACGATCTGATCGGCGCCTGGGCAGGTAACCTCAAGGGCAGCAAGACCAGCCTTCACCTGCGCACCAATCACCAGGTCGTCCTCGGGGCGGACACGGCGACTGTTCTGTCGAACGGCTACGCCTGGAACCGGATGGAGGGCAATGGCGATCCGCTCTGGGAAGTCTGGGGCACATATGAGCACCACCTGACACGTTCCGGCACAGCCTGGAAGGTCGATGGCTTCACCTTCCGCATGACGCATGAACGCGGCAATCCCTGGGTCAAGACGACCCCGGGCCAATGACGCCCGCATCAACCGGATCGGAGAAGACAATGACGATGAGCTACTACACACTCGGCAACAGCGGCCTGCGCGTTAGCCGGCTGGCACTGGGCACGATGACCTTCGGCACGGAATGGGGCTGGGGCGCAGACCGGGACACGGCGCGAACGATGTTCGACGCCTATGTCGAGGCCGGCGGCAATTTCTTCGACACCGCCGACCTTTATACCGGCGGCACCGCCGAGACCTGGCTCGGTGAATTCGTGGCCGAGCGGGGCTTGCGCGACAAGGCGGTGATCGCCACCAAATTCACCATGAACTCGAACCCCGGCAATCCGAACGCCGGCGGCAACGGCCGCAAGAACATCATGCGTGCCGTCGACGCCTCGCTGAAGCGGCTGGGTACCGACTATATCGATCTCTATCTCATGCATATCTGGGACAGACTGACGCCGGCCGAGGAGGTGCTGCGTACGCTCGACGATCTGGTTCGGGCAGGCAAGATACGTCACCTCGGCCTGTCCGACGTGCCGGCCTGGTATGCCGGGCGGGCGCAGGCGATCGCCGAACTGCGCGGCTATGAGCCGATCTCGGCGTTGCAGCTCGAATACTCGCTGGCGGAGCGTGCCATCGAGCATGAATTCGTGCCGTTCGGGACACGCCATGGCGCCGGCATCATGGTCTGGAGCCCGCTGGCCAGCGGGCTGTTGAGCGGCAAATACCGCCCGGCGCAAGCGGGCAATGCCGGCCGGCTCGACGGCTTCCGCAGCACCACCCATCCAGGCTTCCAGAAATTCACCGAGCACAACTGGACTGTCGTGGCGGAGTTGGAAAAAGTCGCCGCCGAACTCGGCCGGAGCATGGCTCACGTGGCGCTCAACTGGGTGGCGACACAGCCGGGAATCGCCACCGTCATCCTTGGGGCAACGCGGCTTTCGCAGTTGCAGGACAATCTTGCGGCGCTCGATTTCTCCATACCGCCAGCGCTTCGTCAGCGGCTGGACAAGGTGAGCGGCACGCCGGCGCCATTCCCGCATTCCTATTTCGGTCCCGAGATCCAGGTTCGTGTCGCCGGCGGTGTCGTGACCGGCGACAAGCCGTCCGGTTATGCATTGCCGGTCGTGGTCGAAGGCGAGGCCGTTGCCATCAGCAGCAACTGATCCAAAAAGCCTGGAATTTTGGACAAGGGCGCGGCGTGACATCGCTGCGCCCTTCGTGTATCCGGTCAACCCGTCATGACAGCACCGCCGGCGAACCAGGAGGTCTTTTTCGCCTTCAGAGCTTGCCGCGCCGGGATTTTCGAGGAACCAGATGACGGCGAAGCCCCTCTACCGACGTGTTCTGCTGAAAGCTTCGGGCGAAGCGTTGATGGGCGAGCAGCATTTCGGCATCGACGTCTCGGTCGTGGACCGTATCGCCGGCGATATCGCCGAGGCGCGCGCGCTGGGCATCGAGGTGGGTGTCGTCATTGGCGGTGGCAATATCTTTCGCGGCGTGGCCGTCGCCTCCAAGGGCGGCGACCGCGTCACCGGCGACCATATGGGCATGCTTGCCACGGTCATAAATTCGCTGGCACTGCGCACGTCTCTGAACAAGATCGGCGTCGACGCCGTCGTGCTGTCCGCGATTGCCATGCCCGAGCTTTGCGAGAGCTTTTCGCAGCGCCAGGCGACCGCCTACATGAACCAGGGCAAGGTGGTGATCTTCGCCGGCGGCACCGGCAATCCGTTCTTCACCACTGATTCGGCTGCCGCGCTCCGCGCGGCCGAGATCGGCGCAGACGCGCTGTTCAAGGGCACGCAAGTCGACGGCGTCTATTCTGCCGACCCGAAAAAGGACCCGAATGCGACACGTTTCGAGCGCATCAGCCATGCCGAGGTCATAAATCGAGGGCTTTCGATCATGGATACGGCTGCGATTGCACTTGCGCGCGAAAACAACATTCCGATAATCGTCTATTCGATCCACGAAAAAGGTGGTTTCGGCGATATTCTGAGGGGCGGCGGCCGCTGTACGGTCGTCGCGGACGAGTGATCCGGGCCCGAAGAAGGGAAACCGGATTTCGAAATCGGGCTCGAACACGGGGCTTTGCCCCGAAGCAGTGAACCCGCGGCAGACGGGTCGAGGAGACTAACATGAGTGGTGAGTACGACGATCTCAAGCGACGCATGGATGGGGCAATCGCGGCGTTCAAGCATGATCTGGCCTCGCTGCGGACCGGTCGCGCCTCCAGCAACCTGCTCGACGCGATCCAGGTGCAAGCCTATGGCACCACCATGCCGATCAATCAGGTGGCCAACGTTACCGTGCCGGAGCCCCGCATGATCTCGGTCTCGGTCTGGGACAAGTCGATGGTCGGTGCGGTCGACCGCGCGATCCGGGAATCCAATCTGGGCTTCAACCCGATCGTCGACGGCACCAATCTGAGGATTCCGCTGCCGGAGCTCAACGAACAGCGCCGCAAGGAGCTGGTCAAGATTTCGCACGGCTATGCCGAGAACGCGCGTGTCGCCGCGCGCCATGTGCGCCGTGACGGCATGGATTTCCTGAAGAAGGCGGAGAAGGACGGCGACATCAGCGAGGACGATCAGCGCAAGCGTTCCGACCAGGTCCAAAAACTTACCGACGAAACCATCAGCACTATCGATCATCTGCTTTCCGACAAGGAAGCTGAAATCATGCAGGTTTAGGGTTGGCCCTTGGCTGACCCGAAAGCGAGATCATGACAACGCCCGCGCATGTCGCGATCATCATGGATGGAAATGGACGCTGGGCCAAGGCGCGCGGTATGCCGAGGCTCGCGGGTCATCGCGCCGGCGTCGAGGCGCTGCGCAAGGCTGTGCGTGCCGCCCCTGGTCTCGGCATCTCCTTCCTGACCGTCTATGCTTTCTCGTCGGAGAACTGGTCGCGACCGAAGTCCGAGGTCAGCGACCTTATGGGTCTGTTGAAGCTGTTCATTCGTCGCGACCTTGCCGAGCTGCACCAGAGCGGCGTGCGGGTCAGGATCATCGGCGACCGGGCAGGGCTGCAGGCGGACATCAGAGGGCTGCTCGACGAAGCCGAATCACTGACGATCCACAACACCTCGCTGACGCTTGTGATTGCCTTCAACTACGGCGGGCGCGACGAGATCGTTCGCACGGCGCGCAAGCTCGCCGAGGCGGTGGCGCGCGGGGAAATCGACAGCGAGGCGATCACCGCCGAAAGCTTTGCCGGCTCTCTCGACACGCAAGGCATTCCCGATCCGGAGTTGGTCATCCGCACCAGCGGCGAGCTTCGCCTGTCCAACTTCCTCTTGTGGCAGGCCGCCTACAGCGAGCTCGTCTTCCTGCCGTGCTACTGGCCGGACTTCAACCGTGAGCACTTCGCCGAGGCCTTGCGTGAATATGCCGGCCGCGAGCGCCGCTTCGGCGGACTGGGCCCGCAAGACGTCGCTTCGCGACCGGCCGCGGGATGAGCAACCTTCAGCTGCGTGTGATTTCGGCGGTCGTGCTGGCCATTGTCGCCCTTGGCCTGACCTGGCTGGGCGGCCTGCCTTTCCGGCTGCTGTGCGCCGCCATGGCGGCAATGATCTTTTATGAGTGGACACGCATGGCGCGGTCCGCCGCGGCCGACGGGCTTGGTTTCCTTCCGGAAGCGCTGATGGTCATTTTCGTCGGCGCCCTGATTGCCGGCCTGTCCGCATTTTGGCTGCTGCCGCTCGTGGTGATTCTGGTTGCGATAACGGCGGCCACCGCGGGAATCCGCAAGATCGGCCAGTGGGACGCTGGCGGCCTTGCCTATGCCTGCGTGTCGGGCCTGTCGCTTGCCCTGCTGCGCGACGGCGATCATTCGGGCCTCATCGCCATCCTGTTCCTGTTCGCTGTCGTCTGGGCGACCGACATTTTCGCCTATTTCGTCGGGCGCGCCGTCGGCGGGCCCAAACTGGCGCCGTCGATTTCGCCAGGCAAGACGCGCAGCGGCGCATTCGGCGGGGCGGTCGGTGGCGTCGTCGCGGGACTTCTGCTGGCAGCCATTGCCGGCGCCGGCAACCTGGCGTTGCTCGGCCTTGTGGCGCTGGTGCTGTCCGTTGTCGCCCAGGCTGGCGACCTGTTCGAATCCTGGGTCAAACGGCGGCACGACCGCAAGGATTCAGGCGTGCTCATTCCTGGCCATGGCGGCATCATGGATCGTGTCGACGGGCTTGTCGCGGCCGCTCTTGCCCTATACGTCATCGGTTGGATTTTGGTGGGCGCCGATCATCCGGCACAGGGGCTGTTTCCCATTTGAACGGTGTCATTCCACGATCTGGCGCGAACGTGCCTTGGATTCGCCTGTATTGATGTCACAGTCATGCAGCGACCGCGGAAGAATTTGAGGGCTTGAGTTGAACGAGATTCTTCACGCGATTTTCAGCACGGAAGGCCTCTTTCTCGGCACGCTCGTGCCGTTTCTCTTCGTACTGACCGTGGTGGTGTTCGTTCACGAGATGGGCCACTACCTCGTCGGCCGCTGGTGCGGCATCGGGGTCAGGGCCTTCTCGATCGGCTTCGGCCCGGAGCTCGTCGGCTTCAACGACAGGCACGGTACGCGCTGGAAGCTTTGCGCCATACCGCTAGGCGGTTATGTCAAGTTTGTCGGCGACATGAGCGCCACCTCCAGCAAGCCGACATCGGACGAGCTCGAAACGCTGACCGACGAGGAACGCAAGGTTGCCTTCCACACCCAGGCGATCTGGAAGCGCGCGGCAACGGTGGTGGCCGGCCCGCTGTTCAACTTCCTGCTGACGATCGTCGTCTTTTCCGTGCTGTTTGCCTCCAATGGGCGTTATGTCGCGGAGCCCATGGTGGCGGAGGTTACAACAGGCAGTCCCGCGGCCAAGGCCGGCATTTTGCCTGGCGACCGATTCGTCAGCGTCGACGGCAGCAAGGTCGAAACCTTCGGCGACGTGCAGCGGCTGGTCTCGGGCCGCGCCGGCGATATCATCACCTTCGTCATGCTGCGCAACGGCAAGGAGGTCACGGTGACCGCGTCGCCGCAGCTGATGGAGCAGGAGGACGCGCTCGGCAACAAGATCAAGGTCGCGGTAATCGGCGTCGTCAACAACAAGGAACTCGGCCAGCCTCGTCTCATCACATACACTCCGGTGGGAGCCGTTGCGGCGGCAGTTGAGGAAACGGGCCACGTCATCGAGCGCACTGGCCAGTTTCTGCAGCGCTTCGTCGTCGGGCGCGAGGACAAGTGCCAGCTGGGTGGCCCGGTCAAGATCGCCGGCATGGCCGGCAAGGCTGCCAAACTCGGTTTCGAGTGGCTGGTGCAGCTCGTCGCGCTGCTCTCCGTTGGGATAGGCATTCTAAACCTTTTGCCGATTCCCCCCCTCGACGGCGGCCACCTGTTGTTCTACGGGGTGGAGGCCGTCATCCGCCGGCCGGTGTCGGAACGGATGATGGAAATGGCCTATCGGGCCGGTCTGCTTCTGGTGCTGTGCTTCATGGGGTTCGTGTTCTGGAACGATCTCTTTGGGTGCTGAAATCATGAAGGAATTTGGCCCGGGCATGGTCGATGTTGAGACGCCGTTTACCATGCACGGGGATATGAGTGACGCGAAAGCCACGCAACAGGGTTAAGTAAATACAAATTAACCAGAAGCCTTGCGTGTAGGGAAAATCCGGTTAATACGGTAGGGGAAATGACCGCACGTCCGGTTTTCTCGCCGTGGGGACTACGAGAAAAGGTTATTAAGCCCGATGAAGGCAGCATCCAAGTTTCTAAACGCCGCGTCAGCGGCGGCACTGTCCGCCGCTCTGGTCGTACCCGGTGCGTTCGCAGTGCAGTTCGTTGCCACATCGGCGGCCGAAGCCGCTGTCGTAAGCAAGGTGGAGGTGAGCGGCAACCAGCGTGTCGACGCCGATACCATCCGCAACTACATCACCATCAAGCCCGGCAAGGCCTTCTCCAGCTCCGATGTCGATAGCGCGGTCAAGGCGCTGTTCGGCACCGGACTGTTCTCGGATGTCCAGATCAACCAGGTCGGCTCGACCCTGGTGGTCAAGGTTTCGGAATACAAGGTCGTCAACCAGGTGCTGTTCCAGGGCAACAAGAAGCTCAAGGACAACGCGCTTCAGGCGGCAGTTCAGCTGAAGCCGCGCGGCACGTTCTCTCAGGCTACGCTCGATTCGGACGTCGAGGCGGTCAAGGCCGCTTACAGGCGCATCGGCCGTGACGATGCCGGCGTGACCGCACAGATCATGGAGCTCGGCGACAACCGCGTGAATGTGGTGTTCCACATCACCGAAGGCGATCGCACGCAGATCGCGGCAATCAATTTCGTCGGCAACAGCGCCTATTCGAGCCGCCGCCTGTCGGACGTGATCAACACCAAGCGCTCATCCTGGGTCTCGTTCATCCTGCGCGACGACGTCTATGATGAAGACAAGCTGCGCGCCGACCAGGAACTGCTGCGCCGCTTCTACTTCAATCACGGCTACGCCGATTTCCAGGTCGTGTCCGCTGTCGGCGAGCTCGACAATGCGACTAACAAGTACACGGTCACCATTACCGTCCAGGAAGGCGAGCGCTATACTTTTGGCGACATCAGCGTCGAAAGCACGATCCCGGAAGTGGACTCCAAGTCTCTGGAATCGGTGGTCGAAACCCGCAAGGGCGATGTCTACAATGCCAAGAATGTCGAAGACTCCATCATTGCCCTGACCGAGAAGGTGGCCGGTTCCGGCTACGCGTTCGCGCAGGTGACGCCGCGTGGCGACCGCAATTTCGAGAACCATACGATTTCGGTGGTCTACACGGTCGACCAGGGCACCAAGGCCTATGTCGAGCGCATCGAGATCCGCGGCAACGACCGTACACGCGACTATGTCATTCGCCGCGAATTCGACGTCAGCGAAGGCGACGCGTTCAACCAGGTGCTCATCCAGCGCGCGAAGAAGCGCCTGGAAAACCTCAATTACTTTGACAAAGTCGACATTTCGACCGTGCCTGGCTCGGCCCCTGATCAGGTCGTGCTGGTGGTCGATGTGGTCGAGAAGTCGACGGGTGAATTCTCGGTTGGTGCCGGCTATTCGACCGGTGGCGATACGGCCGGACCGTCCGTCGAAGGATCGATCACCGAGCGCAACTTCCTAGGTCGCGGCCAGTTCATCAAGGTGTCCGCCGGCGGCGGCAAGAACTCGCGCGATTACAGCCTGTCCTTCACCGAGCCCTATTTCCTCGGCCGGCGCATCGCTGCCGGTTTCGACATCTACAAGTCGACGAGGCAATACAAAAGCAACTACGACAGCGATACCACGGGTGCGACGGTGCGCTTCGGTCTGCCTATCACCAACAGCATCACGACCCAGCTGGCGTACAACATCTCGCAAGAGAAGTACAAGCTGGACAGCAATTGCGATGCCAATGGCGACGGGATTCCTGACGCCGGTTGTACAATTTCGCCCGCCATCTTGGATGGCATCGAGCAAAGTCCGTGGATCAAGTCTTCGATCAGCCTGGGGCTGGTCTACAACACGATCGACGACATGAAGAACCCGCACGAGGGTATCTACGCCAACACGACCGTCGAAGTGGCCGGACTTGGTGGTGATGCTAAGTTCGTGAAGCTTACCGGGCGCGGCAGCATCTATCAGACGCTGTCCGAGCAGCTTGATCTGGTCGGGCTGATTTCAGGCGGCGCCGGTCATGTCGAGAGTTATGGCAACAACGGTACTCTGCGCATCTTCGATCAGTTCCAGAGCACCGACCGCATGATCCGTGGCTTTGCCTATAACGGCATTGGTCCGGTGGACCCGAATACGGGTGACCATCTGGGCGGGGTGACCTATTTCAATGCCTCGGCCGAAGCGCAGTTCCCGTTGCCGGTTATTCCCGAGAGCTTCGGTCTCCGCGGTGCTGTATTCGCGGACGCTGCGACGCTCTACGGCAGCAAGATCAGCACGACGGTCGACCAGGCTTCTCTCGACATGAAGCTTCGTGCCTCGGTCGGTGTCGGCCTGATGTGGGCCTCGCCGTTCGGGCCGATCCGTATCGACTATGCGATCCCGGTCAAGAAGGAAGCCAAAGACGACGTGCAGGAATTCAACTTCGGCATATCGACCCGCTTCTGATCGGCGGCCAACGATGCTCCCGGGTTTTGGATCCGGGAGAAATGTTCCGACCTAGCTGGATATAGCTTCTGGAATGACCGATCCGGTGTTCTTCGCGCCATCACGCCGGTATACGGCGGCCGAAGTCGCGAATCTGACCGGCTCGGTGCTTGTCGATTCCGGCCAATCCGACGTTTCGATCGAAGCGTTGGCGCCAGCTCATGAAGGTGGCGCCAACGCGCTCGTCTTCGTCGACGGCAAACGCAATTCTGCGCTGATGCCGTCGCTGCGGGCGGCGGCGGTTCTGTGTCCGGCGGACTTCGCAAACAAGGCGCCTGCCGGCATCGCTGTCCTGATCCATCCACGGCCGCAACAGGCTTTCGCGCTGGTTGGGCGCCTCTTGTTCCCGACAGCCGCCACGCCGGGGCCAATGACCGGTGAGACCGGCGTTTCGCCGCATGCCCATATCGATCCGACCGCGCATGTCGAAGCCGGCGCTATCATCGAGGCCGGCGCGGTCATCGGCCCAGGCGTCTCGATCGGCGGCGGCACCGTCATTGCGCCGAACGCCGTCATCGGACAGTCCTGCCAGATTGGCCGTGACGGCTATGTCGGCCCGGCCGCCAGTATCCAGTACGCGCTGATCGGCAATCGGGTCATCATCCATGGTGGCGCCAGGATCGGCCAGGACGGCTTCGGCTTTGTCGGCGGCGCCAAGGGGCCGGAACGTGTTCCACAGATCGGACGGGTTATCATCCAGGACGATGTCGAGATCGGCTCCAATTCCACAGTCGATCGCGGCGCCATGTCCGATACGATCATCGGGCAAGGCACCAAGATCGACAATCTCGTGCAGATCGCCCATAACGTCCGCATCGGCCGCAATTGCATAGTAGCCGGGCTTTCAGGTATTTCCGGTTCCGTCGTGGTGGGTGACAATGTCACCATGGGCGGCGGCGTCGGGCTTGCGGATCATCTGACGATTGGTTCAGGTGCCAAGCTTGCCGCCAGAAGTGGATTTATGAGCAATGTTCCCGCCGGCGAGATATGGGGTGGCTATCCGGCACAGCCGATGGCGGAAGCCATGCGAGAGATAGCCATGTTGCGCACGATGGCCAGGGCACGCAAGCAGGGCAAGGACAATGGCTGACATGGTGGCGGCGACAACGCTGGAAGCGGTCGACATACTGGGGCTGATGAAGCTCCTGCCGCACCGTTATCCCTTCCTCATGATCGACCGCATCGTCGACATCGATGGTGACGAATCCGCCATCGGCATCAAGAACGTGACCATAAACGAGCCGCATTTTCAGGGGCATTTCCCGGAGCAGCCGGTGATGCCGGGCGTCCTGATCGTCGAGGCCATGGCGCAGACGGCCGGCGCCATCTGCATCCGAAGCCTCGGGGCGTCGAAACCGTCGCTGGTCTATTTCCTGACGATCGACAACGCCAAATTCCGCAAACCGGTCGTTCCCGGCGACCAGTTGAAGATCCATGTCAAGAAAATCAAGAAGCGCGGCAACCTGCTCAAATTCGCCTGCGAAGCCCTGGTCGAAGGTACCAAGGCGGCCGAGGCCGAGATTTCAGCCATGATGGTCACCGGCGACTGACGATCGAGTGCTTATGAAAATCAAGACGTCAATCCATCCTTCCTCCGTCGTGGTAGAAGGCGCCCAAATCGGCCAGGGTGTGCGCATTGGGCCGTTCTGCCATGTCAGCGCCGACGCTGTGATCGGTGACGGTGTCGAACTGGTCAGCCATGTCTCGGTGATGGGCGCGACCACTATCGGAGCGTCGACCAAGGTCTATCCGATGGCCATCTTGGGCGGACCGCCGCAGAACACCAAGCACAAGGGCGGCCGCACCACACTCGTCATCGGCGCCAACTGCACCATCCGCGAAGGCGTGACCATGCATGTCGGCACCGACACCAGCCGCGGCGAGACGACGGTGGGCGACAATGGCAATTTTCTGGCTTACGCCCACATCGCCCATGATTGCGTCGTCGGCAACAACGCTACCTTCGCCAATGGGGCGACATTGGGCGGCCACTGCGAGATCGGCAACAATGTCTATATCGGCGGCCTCAGCGCCGTCCATCAATTCGTGCGTGTAGGCGACAACGCCTTTCTTGGCGGGTGCTCGGCTTTTGTCGGTGATGTCATTCCCTATGCCATCGCGGTCGGTAACCGCGCCAGCTTGCGCGGCTTGAACATCATCGGCCTCAAGCGCGCTGGTCTGCCGCGGTCCGAGATCTATCTGCTGCGCAAGGCCTACAAGACGATCTTCGACCGCTCCCGCACAGTCGGCGAGAACATCGAACTGGCCAAAGCGGAGTTCGCCTCGTCGCCGACAGCGATGAAGATCATCGACTTCATCAGCAGTCGCGGCAAGCGGCACTATGCGGTGCCATCGCTCAAGGGCGGCGATGGCGACGATACCGATGACGAAGGCTGAGACAGCCGCGGCTGGTCTTGGTCTCCCGCCTGATGCCAGGGTCGGCATCATTGCCGGCGGCGGCAGCCTTCCGGTCGAAGTCGCTGCCGGTTTGGCCGAACAGGGTCATCCGCCCTTCATCGTGCTCATGGACGGTGAGGCCGACCGCCTGGCGGAGCTGCGCCAGTATGAGCATGAGACCCTTGCCCTGGAGGCGATAGGATCGCTCGTTCCGCTGCTCAAGCGCAACCGGATTACCCATCTGGTGCTTGCCGGCGAGATAAAGCGAAGGCCAAGACTGACACATCTGCGTCCAAGCCTCAGCCTGCTCGCCGTGGTACCCCTCGTTGTCATGGCGTTGGCGCGTGGCGATGATGGGCTGCTCAAGGTGGTGGCGCGCGGGCTAGAGGCTCGGGGCATAAAGGTCGTGGGCGCCCACGAGATCGTGCCGAGCCTTGTCGCCGCCGAAGGGGTGTTGACCAGGGCCGCGCCTCAGAAATCGGACTGGCGCGACATCGAGGCGGGTTTCGCCGCGGCAAAGGCCATCGGGGCGCTGGATATCGGCCAGGCGGCGATCGCGATCGGCGGCCGGACCATTGCGCTTGAAGGCATCGAGGGCACGGCCGGATTGCTGGACCGCGCCAGGTTGCTGCGCGGCCACGGCCGTATCGCCGGCAAGACGCGCGGCGTTCTGGTCAAATGCGCCAAGCCTGGCCAGGAGTTGCGCGCGGATCTTCCTTCCATGGGGCCACAGACGGTTGAGGCAGCGCATGCCGCGGGGCTTGCCGGCATTGCCGTCGAGGCGGGACGCTCCCTGATCCTCGAAGGCCCCGCAACTCTCTCGTGTGCCAATGACCTTGGGCTGTTCATCGTCGGCCTGGCCGCAGCGGAGTCCGAACATGGCTGACAGGGCGCTGAAGATCGCGATCGTCGCGGGCGAGGAGTCTGGCGACCTGCTTGGCGCCGACATCGTCCGGTCGCTCCGCCAGACAACAGGTCGCGAGGTGCAACTCGTCGGGCTCGGCGGCCGCCATCTGCAGGCGCTCGGGCTGGTTTCGCCGTTCGACGCCGGCGAGGTCGCGCTGATGGGGTTCAGTGCCGTCCTGCGTGACCTGCCGCGCCTAGTCCGGCGGATCGGCCAGCTGGCGGGGATCGTTGCGGACGCCAAGCCCGACTGCCTCGTCACCATCGACAGCCCCGATTTTTCGCTGCGCGTCGCCAAGAAGGTGCGCGCGGCCAACCCGTCGATCCCGATCGTCCACTATGTCTGCCCGAGCGTCTGGGCATGGCGGCCGGGCAGGGCGGTGGCGATGAAGCCCTATGTCGACCACATCCTGTGCATCCTGCCGTTCGAGGTGAAGGAACTCGATCGGCTGGGTGGTCCGCCCGGCACCTATGTCGGGCATCGCCTGACGCATGATCCGGGCGTGCTCTCGGCGGCAAAGGCTCAAGGCCAGCCGCGTGATCTTTCACCAGACCGCGTGAAGACGCTGCTTGTCCTGCCCGGCTCACGGCGCGGCGAGGTGCGGCGGTTGCTCGAGCCGTTCGGCGAGACCGTGTCGATGTTGCGGGCTCGCGGGCATCGGCTCCGCCTGATGCTGCCGACGGTGCCGCATGTCGCGGATACCGTGCGGTCCGCAGTCACACGCTGGGACGAGAAACCCGAGATCATCCTCGAGCCCGAGCGCAAATGGCAGGCCTTTGGCAAGGCCGACGCCGCGTTGATCGCGTCCGGCACCGTGTCCCTGGAACTGGCATTGTCCGGGGTGCCGATGATCTCCTGCTACCGGCTCGACCCGGTCGCGCGTGTCGTCGCGCCGTATCTCGTTTCCGTCTGGTCGGCCCTGCTGCCCAACCTGATCTCGGATCGCGCGTTGATCCCGGAATTTTACAACGAGTATGTCAAACCGAACAATCTGGCGCGCCAGCTGGAAGCGCTGTTGGCCGACAGTGGCATGCGCGCCTGGCAGAAAGATGGGTTTGCCGAGATCTCACGGCGCATGGCAACGGACAAGCCGTCCGGTGAGATCGCAGCGCAGGTGGTGATGGGGTGCGTGAAGAGAGGAAGAGAGTGAGTAGGCAGTAGTGAGTAGTGAGTAGTGAGTTAGCACATTCTCCAATCTCACTACCCACTACTCACTACCAACTTGTCTCAGCGCTTGGCGATCGGCACGTAGTCGCGCTCCGGCGCGCCGGTGTAGAGCTGACGCGGGCGGCCGATCTTCTGGCGCGGATCCTCAATCATTTCCTTCCACTGCGCGATCCAGCCGACCGTGCGGGCGACCGCGAACAGCACGGTGAACATGGTGGTGGGGAAGCCCAGCGCCTTCAGTGTGATGCCGGAATAAAAATCGACGTTCGGATAGAGTTTCTTCTCGATGAAATAGGGATCGGTCAGCGCGATCTTTTCCAGTTCCATCGCGATGTCGAGCAGCGGATCGTCCTTGATGCCGAGTTCGCCCAGGACCTCATGCGCCGTCTTCTGCATGATCTTGGCGCGTGGATCATAGTTCTTGTAGACGCGGTGGCCAAAGCCCATCAGGCGGAACGGATCGTTCTTGTCCTTGGCACGGGCGATGAATTCCGGGATGTGATCGACATGGCCGATCTCGCCCAGCATGTTGAGCGCCGCTTCATTGGCGCCGCCATGGGCCGGGCCCCACAGGCAAGCGATGCCGGCGGCAATGCAGGCGAAGGGGTTGGCGCCCGAGGAGCCGGCGAGACGAACGGTCGAAGTCGAAGCGTTCTGCTCATGATCGGCATGCAGGATGAAGATGCGCTCCATGGCGCGCGCCAGCACCGGGTTGATCTTGTATTCCTCGCAGGGCACGGCAAAGCACATATGCAGGAAGTTGGCGGCGAAATTCAGCTCGTTCTTCGGGTAAATGAAAGGCTGGCCGATGTGGTACTTGTAGGCCATGGCCGCGATCGTCGGCATTTTGGCGATCAGGCGCATGGAGGCAACCATGCGCTGGTACGGGTCGGAGATGTCGGTCGAGTCGTGATAGAAGGCCGACAGCGCGCCGACCACGCCGCACATCACCGCCATCGGGTGCGCGTCGCGGCGGAAGCCGGTGAAGAAGCGCGACATCTGCTCGTGCACCATGGTGTGGCGCGTCACGCGATAATCGAAATCGTCCTTCTGCGCCTTGGTGGGCAGTTCGCCGTAGAGCAGGAGATAGCAGACCTCGAGGAAGTCGCCGTGTTCGGCCAACTGGTCGATCGGGTAGCCGCGATGCAGGAGGATGCCGGCATCACCATCGATGAAGGTGATCTCCGACTCGCAGCTTGCCGTCGAGGTGAAGCCGGGGTCATAGGTGAAGGCGCCGGTGGTGCTGTAGAGCGAGGCGATGTCGATGACGTCAGGTCCGACCGAGCCGCTTCGCACCTTGAATTCGTGGGTCTTGCCGGCGAATTCCAGCGTTGCCGTGGCCTCCTGACCGCCTACATCCAATTTTTTCGCAGCTTCGGTCATTGCAAACTCCTTCTTGTTTCCTCATGCCGGCAAAGGCAAATTCCGCAGAGCGACACGTCGAAATCACCGCAATGCGCGTATTCGCCACCGCATTCTAGGAGGTGCGTGCCAGATTGGGCCAGGGCCTAATGTTGCACTGCGAAACGCGCCTTTCAATGCCAATCTTCTTGGGCCAGTTTCTTCTTGGGCCAGTTTGCTCCTAATCGATTTGATCCGCTATGCGCGCGAGGCTTTCCCCGCGCCCCAGCACGGCCAGCACGTCGAACACGCCCGGCGAGGTGCTCCTGCCGGTCAAAGCGGCCCGCAACGGCTGGGCCACGGCACCAAGCTTGTGGCCGCCGGCCAGCGCATAGTCGCGGATCGCGGCCTCGGCCGTGGCCGCTGTCCAGTCGCCGGACAGCGCATTCAAAGCTTCGTGAGCGCCACGCAGGATCTTGCGAGCATCGTCATTGAGCAGGAGAGCCGCCTTGTCGTCGATCGGCAGTGGCCGCGTGGCAAACAGAAAGCCGGCGCCGTCGACGAGCTCGACCAGCGTCTTGGCGCGCTCCTTCAGGCCTGGAAGTGCTGCCAGCAACTGCGCCTTGTTCTTCTCGTCGAGGCGCGCCGCCATCGCCGGGCCGCCCTCCAGATAAGGCAAGGTGGCGATGAAGATGTCGAACAATTCGGAATCGGCCATGCGGCGCATATGGACGCCGTTCAGCGCCTCGAGCTTGGCGAAGTCGAAGCGCGCCGCGCCCTTGTTGACGTCGCCGATATCGAACCAGGAGATCATGTCCTTGATCGACATGATCTCGTCGTCGCCATGGCTCCAGCCGAGCCGCGCCAGGTAATTGAGCAGCGCCTCCGGCAGATAGCCCATGGCGCGGTAGGCCTCGACGCCCAGCGCGCCATGGCGCTTCGACAGCTTGGCGCCGTCGGCGCCATGGATCAGCGGGATATGCGACATCGAAGGCACGTCCCAGCCCATGGCGTTGTAGATCACGGTCTGGCGCGCGGCGTTGGTCAGGTGATCGTCGCCACGGATGATGTGGGTGACGCCCATGTCGTGGTCATCGACGACGACGGCATGCATGTAGGTCGGGTTGCCGTCCGAGCGCAGGATGATGAAATCGTCGAGATCCTTGTTGGGGAAGCGCACCTCGCCCTGGACCCGGTCCTGCACCACTGTCTCGCCCTCGGTCGGTGCCTTGATGCGGATGGCGCCCTTGACGCCGGCGGGAGCCTCCGACGGGACGCGGTCACGCCAGTGGCCGTTATAGCGAGGCGGCAGGCCCTTGGCGCGGGCTGCCTCGCGCATCGCCTCGAGCTCGGCAGAAGTCTCGTAGCTGTAATAGGCCTTGCCCAGGCGCACCAGTTCCTCGGCGACCTCCCGGTGACGCGGCGCGCGCTCGAATTGGGAGACCGCGTCACCGTCCCATGACAGGCCGAGCCAGGTCAGTCCGTCCAGAATGGCTGATGTGGCCGCCTCGGTCGAGCGCTCGCGATCGGTGTCCTCGATACGCAACAGCATCGTGCCGCCGGTGTGCTTGGCATAGAGCCAATTGAACAGCGCCGTGCGTGCGCCGCCGATGTGCAGATAGCCGGTCGGCGAGGGGGCAAAACGGGTGATGACCTTGTCGGGCATGAAACTCTCGGAGAACGTCTGAAGCTGGGTGCGGAGTGCGCGGACTTTCGCGCGTCGCGCGTTCATGTAGCATAGGGTGTCGAGGGCGCAAGGGGCAGACCCGATGACTGGACGAGGCCGGGGCTCGGATCGGGGCGAGGGCGCCATTGTCGGCGTCAGCGAGCGGTCCCTGTTTGCGACGCCTCCGGCGATCCCACTGCCATCGCCGCTCGTGGCTGCGCCGGCAACCCAGCCGCCGCAGGCGGACAGCCCGACGCCAACTCCGTCTCCCGCCGCGCGCAGGATTGTGCGCGTGCGCCGGCAAATCGGCCTGATAGCCTTGCCTCGCCTGCGTCACGGCGTGACCAAGGCGGCGGAGTTGGAACTCGACCGGGGCATCGCCTTCCTGCTGGTGCCGGTCTGCCTGGCTGTCGGGGCGATCGGCTACTTTTCGCTGGCGTCCGAGCCCGATTTTGCAAAGCTCGTCGCGGCCGTGATGCTGGCAGCGATCTGTGCCTTCGTCTCCCGCTCTTGGCCGAAAACCCATCTGTGTTTCATGGCAGTGCTGTTGTGTGTGCTTGGCCTGCTCGCGGCGAAGGTCGAAACATGGCGAGCCGGAACCCGGATGCTGGGCTCGGAAATCTCGACGCAGTTGACCGGCCGCGTGGTCTCGCTCGAAGAAATGGAGACCGGCCGCATCCGGCTGACCATGGACGTGATTTCGACGGCCCGCCCGAAACTGCGCTATGCGCCGGAAAGGGTCCGGCTTTCTGCACGCAAGATACCGCCGGAAATGACCGCCGGCTCGCTTGTCACAGGTTATGCCAAACTGCTGCCGCCGACCGGTCCGGTGCGGCCGGACAGCTACGACTTCTCCTTCGACAGCTATTTCGCCGGCATCGGCGGCAGCGGCTTCTTTCTCGGCAATCCAACCGTTGTCTCCGCCGACGACGGTGAGATGCCGCTGCCGGCACGCCTTTTTTCTGGCATCGAAAATGCCCGCGAAGCCATCGCCGACCATATCAGGGGCAGCATTGGCGGCGCCGAAGGCGAGATCGCGGCGGCGCTGATCGTCGGCGTGCGCGCCGGGATTCCCGATGAAATCAACGAAGCGATGCGGCGTACCGGCATCTATCACATCATCTCCATTTCGGGACTGCATATGGCGCTGGTGGCCGGCACCATCATGGGCCTGTTGCGCGGCGTCTTCGCGCTGTTTCCAGGCTTTTCCGCGCGCCGGCCGGTGAAGAAATATGCGGCGGCCGCCGCACTTTTCTCGATCGCCGCCTATCTCGTCATTTCCGGCGTCGTCGTTGCGGCCGAGCGCAGCTTCATCATGCTGGCGGTGATGCTGGTCGCCGTCTTGTTCGATCGCGCGGCACTGACCATGCGCAATCTGGCGATCTCGGCGATCGCCGTCATCCTGGTTTCCCCGCACGAGGTCGTCGGCCCGAGCTTCCAGATGTCGTTCGCGGCAACCGCGGCCTTGGTCGGCGCCTATGCCGGCTGGGCCGACCACCATGCGGGAAAGACGAGGCCACCGCCGCCAAAGCGATCCCTGCCCGGGTTCCTGACGCGAAAGTTCCTCTTGGCGACAGGTGGATTGGCAATGACATCCATCATCGCCGGCAGCGCAACGGCGCTGTTTGCCATCTGGCATTTCCAGCGGGTGTCGCCGCTCAGCCTGTTCGCCAATCTGGCCGTCATGCCGATCGTATCGGTTGTGATGTTCCTGGCTGTCGCCAGCGCGTTGCTGATGCCGTTCGGGTTGGATTGGCCGGCTCTCTACCTCATGGGCAAGGGCCTGACGGCGATGATCGCCGTATCGGCGTGGATATCGGAGCGCTCTCCGATCGATGGGGTCGGGCTGATCTCGCAGCAATCCGTGCTGCTGGTCACCGTCGCGCTGGTCATCGCGACGATGGCGACGACCTGGCTGCGGCTTGCCGCGCTGCCGTTCGCGCTTGCCGGCCTGTTGACTGTGTCGCACACGCGCACGCCCGACGTGCTGATCTCGGAAGACGCGCGGCTGGTCGCAATGCCAATCGGCAATGGCGAACTGGCCGTCAACCGGGAACGTCCGAACGAATTCGCAGCCGAAAACTGGAAACGCGCCCTGATCTCCGAAACAATCGTTAAACCGGAAATGTTCGACAAGACGGACGGGCAATTCGATATCGCCGCTCCCACCGACCTGCCGCAGGGATCGCCGTTCTATTGCCGTGAAGGCCTGTGTCTTGCCAGGCACCCCTCCGGCGCGATCATCGCCTATGTCGAGGATCGCAAGAACACCTGGAAGGCCTGCGCCTTCGCCGACCTGATCGTCGTCAATGACGCGACCGCCTATGACGCCTGCCACAATCCGCTGGTTCTCGTTGTCACGAAACGGCAACTGGCCCGCAAGGGGAGTGCCGCCGTCTTCTTCGATCCCCAGTCGGCCACGAGCCCGGCTGCGATCGAATTCGCCGTCGACGGACCATACCGGCCCTGGCACGAGCAGCGAAAATTCTCACGCGAGGCGAGGGGGCTGCCGCCCTATAAAAAGCCTGACAAACCCGATGGCAAACCGGTTCAGTAGCGTCTTATCAGCCCGACCAGTTTGCCCTGCACCTTGACCCTGTCTGGCCCGAAGATGCGTGTTTCGTAGGCTGGATTGGCGGCTTCGAGCGCGATCGAAGCGCCCTTGCGGCGAAACCGCTTCAGCGTTGCTTCCTCCTCATCGACCAGCGCCACGATGATTTCGCCCGGACTTGCCGTATCGGCATTGCGGATGATGACCGTGTCGCCGTCGAAGATACCGGCCTCGATCATCGAGTCGCCCTTGACCTCCAGCGCATAGTGCTCGCCGCCCATGATCATGTCCGGCGGCACCGAAATCGAATGCGTCTGATGCTGGATGGCATCGATCGGCACACCGGCGGCGATACGGCCCATGACCGGGATGGACACGGCTGAAACCGCATCGTCGTCGTTACCGGCCGCGGGCAGGCGAGAAGGCGCCGCCGCCGGCCTGATCTGGCGGCCGAGACCGCCTTGGCCAAGGCTGCCCTGGATGACGCTTGGCGAGAACTTCTTCGCCGCATTGAGGCCCGGCGCGATCGAGTCCGGCAGCCGCAGCACTTCCAGCGCGCGCGCCCGGTTGGGCAGCCGGCGAATGAAGCCGCGTTCCTCCAACGCCGTGATCAGGCGATGGATCCCCGACTTGGAGGCAAGATCGAGCGCTTCCTTCATCTCGTCGAAAGAGGGCGGTATCCCGCTTTCCTTGAGCCGTTCGTGGATGAACATCAGCAGTTCATGTTGCTTGCGTGTCAGCATGGCGGCCCCCAAGGCAGTGAACGAAGGTCTGAACCAGAATCGAAAAACAAACCCAGAACAAACACTATCTGTTCCAGTTGTGTTCCGCAACCGTTTAAAGTTTAATGAATTTGTTAAGGCGTCTGAAGTTTTTTGCCCGCGACAGCGGACGGCAATCGACCCTTTCCGCTGTCGGCAAGGACATTGAAATCGTTTTGGTTAATGGGCTGTGGCCCATCCTCCGCCGAGGCTTGGCATCAGTCTTTTTGAGGGCTTTTCCGGGGATGGATCGTAAAAATTATGGATCCATTATTCGCGGAACGAAACGAAACCAAAACGCCAACGATTGTAGCTTCGGGGTAGCGACGGATCCAGGCGTCCGGCCGGCTCCGATCAAGTGCGTGCGAACAGGCGTCGCGGAAGCGCTGAAGTCATCCGGCGACAGCTTTCAAGCTGCCGGCGCGGGCGGCGTACTCGGTCGCGCCGCTGTCTTCGCTGTGGACATAGACATGCAGGGTGTAGCCGATATGCGCAGTCATCAGCGCCTTGGCCCGCTCGACGTCACGATCGAGTGCCGCTTCCATGATCGCGGTATGGTGTTCGATCGCAATCGCTTCACGCAGTGCCTCCATCGCCTCTTCATAGCCATCCTTGAGGCCAGCCGCGGCCCGCAATGTCGGCGCCAGACCAAGAAAACGATGATGCCGGCGCAGCTGATCCGAGATTGTCGAGCGGAAACGCAGCAGCCAATCGCATGTGGCGGCGCTCAGCAGCGCCGCATGGAAAGCCTCGTGGTTCTCGTCCCATTTGTCGACGGCCGCATCCGAGGGATCGTCGACCGCGGTCTTGCAGCGGGAGAGCCGGTAGTGGGCGGTGACGACAGCATCCTCCCACTCCTTGCTGCCTTTCTCCATCGATTCGAGGAATAGGGGGATCTCGACCACCATCCTGGCGCGCGCCAGGTCCTCCAGTTCGGCCCGCGATACCGGAGCCACGGTAAAGCCGCGATTGCTGATGGCGGTGACAAGGCGTTCGGCCTCGAGCCGCGACAAGGCTTCTCGCAACGGCGTCCAGCCAACGCCATAGGTACCGCGCAGCGCACTCAGCTTGAGCGGGGCGCCGGGCATTAGGCGCGTGGTCAGGATATCGCGCCGCAACAGCTGATAGGCTGCCTCCGTCTTTGTGGAGCTGGTTTGATCCTGCATCGCGGTCCATCCGTCGTCTGGCAGTGAAAAATTATATATGATGTCGGGGCGTGGCAAGAATTATATATAATATTTGACACGGGCCGGCGGATTGACAATGATCGCTGCAGTAGCCGCGCTCCAAGCGGCGCTGATCAAATCTGGGAGGAAATGATGTTGAAGTCGAAATCCGCTTGGTTGTCGGGTTTGTTCCTGGCCGGCGCATTGATGGTGAATGCCGGCAGTGCCGCCGCCGATCAGATACGCATCGGCATCGCCAATTTCGGCGAGCACCCCCAGCTCAACGCCGCCATAGCCGGCTTCAAGAAGGCGCTGACGGACAAGGGCTTCGTCGAGGGCAAGGACGTCGTCTATACGGAGAGCCATACGAATTTCGATGCATCGCTGGTGCCGCAGATGATCGCCAAGCTGCAGGCGGAGCAGCCCAAGCTGATCTACACCATCACCACGCCGGTCTCGCAGATTGCCAAGAAGGCGCTCGCGGGCTCCGGCATTCCGATCGTCTTTGCCGCGGTCACCGATCCGGTGGCAGCCAAGCTGGTACCGTCATGGGACTCCGGAGACGAAGGCATGACCGGCGCCAGCGACCTGCAGGACGTCGCCGCGGTAATGGCCTTCACCAAGAAGCTGCTGCCGAATGCCAAGCGCTTTGGCGTGCCTTACAATCCGGGCGAGGCCAACGACGTTGCCTTGGTCGAAAAGATCAAGGCGGCGGCACCCGCCGCCGGCTTCGAGGTCGTGGAAGTCGGCATCGACAACGTCAATGACATCCAGCAGCGCATCGCCTCGCTCGCCGGCAAGGCCGACGTGATCTACGGCCCGGCTTCGAACCTGATCCAGCCGGCGATCGCCGCTGTCTCCGCGGCTGCCCGCCAGGCCGGTATTCCGGTCGTAAATTCCGATGACAGCGCGGTCCGCAACGGCACCGTGCCGGCAAGCTTCGCGGTCAATTATACGCAGGTCGGTATCAACGCCGGCAACATCGCAGCCGAAATCCTGAAGGGCAAGGACCCCAAGACGATCGCGCCGTCGCGCCCCGCCTACAAGGACCACATGGCGACGATCTCGCGCAAGGCGATGGCGGCGTTCGGCATCGAGATACCGGCTTCGATGGCCGATTGCGGCTGCATCGTCGACTGACATCGGGGCAGCAGGGGTGACGGCGCGGACGCCGTCACCTTGAGGTCAGGGAGGAACGATGCTCGAGATCCGATCCGCGCGCAAAGTGTTCTACAAGGGCCAGGCCGACGAGAAGGTCGCGCTGGACGGTCTCAGCCTGTCGCTGGCCACGGGCGAGTTCGGCATCGTCATCGGCTCCAACGGAGCCGGCAAGAGCAGCATGCTCAATGCCATTTCCGGCGCCCTGATCCTCGATTCCGGCCAGATCCTGATCAACGGCGCCGATGTGACTGGCATGCCCGTGCACAAGCGCGCCGCGAAACTGGCTCGCGTGTTCCAGGACCCGATGCGCGGTACCGCCGCCAGCATGACGGTCGCGGAAAACATGCTGCTGGCTGATTTGCGCAGCAGCAAGCGCACCTTGCGCCAGGGGCTGAACGCCACCCGGCTTGCGTCCTACAGGGAGCGCCTGTCGATACTGGGCCTCGGCCTCGAAAATCGTCTCGACACGCGCGTCGACCTGCTCTCGGGCGGGCAGCGGCAATCCCTGTCTCTGATCATGGCAGTCGGCGGATCGCCGGACCTGCTGCTGCTCGACGAGCATACCGCGGCACTCGATCCGCGCACGGCCGAGATCGTCATGCAGGCAACGGTGCGCGCCGTCAGCGCATTGAAGCTGACGACCTTGATGGTGACCCACAACATGCAACACGCCGTCGACTATGGCAGCCGGGTGATCATGCTCGACGCCGGCCGTGTCCTCCTGGAGGTCACAGGCGAAGAGAAGGCGAGGGTCACGGTTATCGATCTGATCGGCCATTTCTCCGTCAAGACCGACCGCATGCTGCTGGCGAGCTGATCATCATGGGCTTTATCGAGGACGTTCTCACCAGCTTCGTCGCGATCATGCCGGTCACCCTGGCGCAAAGCCTGATCCTGGCCTTTGTCGTGCTCGGGATCATGATCCCGTTTCGGATGCTGAATTTTCCCGATCTCACCAGCGAAGGCGCTTTTCCGCTGGGCGGCTGCGTCTGCGGCGTTCTCCTTGCCGCCGGCGCATCGCCGCTGATGGGCATCGCTGCCGCCCTCGTTGCCGGCTTCGCGGCGGGCTGCTGCACTGCCTTCATCCATCTGCGCTTCCGCATCCACACGCTTCTTGCCGGCATCCTGATGATGACGATGCTCTACAGCATCAATCTTCGGATCATGGGTAAGTCCAACCTCTCCGTGTTCGGGTCGCCGACGGTGTTCGACTGGGTGCCGTTCGCGCGGCCGGGTTTCCCCGCCAGCAAGATCGCCGTCGCGGGTCTTCTCGCGCTTGTCGCCTTCATGCTGCTCTACATGTTCTTCAGGACCGAGAAGGGGACTGCCGTGCGTGCCGTGGGCGCCAATCCTGACATGGCCGAGGCGCAAGGCATCAATGTCTGGGCCGCGACCATAGGCGGTGTCGGGTTGGCGAGCGCTTTTTCGGCTTCAAGCGGCGCGCTGATGGTGCAGTCGCAGGGATTCGCCGACGTCAATATGGGCCTGGGCATTCTCATCAACGGCCTTGCCGCGCTGATGATCGGCGAGGCAGTCGTCGGCAAGCAGACGGTCTGGCGTCAGTTGCTGGCACCCTTCGCAGGCGCGATCATCTACTACCAGCTGGTGTCGTTCTGCCTCGCCGCCGGCATGCCGCCGCCTGATCTGAAGCTTGCAACGGGCCTGTTCGTGCTGGCCATGCTTGCCTTGCCCAGCCTGAAGCGCAGCCGGGGAGCCGCACCGGTACGCGAAGCCATTCGTGAGTAACCAGGACGTGAATAACCAGGGAATGTCACAGATCATGCACGCAACGCTCGATCTAGCAGCCGTCGAAGCCATGGACGCGGCGGACCCACTGCGTGCCATGCGCGACCGGTTCATTTTGCCGGAAGGCGTCATCTATCTCGACGGCAATTCGCTCGGCGCCGCGGCACCCGCGATTTTCAACGAGCTGCAGAAGGCAGCGACGCAGGAGTGGGCGCAGGATTTGATCCGCGCCTGGAACACCGCCGGCTGGTTCGACATGCCGGTCGCGCTTGGCGACCAGTTGGGACGGCTGATCGGTGCGGCGGCCGGTCAGACGGTGGTCTGCGATACGACCTCGATCAACATCTACAAGGTGCTGCATGCCGCACTTGGCATGCGGCCGGACCGGTCGGTCATCGTCGCTGAGGGCGACAGTTTTCCAACCGATCTTTATATGGCCGAAGGCGTGGCCTCGACGCGGCCCGGCACCGTGCTGCGGCTCGAGGGCGTCGATGCGCCGACTATCGAGGAACTGATCGACGAGCGCGTTGCGGTCATCCTGGTCAACCATGTCAATTACAAATCCGGCCAGCTGCGCGACATGGCGGCACTGACGTGCAAGGCCCATCAGGTCGGTGCGCTGGTCGTCTGGGATCTCTGCCATACTGCCGGCGCCTTGCCGGTCGAACTCGACAGCGCCAATGCCGATTTCGCCATCGGCTGCACGTACAAGTATCTCAATGGCGGTCCGGGCGCGCCAGCCTTCATCTACGCCGCCGAACGTCATCACGATAGAGTCCAGCAGCCGCTCAGCGGTTGGTGGGGCCATGCGCGGCCCTTTGCCTTCGAACAGGGTTATGCGGCCGGCAGCGGCATCCGCCGGTTTCTGTGCGGCACGCAGCCTGTCTTGTCGATGCGGGCGCTCAAGGGAGCACTGGACCTTTGGGACGATGTCGACATGGCGGTGGTGCGCAAGAAGAGCATCGCGCTCACCGATCTGTTCATCCAGCTCGTCGAGACCAGATGCGGCGCCTACGGCCTGGAACTGGAAAGCCCGCGCGATGGCAAGCAGCGCGGCAGCCAGGTGTCGTTCCTCCACCCGCACGGCTACCAGGTGATGCGGGCACTGATCGAGCGCGGCGTGATCGGCGATTTCCGTGCGCCGTCGACGATCCGCTTCGGTTTCACGCCGCTCTATGTCGGTTACGCCGATGTATGGCAGGCGGTCGAGGTGCTGGAAGATATCCTGCGCACCGGCGCCTGGAAGGATGCGCGCTTCGCGGTCAAGACGGCGGTGACGTGAAAAGTCGGCGCAATTCCTGCGGGAAAACTGTGACGCGGTTTTCCCACGGGAATTGCGTCAAAACAAAGAGTTCAAAGCCGGGTACGGACGTTCCAGAGTTCCGGAAACAGGACGACCTCGAGCATCTTCTTGAGGTAGGAGGCGCCCGATGTGCCGCCGGTGCCGCGCTTCAGGCCGATGATGCGTTCGACCGTGGTGACGTGGTTGAAGCGCCAGCGGCGGAAGTAGTCCTCGAAATCGACCAGTTTCTCGGCCAGTTCGTAGAACATCCAGTAGCGTTGCGGATCGCGGTACACCGTCTGCCAGGCTACAAGGACCTCTTCGTTCTCCGTTCGCGTCTCGCGCCAGTCCGTGCGCTTTGCGTCCGCGCCAATATCGAAGCCGTTGCGCGCCAGAAGCAGCAGCGCTTCGTCGTAGAGCGACGGCTCAGCCAGGATCACCTCCAGCTTCTGGCTGAGGTCCGGCCGGTGCTTGTGCGGCCCGAGCATGGCGAGATTGCGATTGCCGGCCATGAACTCGATGGCGCGATACTGCCAGGACTGGAAACCCGAGGACTGGCCGAGCGCGTCGCGGAACTCGGTGTATTCGCTGGGCGTCATCGTGCGCAGCACGTCCCAGGCATTGTTCAACTGCTCGAAAATGCGGGCGACGCGCGACAGCATCTTGAAGCTCGGCTCGAGCCGATCGGCACGGATCGAGCGGATCGCCGCGCCTATCTCATGCAGGGCGAGCTTCATCCAGAGTTCCGATGTCTGGTGCTGGATGATGAACAGCATCTCGTCATGCGCCGACGACAGCGGCGCCTGCGCGTCGAGCACTTTCTCCAGGTGCAGATAGTCGCTGTAGGACATGCGTTCGTTGAACGACATCTCAGCACCTTCGGACGCCGGATCGTAGGGCTCGCTCAATTGATTTTCTCCGTGCGTAGCCGGAAGCGCTGGATCTTGCCGGTCTGGGTCTTGGGCAGGGCTGCGATGAATTTGACCGATCGCGGGTATTTATAGGGCGCGATGATTGTCTTGACGTGGTCCTGCAGGCGCTTGACGGTCATCGCGTCCGGCGAGACACCTTGCACCAGCACGACATGCGCCTCGACGATCTGCCCGCGCTCGCCATCCTCGGCGCCGATGACCGCGCATTCGGCGACATCGGGATGCGACAGCAGCGCCGCCTCGACCTCAGGTCCGGCGATGTTGTAGCCGGCGCTGACGATCATGTCGTCGGAACGGGCGGCGAAGTGGAAGAAGCCGTCCTCGTCCTGTGTGAAGGTGTCGCCGGTGAGATTCCAGCCGTCGCGCACATAATCCTTCTGCCTGTCATCGGCCATGTAGCGGCAGCCGGTGGGCCCGCGCACCGCCAGCCGTCCGGTCTCGCCACGCGGCACCTCGCGCATGTCGTCGTCGACGATGCGCGCCTCGTAGCCGCCGACCGGCTTGCCGGTCGAAGCCGGCTTCCTGTCGTCGAAGCGGTTGGAGATGAAGATGTGCAGCATTTCGGTGGCGCCGATGCCGTCGAGGATCGGCTTGCCGGTCTTTCGTGTCCACTCTTCGAAGACCGGAGCCGGCAAGGTCTCGCCGGCGGAAACGGCAACGCGCAGCGATGACAGGTCGGCGCCTTCGTCCATGGCCTTCAGCATGGCCCGGTAAGCGGTCGGCGCGGTGAAGGAAATGGTCGCTTTGTAGGTCTCGATGATGTGGATCATGTTGGGCGGCGTCGCCTGCTCCAACAGCGTCGCCGCCGCGCCGAATCGCAGGGGAAAGATGGCGAGCCCGCCGAGACCAAAGGTGAAGGCGAGCGGCGGCGAGCCGACGAAGATGTCGTCGGGCGTCACCTGCAGGACTTCACGGGCGTAGGCATCTGCGATGATCAGGAGATCGCGGTGGAAATGCATGGTAGCCTTCGGCACGCCCGTGGTGCCCGAGGTGAAGCCGAGCAGGGCGACATCGTCGCGGCCGGTGCTGACGGCGGTGAAGGTAACAGGCTTATCGAGGGCGGCGCGGTCGAGTTCGGCGTCATGGTTGGCGGTGCCGTCGAAGCCGATCACCTGCTTCAGGAACGCGCTGTCCTTGGCGCAGGCGGTCATCTCGTCCATCAGCCTGGTGTCGCAGAGCGCGGTCGTGATCTCGGCCTTGTCGACGATCTTGGTGAGTTCACCGGCGCGCAGCATGGGCATGGTGTTGACGACGACAGCGCCGACCTTGGTGGCGGCCAGCCAGCAGGCGACCATTGCCGGGTTGTTGGCGGAGCGGATCAGCACCCGGTTGCCCGGCTCGACGCCATAATTCTCGACCAGCGCATGGGCGAGCCGGTTCGTCCAGTCTGACAGTTCCTTGTAGGTGCGGCGACGGCCATTGCCGATCAGGGCGGTGTGGTCGCCGAGGCCCTTCTCGACCAGCCTGTCGGTCAGTTCGACACCGGCGTTGAGGTGTTCTGGATAGTCGAAGCCGTCGAGCAGGAAGTCCGGCCATTGCTCGGGCGGCGGCAGATGATCGCGCGTGAACGTGTCGGTATGCGCTGAAGGCCCAAGCATGTCGCCGCTGTCCCTGTCTGCTGCCCGGCCAGCGTGCAGGACACGTGACCAGAGGCGGTGGATCTGAATTCCTGTCTCTCGCGAAAGGCTTCGTGCAGCCGGAAAACACCTTGTCGACATGCCACCGGAAAGGTGACCATCGACACGTTCGGACAGCACAGCGGACCTCCCATTTTGTCGGCTGTTCCGTAGGCAGGATCGCACCACTCGAAATTTGTTTCAAGCCTAAAATGTTTTGCCGTGGAGCATTGACGCAAGACGTGGCGGCGGCCATTGCTAGTGTTGAAACGATGCCGCTTCGGGGAGGGTGCCGATGCTCGACCATCGCATTGCCGACTGGGACAATGCCTACGCCAACGGCGCCAATATCGCCGGCAGCGACCGTTGGCCGGCCGCCTGGGCGGAACCCGCGCAAGCGTTTCGTGACGCACTGTCGGCGCAGGGCCGGGCACGGCTCGACATCGCCTATGGTGATCGGCCGCGCAATCGGTTCGACCTTTTCCTTCCCAATAGCGCTCCCAGAGGACTCGTGGTGTTCATCCATGGCGGCTATTGGATGGAGACCGACAAGAGCTTGTGGTCGCACCTCGCCGGTGGCGGGGTCGACAGCGGCTTCGCCGTGGCGATGCCGTCCTATACGCAATGCCCAGACATACGCATCGCCGGCATTGTCAGCGAAATTGGGGCGGCGATCGGCAAGGCGGCGACCATGGTCGGGGGACCACTGATGCTGACCGGACATTCGGCCGGTGGACATCTCGCCAGCCGCATGGTGACCGAAACAGCGCCTCTGGTCCCAGATGTTGCAAGGCGCATACGCCATGTCGTTTCGATTTCAGGCTTGCATGATTTGCGTCCGCTGATGCCCACGGACATGAACGCGGTGCTGAAGATCGACGAGCATGAGGCGCTGACGGAAAGCCCGGCACTGCTGCGGCCCATGGATGGTGTCCGCATCACTTGCTGGGTCGGAGGGGGTGAACGCTCGGAATTTCTGCGCCAGAATGCGTTGCTGGCCAACATCTGGACCGGGCTTGGCGCCACCACCAGCGCCGTGGTCGAACCCGACCGGCATCATTACGACGTTGTCGATGGCCTAGCCGATCCAGCGCACGCGCTGACGCGGACCTTGATCTCGGAATAGCCGAGATCGTTTTTGTCTTGTTATCAGCTCATTATGGGAAAATTCTTCAGCGTAACATCAGAACGCTACAAACGTCTCCGGCCGTGGATGCAGCGGAAAAAGGAGGCCGTACGACCAGCCCGTTGGCGTCGGCAAGCATCCTCAGCATCGAAGAATCCTGGATGCCGAACGGCGTTGCCACCAGTTCGCCGTGGTCTTCCCTGACCACCGCCCGCACATAATCCTGGCGCAGGTCGTTGGCCGGCATTGCGGTGCCCAACCGCGCCGGGCGGATGTCCTGACGGTAGGCGCGGCCGCCCAGTCTTGCCAGAAGCGGCTTCAGGAACAATTGCGAACAGACCAGGCTGGCCACCGGATTGCCGGGCAGGCCGATGCATCTGATATCGCCGAGGCGTCCGAACATCAGCGGCTTGCCAGGGCGCATGGCGATCTTCCAGAAGCGCAGGGTCATGCCTTCGCCGGTCAGCACGTCATGGATCAGGTCGTGGTCGCCGACCGAGGCGCCGCCCAGTGTGACGATGACATCGGCGCTCGCCGCGACCGCTTTCCTGACCAGGCCGGCGATGGCGTCCTTGCGGTCGGCGGCAATACCGAGATCGAGCGCGCGGGCACCGACCGATTGTGCTGCCGCGACGACGCCATAAGCGTTGGACGAGATGATCTGGTCCGGCCCGAGTTGGCTTCCGGGCGGCAACAGCTCGTCACCGGTGGCGATGATGGCGACCAGCGGCCGTTTCACCACGCTCACCTGGGGATGATTGGCCGATGCCGCCAGCGACAGTGCCGCCGGGTCGAGCACGCGCCCCTTTTCCAGCACCACGTCGCCCTTGGAAAAATCGAGACCGATGCGGCGGATGTTGCGCCACTCCGCGGTGGGCTCGATCACCTCGATGTTGCCACCGCCGATATCCCGGACATTTTCCTGGATGACGATGGTGTCGGCGCCTTCAGGCAGCGGTGCGCCGGTGAAGATGCGTACGGCCTGTGCCTGGCCGACCGTACCGTCAAAGCCACGCCCGGCCGGCGCCCTGCCGATCACCGAGAGTTTCGACGGTACCGACGCGACATCGGCGGTTCGCACCGCATACCCGTCCATGGCCGAAGCGTTGAAGGGCGGCTGGGTGCGTAGCGCCACGACCGGTTGCGCCAGCACACGATCGACCGCCTCGATGAGAGGGACGCTTTCGCCGGCCAGCGGCATGGCGCCGTCGAGCAGGCGTTCGAGCGCCTCGGCGACCGGAACCAGCGCCATCAGGCACCTGCCTTGTAGTCGCCGGACTTGCCGCCGGTCTTTTCGACCAGCCGGATGCCTGAGATGACCATGGCGCGGTCAACGGCTTTGGCCATGTCGTAGATGGTCAGGCAGGCCACGGACGCGGCGGTCAACGCTTCCATCTCGACCCCGGTCTTGCCGGTGACGCGCGCCAAGGCGGTGACCTTCAGGCCGGGCAGCGCGTGGTCAGGCTCGATGTCGACGGAAACCTTGGTCAACAGCAGGGGATGGCAGAGCGGGATCAACTCATGCGTCTTCTTCGCCGCCATGATGCCGGCGATGCGCGCGGTGCCGAGCACATCGCCTTTCTTGGCATTGCCGGCGAGGATGGTCTTCAACGTCTCTGGCTGCATCGAGACGAAACCCTCGGCAATCGCGGTGCGCGTCGTCTCGACCTTGTCGCCGACATCGACCATGTTGGCCTCGCCCTGCGCACTGAGATGAGTGAGGCCGGCCGCCATCGTCAAATCGCCATGGAGCGACGTGCGTCCATTCGGACGCACAAAGTGTGCTCTATCACTTTGACTCTATGCATCGTGCTCTCCGAAAATCGATTCCGATTTTCGGGCCGATGCATCGGACGCCTTGCCCGTGAGCAGCAAGCGCGTTGCAGCAGTCACATCCTGTTGGCGCATCAAGCTCTCGCCCACCAGGAAGGCGCCGATGTCCATCCTTTGCAGTCTAAGGCAATCGACATGCGAGAAGATGCCGCTTTCGCTGACCAGCAAATGACCACCCGGCACCATCGCCCGCAGCCGCTCCGACGTATCGAGGCTGGTCTCGAATGTCCGCAGATTGCGGTTGTTGATGCCGATCAATTGCGATGACAGTTTCAGCGCGCGCTCCGTCTCGGCTTCGTCGTGCACCTCGATCAAGGCATCCATGCCGAGTTCTAACGCGGTCGATTCGAGTTGGCTGGCCATGGCGTCATCGACGCTGGCCATGATGATCAAAATGGCGTCCGCGCCCCAGGCCCGCGCCTCGTAGACCTGGTAGGGGTCGAAAAGGAAATCCTTGCGCAGCGCGGGCAGAGCGACGGCGGCTCTTGCCCTGGTGAGGAATTCCGGCGCGCCCTGAAAGGAAGGCGCATCGGTCAGCACGGAAAGACAGGCCGCACCGCCTTCTTCATAGGCCTTGGCCAGGCTCGGCGGATCGAAATCGGCACGGATCAACCCTTTGGACGGACTTGCCTTCTTGATCTCGGCGATCAGTGCGAAGCCGCCCGATCTGCGCTTCGCTTCGAGCGCCGCGAGAAAGCCGCGCGGTGCGTCCGCGTCTTTTGCGCGCGCCTTGATCTCGGCCAGCGACACGCGCGCCTTGGCGGCGGCGATCTCGTCGCGCTTGTAGGCTTCGATCTTGCGCAGAATGTCAGACACGGTTCACCCGTTCGAAATTTCGACCAGCCGGTCGAGCACCTGCAGCGCCCGGCCGCTGTCGATGGCCTGCGCGGCGATGGCGATGCCGTCACCGAGCGTCGTCGCGTTGCCCGCAATCACCAGTCCGGCGCCGGCATTCATCAACACCGTGTCGCGGTAGGCGCCGGCGGCGCCGCCCAGCATGTCGCGCAAGGCCTTGGCATTGTAGGCGGCATCGCCGCCGCGCAGCTCATCCTTGGTATGGCGCTTCAGTCCAACCTCTTCCGGGGTCAGCGTAAAGCTGCGGATTTCGCCGCCAACCAGTTCGGCGACCTGCGTCTCGCCGGTAGTGGTGATCTCGTCATAGCCATCGCCATGGGCGACCCAGGCATGCTCGGTGCCGAGCGCCTTCAGCGTCTCCGCCACCGGCATGATCCATTCCGGCATGAACACGCCGACCATCTGCCGCTTGACGCTGGCCGGGTTGGAAAGCGGGCCGAGCAGGTTGAAGATGGTGCGCGTGCCAAGCTCGCCGCGAACCGGACCGACATGCTTCATCGCCGGGTGGTGCGCCGGCGCGAACATGAAGCCGACGCCGGCTTCATGGATGCACTTGCCAATAATCTCCGGCGCTATGTCGATCTTGACCCCGAGGGCAATCAGCACGTCGGCCGCGCCGGTCAACGAGGACAGACCGCGATTGCCGTGCTTGGCGACCGGCACGCCGCTGCCGGCAATGACGAAGGCGGAAGCCGTCGAGATGTTGACCGAGTGCGAATTGTCGCCGCCGGTGCCGACGATGTCGATGGCGCCATCAGGGGCATCGACGCGCAGCATCTTGGCGCGCATGGTGGCGACAGCGCCCGAAATCTCGTTCACCGTTTCGCCGCGCACGCGCAGCGCCATCAGGAAGCCGCCGATCTGCCCTGGAGTTGCATCGCCCGACATGATGATGTCGAAGGCCTCGCAGGCCTCCTCGAAGGACAGGGCGGTGCCGGTCGCGACCTTGGCGATATGGGCTTTCAGCGCGCTCATCTTGTCGAGGCTTGGGCAACGGCGGCCTGGTCGATGCGGACGTCGTACTGCGTCTGCAACTGCGCCACCAATTGGTCGAGCAGGTCGTCGGACATGCCGGAGGTGAATGATTTCTGCGCGTCGTCCGGCACCGAGCTGGCGTCGGCGCCGGCTGGTTCGAACACTTCGGCGACCTTGAACAGGATCTGGCCGTCGCCAGTAGGCGAGGGGATCAAGCCGGTGCCGCCTTCGCCGACGCCGAACATCACGGCGGCGCCTTGCTTGCCGAAATCGGCATCATCGGCTTCGCGCTTCAAGCCGCGCTTGGTCTGCTTTTCCAGCTTGAGGTCACCGGCGATGACGTCGAGCGTGGCGCCGGCCTTGAGGCGCTTCTCGAGTTCGCCCGCCTTGGCGGCGAGCCGCTTGGTGGTCTCGGCAGCCGTCCAGTCGGCGACAACCTTCTGACGCACCTCATCAAGAGTGCGGTCGCGGGCCGGTGTGATCGAACCGACCTCATAGAAGACGAAGCCATTGTCCGCCGTGGTCAGCGCCTCGTTTTCGGTGTTGGGTTCCGCATCAAAGACGGCCTTGATCAGCGACGGCGATTCCGGCAGGTCCTTGACGATCGAGCCATCGGGCCTCAGGCCACTGCGATCGATGGCATCGACGGTGATGTCCTTAAGCTTCAATTTGGCGGCCGCGTCGGCCAGCGAGCTGCCCGATGCACGCGTGTCTTCATAGTTATCATGCACATCCAAAAGGATGCGGCTTGCCTCACCCAGCGCCAGGTCCTTGCGGATCTGGTCGGATACTTCGGCGAGCGGCTTCACCACCTCGGGCTTGATCTCGGTCACGCGCAGCAGCACTGGACCGAAGGTGCCCTGAACGACCTGGCTGACTTCGTTGACGTTGAGCGCGAAGGCGGCATCGGCAACAGCCTTGTCGGCGATCTTGTCCTTGGCGAGCGTGCCAAGAAGCGTGTCGGCCGGAGTCTTGCCTTCGGCGGTCACCAGCTTGTCGAAGGTGGCGCCGGCCTTGAGCGAATCGAGCGCTGCCTTGGCCGCATCCGGCGTCTTGAACACAAGCTGCTCGATGGTGCGCAATTCGGGCGTGGTGTAGCGTGCCTTGTTCTTGTTGTAATCGTCGCTGACCTGCTGGTCGGTGACCGCGGTCGTATCCATGATGTCCACCGGTTCCAGGCGGACATAGGAGAATTTGCGGTATTCAGGCGCGGCGTAGGTTTTCTTGTTGGCCTCGAAATAGGCCTGGAGCACGCTGTCGCTCGGCGCCTCGATCGGCTCGACCAGCGTCTTCGGCAACGTCAAATAATCGACGGTGCGGTCTTCGCCGCGGTAGAGCGCGACCGCCTTGAAGAACGTATCCGGGGCCTTGAGGCCGTCCGAGACCGCCTCGACGATCTGCTGGCGCACCGCCACCTGGGCGCGGTTCTTCAGGTAATCCTCGGGCCGCATGCCGACCTCGTGCAGCATGTAGTCGAATGTCCGTCGGTCGAACTGACCGCCAGGGCCCTTGAAAGCCGGATCTTCGCGGGTAAGTTCGGCCAGCCGGTCCTTGGACAGGCCGAGGCCCAGCTTGCGTGCCTGTTCGTCGAGAACGGCGCCCGAAACGAGCTGCGCCAGCACCTGGTTGTCGATGCCGAGCGCCTTTGCCTGTTCATGAGTGAGGCGCTGACCGAACTGCTGCGACATGACGGCAAGCTGGCGGTCATAGGCAAGGCGGTATTCGTTGATCGATACCTTGGTGCCACCAGCGGTTATCACCGAATCGTGGCCCGCAAAGCCACCCATCAGCCGTCCAGAGATGCCCCAGGCGGCGAAACTGACCACCAGCAGCGAAAGCAGTGTCTTCGCGACCCAGGTACCCGCCGCGTTTCTCAATACACCAAGCATGGTTACTTCCGATTTATGCGCATTTTCGCGTGCGCCGAGTCTGAAACAAGCGCAATAGCGCCCTTCCGGTCCACTGTCGATTGCTTTGTGGCCTGATTTTGGTAGTGAGGGCCAGAGCCTGATATCGCCCGGAGAAGCACACCATGACGCCAGGAATTCGCCCGCTTGTCGCCGGCAACTGGAAAATGAACGGCACCAGCGCCTCGCTGAACGAGCTCAGGATGATCGGCAACGGTTTCATGAGCGGGCTCGACGCCGAGACCGAAGCACTGGTCTGCGTTCCCGCGACGCTGCTTTCCCATGCTGCGGAGATCCTGTCACGCACGCCTGTCCATGCCGGCGGTGAGGACTGCCATAGCAAGGAAAGCGGCGCCTATACCGGCTGTATTTCCGCGGAGATGCTGAAGGACGCGGGTGCGAGCCATGTCATTGTCGGTCACTCCGAATGCCGCGAACAAAGGGGCGAGGACGACGCGACGGTCCAGGCCAAGGCCGCCGCGGCCTGGCGTGCCGGGCTGGTGGCCATCGTTTGCATCGGCGAGACGCGGCAGGAGCGTGAGGCTGGAGCCACGCTGGAGGTGCTGTCGCGCCAGGTGGCCGGCTCGGTGCCGCCAAGCGCGACGCACTCCAACACCGTCATTGCCTATGAGCCAGTGTGGGCGATCGGCACCGGCCTGACGCCAACCGCCGCCGATGTGGCTGAAGCGCATGCGCATATCCGCGAAAAGCTGTCGGAAAAGCTGGGGACCGCCGCTGCTAGAATGCGCATTCTCTATGGCGGATCGGTCAAGCCGTCCAACGCGGTGGAACTGCTGGGCGTCCGGAATGTCGATGGCGCGCTGGTCGGCGGCGCCAGCCTGAAAGCGGCTGATTTCCTGGATATCGCCGAAGCCTATCGCAGCATTGCAGGCTGAGATTCACGAGGATGGGCGGCTCTCGTCCCGTCCAAATTCGTTGCAAAGGGCGCGTTGCTTCCCATATTCCGGCCACGGGCTTGGAAATGCCGTGAAAGCATTGTATTGAGCCGCCTCCAATTCACCGGTCGTGTCCGCGGCCGGGCAAGGCCTTGCCAGGATAAACTATGCAAACCATACTGATCGTCATCCATCTAATGGTCGTGCTCGCCCTTGTCGGCGTGGTGCTGCTGCAGCGCTCCGAAGGCGGCGGTCTCGGCATTGGTGGCGGATCGGGCTTCATGACGGCGCGCGGCGCCGCCAACGCTTTGACCCGGGCGACGGCGATCCTGGCGGCTGCGTTCTTCGTGACCTCGCTGACCTTGTCGATCATTGCCCGCTACGGCGAGAAGCCGATCGACATTCTCGATCGGGTTCCCACGACCTCGGACGGCAAGGGCGTGCTCAACCAACTGCCGGGTAAGACCACGCCGGCACCCGCCGGCAACGCCACGCCGACGCCGCCGTCCGGAAACGACGCCGCGGCAAAGCCTCCGGCAACGGCCCCGGCCACCGCGCCAACGACCAATGGGACCACCAGCACCGCGCCGGCGGCGCCTCAGGTTCCGAACCAGTAACCTCCACGTTTCCAAACCGCGATCTGTGATCGTTTGAACACAGTCGCGGCAAATGCTGCGCGATCACGAAGATTCGACGGGCGGCAGTGCGGTCTCGCGCTTGAGGCATCCGCGCTTATTCGACTATAGATTGCACGCGGCATTTTCGGCGTCCTTGGGGGACGTCGGGCGACGCCGTGGGCAACAAGCATTGAACGATCGGATCTTCGCCATGCAGCTTCGCAGCTTCATTTTCCTGGGACTTTGCGCCGCAATCGGCATGAGTTCCCCGGCCTTCGCCGGCATGCCGGCAAACATGGCCGCACAACAGTCGGTGTCGCTTGAAAAAACTGACGCCATCCCCGTCGCGGCCAAGAGCGATGCGGCGCAGTTGAAGCTTCTCAAGAAGAAGAAAAACCCGACACCGGACGATCTCGCCCAGATCAAGAAGATCGAGGCCAAGATCGCCGCTGGCAAGGAAGACGCCAAAGCCAAGGCGCTCGAAGCCAGGAAGCTGGCGATGCGCGAAGCGGCGAAAGCCAGGGCTGACGCGGACCGGAAGGCATTCCTGGCCAGCAAGGGCCAGAAAGCATCAGCATCTGAAGTGGCCGATGCCAAACCGGCCAAGAAGACCATCAAGGTCATCGAGCCGATTGAACCGGTCACGCCGATCCAGTCGGCCGAGCCGATCCCGGCCGAGGCGATGAATGTCGCTTTGACCGGTAACAATGGCGAATTGCGCAGCGAGGTCGTCGGTGGCCAGAAGCGGTCGAGCGGCGGTCTGTTTGCTGGTCTGTTCGGTGGAACCTTATCAGGCTCATCGATCAGCTATCTGCCCGAGACACGCGCGCTCGACTCGGCGCTTGCACAGAAGAACGCCAAGAAGCCGTTCAAGGTAAAGCCGGAATTCGTGCCTCAGGACGTGGAATTCACGGGCTATGATGCCGGTACAATCGTCATCGACACCAGCGCTCGCCGGCTCTATCTCGTCGAATCGTCCACGACCGCGCGTCGCTACGCCATCGCGGTCGGTCGCGAAGGCCTGCAGTTCAAGGGCACGGTCGCGGTCGGCGACAAGCAGGAATGGCCGCGCTGGATCCCGACGCTCGACATGCAGAAGCGCGAGCCCAAGCACTATGGCCAGTACAAGGACGGCATGGCCGGCGGTGGCCAGAATCCGCTCGGCGCCCGCGCCATCTATCTCTATGACGGTAAGAAGGACACGCATCTGCGTATCCACGGCACCATCGCGCCGCAGTCTATCGGCACCAGCGCCTCCAATGGCTGCTTCCGTATGATGAACGAGCACGTCATGGATCTCTACAGCCGCGTCCGCGTCGGCACCAAAGTCGTCATCATCTGACGTTTCCATCATCATGCCGAAAGGGCCGGCTCAGCCGGCCCTTTTGTTTTGCTTGGAGCGGTCCAACGTTTGATAGAATCGCCGATTCGCTCCAAGTCTTTGTTTTTACGCCAATTCCGGACGGAAAACCGCTACGCGCTTTTCCTGGAATTGCTCTAAGGTCCCGATCAAACCTGTTTGGTCGTGATCCTGTCCGAAAACCGGATCCCACTTTTCGGGATCAAGGTCCGAGCGCCTTTTTGGGAAAAAGCCTTCGCGGCGGTTTTTTCTCTGGCGGAATCAATCAGGCCGCGTTAAGCGATGACTCCCATGGCGCGATATGTATTCATCACAGGCGGCGTGGTTTCCTCACTTGGAAAAGGCATTGCCGCAGCGGCCCTTGGGGCTCTCCTGCAGGCGCGAGGCTATCGCGCACGCATCAAAAAACTCGACCCCTACCTCAATGTCGATCCCGGCACGATGTCGCCGTACCAGCATGGCGAAGTGTTCGTCACTGATGATGGTGCCGAGACCGACCTCGACCTTGGTCATTACGAGCGCTTCACCGGCCGTTCCGCCAATCAGCAGGACAACATCACCACCGGGCGTATCTACAAGAACATCATCGAGCGCGAGCGGCGTGGCGACTATCTCGGCGCGACCGTGCAGGTCATCCCGCACGTTACCGACGAGATCAAGAACTTCGTCCTCGACGGCAATGACGACTATGATTTCGTGCTGTGCGAGATCGGCGGCACGGTCGGCGACATCGAGGCGATGCCGTTCCTCGAGGCGATCCGCCAGCTCGGCAACGATCTACCGCGCAACAACGCTGTCTACGTGCATCTGACCTTGATGCCCTATATCCCGACGGCGGGTGAGCTGAAGACCAAGCCGACCCAGCATTCGGTCAAGGAATTGCGCGGCATCGGCATTGCGCCTGACATTCTTCTGGTGCGCGCCGACCGCGCCATCCCCAAGGAAGAGCGCCGCAAACTGTCGTTGTTCTGCAATGTCAGGGAGAGCGCCGTCATTCAGGCGCTCGACGTGCCGCATATCTACGACGTGCCTATGGCCTATCACAGGGAAGGTCTCGATTCGGAAGTGCTGGCCGCCTTCGGCATCGACCCGGCGCCTAAGCCGCGCATGGAGCCGTGGCAGGCGGTCTCGAACCGCATCCACAATCCGGAGGGCGAGGTCACCATCGCCATCGTCGGCAAGTATACCGGCCTCAAGGACGCCTACAAATCGCTGATCGAGGCGCTTTCGCATGGCGGGCTGGCCAACCACGTCAAGGTCAAGCTCGACTGGATCGAATCGGAAATCTTCGAAAAGGAGGACCCGACGCCTTGGCTGGAGAAGGTGCATGGCATCCTTGTGCCCGGCGGCTTCGGCGAACGCGGCTCCGAAGGCAAGATCCTGGCGGCGAAATTCGCGCGTGAGCGCAAGGTGCCGTATTTCGGCATCTGCTTCGGCATGCAGATGGCCTGCATCGAGGCGGCGCGATCGCTGGCCGGCGTCGAACATGCCTCGTCGACCGAGTTCGGCCCGACCAAGGAACCGGTCGTCGGTTTGATGACCGAATGGCTGAAAGGCAACATGCTGGAAAAGCGCAGGGCGAGCGGCGATCTCGGCGGTACCATGCGGCTCGGCGCCTATCAGGCCGAGCTCGCCAAGGGCTCGAAGATCGCCGATATCTATGGCGACACCCAGATTTCCGAACGTCACCGGCACCGCTACGAAGTCAATATCGACTACAAGCAGCGCCTGGAGGATTGCGGGCTGGTCTTTGCCGGCATGTCGCCCGACGGTGTGCTGCCGGAGACGGTCGAGTATCCTGACCATCCCTGGTTCATCGGCGTGCAATATCACCCCGAACTGAAGAGCCGGCCGCTCGATCCGCATCCGCTGTTCGCCAGCTTCATCGAGGCGGCGGTGGAGCAGAGCCGGCTGGTCTGATCGCTACCATGCGGACCTATGTGGCGCTCCTCTACAGCATCACCCTGGGAGAGGGGCGGCGGGTCGTCATGTCCGACCTCAAGGCGATGGCGGAAGGCCTTGGCCTTAAGAATGTCCGCACCCTGTTGGCGACCGGCAATCTGGTTTTCGAGAGCGACAAGATCTCGGTCGCCGGACTCGAGGAGCGGCTGGAATCCGCCTTCGAGCAGACCTTTGGCCGCCATGTCGACATCATCGTCCGTGCCGCCGGAGACTGGTGCAAACTCGCAAGCGGCAATCCATTCCCGAGCGAGTCGGTGGAAGCCGGCAACCAGGTCGTGGTGCGCGTGATGCGCAAACCCGTGGCCGAGGATGCGATATCTGGCTTTCAGGCCTATGCCGCAGCGGACGAGAAGGTGCTTCTGGTCGGCGGCGACATCTGGGTCGTCTTTTCACGGGAGAGGCCCAGCTCGCGGCTGCTTGCGGCCGCAAATCACAAGCGCATGGGCATCGGAACCTCGCGCAACTGGAACACGGTGCGCAAGCTGGCCGAAATGGTCGCGCAGTAGAGCGGGGCGGCACGGGGCCGCCCCAGAGATGCTTGTCAGGCTTTTGCTATCTTGGCCCCTGCACCCAGGGCGGCGGTGCGCAGCACGTAATAGATGACGCCGGCGATCGCCACGCCGAAGAACCAGCCATAAACGCCCCACCAGGACGGCAGCCAGTTGGTGAAGTTCGGCAGGATCGAGGAGAAGATGGCGCCGATGCCGGCGGCGATGAAGGCATTGACGTGCCAGCCACCCTGGAAGCGGAACTCGCCGTCCTCGCGATACAGCGCCTCGACGTCGACCTCGCCCTTCCGGATCAGATAGTAATCGACCATCATCACGCCGAAAATCGGCCCCATCGTCGCGCCGATGACGTTGACGAAGGAGGCGGCACTGCCTTCCCACGGTGCGAAGGGATAGAGAACGAGCGCGATGACGGCGGCGATGTAGCCACCTTTCTTGAAGTCGATCTGACGCGGGAAGACGTTGGAGAAGTCGAACGCGGGTGAGACGAAGTTGGCCACCACGTTGATACCCAAGGTCGCCACCGCGAACGTCAAGGCGGCAAGGGCAGCCAGGAACAAGCTGTCGAACTTGGCCGAGATCTGGTCGGGGTGCAGCAGCACCTCATGGTAGACGTCGTAGGCGGCGATGGTGGTGACGCCGGCGACCAGCGAGAACAGGATGAGGTTGACCGGCAGACCCCAGATGTTGCCCTTGCGCAATGCCGCCTGATTGGGCGCATAGCGGGCGAAATCGCAGAAATTGAGATAGAGCGCCGAAAAATACGTCACCCAGATCGCGGCCACCGCGAACAGCGACGTCCACGAGCCCGGCGTTCCAGGCACGCCGGCGTCCTTGGTCTTTTCCAGAAGCACGTCCATCGGGATGTCGCTGGTGAAGGCGAAGGTTCCGGATTTGACGCAGAGATAAACGGCAAGGAGCAGCATCATCACCCAGACGGCGGGGCCTGCCCAATCCTGGAACCGGCGCACCGTTTCCATGCCTTTCTGGATGATCAGCAGTTGCAGGGCCCATATGACCACGAAGCAGATCACCTCCAGGCCGGAATGGCCGAGGAAATGGGTATTGGCGTTGAAATCGGCGAACCATTGCGAGCGGATGAGCAATGCGACGATCGCACCGGAGGCGGCGGCTGTCTGTGCGCCATACCAGAAGCAGGCGACGACGGCGCGCACCAGTGCCGGAATGTTGGCGCCCCAGATGCCGAAGGAGGCGCGGGCGAGCACGGGGTAGGGCACACCGGTCTTCACACCGGCGTAGCCGACCATGTTCATCAGCGCGTAGATGATCAGCGAGCCGATGCCGATGGCGATGATGAAATTGACGAAGCCGCCACAGAACAGAAACAGGCTGGCGGCGAGGTAGTAGCCCCACAGGCTATGAACGTCCGACGTCCAGACGTTGAAGATCGAGAACGGTCCCCAGTTTCGAACCTTGGCGGGAGCGAGGTCTTCATTATACAGGTCAGGCGATGCGCCTTGTATCGTCATTGCAATGTCCCCTTCTTGCATCACGCGCCCTCACGCGTTGACCGCAGAGGTTACGCCTGACGCGGGGGAACCGACAAGCAAGCTATTTGCCGGCTTTGGCCTTAAAGATATTCAATACGAACCGCGATTATCGACGGGCCATGATGGTGAGCCGCTTTTCAAAAGGCCTGCCTGTCGATTCGAATTTTCGATCCACGGCTTCAGGCTGGATGAACCCGCGTTCACAACATCTGTCGGCGAGAGCGGCTGCCTACAGCATGTCGCGGCGAATAGGATTCGCCTGACCTGCTGTAAGCTTCTGATTTTATGCATGTCGTTATCCCGGAACCGAGGACACTTCCGCGCGACATGCATTAGGCGATGGCCATGACCCGCTTGTGGTCCTCGACTTCGGAAAGCAGCCAATCCTGAAACAGGCCGGTACCCGGCTTGTTGCCTATGCTGCGACGCTGATGCAGGTAGATGCCGGCCGGATAGGTGTGGCGGGCGCTGAACGGGGCGACCAGCTTGCCCTGCTGCAGCAGATCCTGGGCCATCATCGTGTCGGCAAGCGCTATTCCAGCGCCATTGATCGCCTCGCGCATGATCAGAGTGCAATCATCCAGCGTCGTGCTGGATTTCGGCGTCGTGTCCAAAACGCCTTCCTGCTCCAGCCAGCGCTTCCATCGCATGGTCTCGCATTCGTGGATCAGATGGTGATTGACCAGATCGGCGGGCGATCGCAGCGGCATCGGCCCGTCGAGCAGCGAGGGCGCGCAGACCGGCGTCAGAACCAGCGGGATCAGCAGCGTCAGCGCCGGGCCGGCCTTGTAGACGAACTCGTCGACAATGGCCAAATCGAAATTGGCCCGCTTGCCCGATGTCGATATCTCCAGATCCACGGCCGGATGCTGCCGGCGAAAGCTCGGCAACCGGTCCGCCAGCCAAAGGTTCAGAACTGCCGGCACGCACAGGACCCGGACACGCTGGGTCCTGCCGTGGCTCGGGCCGTTGGCGAGACTGACATCGTCGGTAGCGCGCCAGATGGCCTCGAACGCCTCGGAGAGGCTGCGTGCATAGTAAGAGCCCCGGATGGTCGGCGTTATCTGGCGAAAGCCGCGCTCGAACAAATCCTGACCGAGATTCCTTTCAAGCGCACGGATGTGACGGCTGATGGCAGAGGGCGTCAAATGCAGTTCTTCCGCTGCATCCTTGACGCTGCCGAGACGTGCGGCGGCCTCGAAAGCGCGCATGCCATTGAGTGAGGGTAGGGCCATTGGCCGATCATGAATTGTCAGTTGAGTTTTTGTCAATCGACATGGACAAAATTGGCGTTTGATCGCTTGGCCGGTTCAGGGATACCCAAGAGGGAAGAGCAACTAAGTCGTCTTACGAAAACGACTATTTGGGGACTTCGGCACCATTCCACCAACGGCGGCGACCGGCTTGGCCGGCTTCCACCGGTGGCAGGTGAAGCATTGCGCAAGCTGCAAGCGGCGCTTCGGCCAAAGCCCACAATGAGGAGAACGCCCACTTATGCCTCAATCGCCAGTGCCGGTCTTTGAAACGGCGGAAGAGATTTCCGCGGAAACCTCCGTCGTCGTGATCTTGCAGACTGCCCAGACAGGCTTTGGTCCGCGGGCAATGGCACTGGATACCGAAATGGGCGGGATCCTCTCCCGGGCATGTGCCGATACGACCGTCTTGGCCGAATCCGGCACCTGTATCGATGTCATTGCCCCCCAGGCGGTATCGGCCCGTCGCGTGATCGTACTTGCCCTGGGCAAGGCCGAGGCCGTCACCGCGCTCTCCTTGGCGCACGCCGGCGGCCTGCTGGCTGCGCATCTGGAAGGCAAAGGGGAATGCGCGGCTACCCTGGTCCTGGACCCTATTGCAGGCATAGGTCTGCCGGGAGCGGAAATCCTGGCAAGAATAGCGCTTGGCATGCGGCTGCGGCGCTATCGTTTCGACATGCGCAACCGGCGCCAAGGGGCGGGGGCGGATCGGACCCTGCGGGTGCAACTGGTCGGGGCCGGCGGTTCGGAGCTGAATTCGGCACTGGCGCGGATCAATGCCATCGCGGATGGCGTCGAATATGCGCGCACGCTGGTCAACCTGCCGCCGAACCATCTCCATCCCGACAATTTCCACGATCATCTGGAGCCGTTGCACGAAGCTGGCATCGACGTCGAGATACTCGATACGGCAAGGCTGAAGGAACTCGGCATGAACGCGATCCTGGCCGTGGGGTCAGGTTCGGTGCGACCGCCGCGCGTCGCGGTCCTGCGCTATCGCGGCAAGGGTGGCCCCGCACAGCCGCTGGCCTTCGTCGGCAAGGGCGTCTGTTTTGATTCCGGTGGTCTCTGCATAAAGCGCGGCGAGCAGATGTTCGACATGAAGGCCGACATGGGCGGCGCGGCCGCGGTGGTCGGCCTGCTGATCGCGCTGGCCCGGCAAGGCAGCCCGGTGCACGTGGTCGGCGTGCTCGGCATTGCCGAGAACATGCCGTCAGGCACCGCGCTCAAGCCGCGTGACATCATCACGACAGCATCCGGGCAGACCGTGGAAGTGTTCGACACGGATGCGGAAGGACGCCTGATCCTGGCCGACTGCCTCTATTATGCCGCCTCACGCTTCAACCCGTCGGTGATCGTCGATCTCGCCACTTTGACCTATTCGGTGATGCGCGGTCTCGGATCGGTATTCGCCGGCCTCTTCAGCACCGACGATGCCATCGCCTCGCGGATGATCGCGGCCGGAGAAGCGGTCGGCGAGCGGTTCTGGCAGCTGCCGCTCGACCGGGCTTATGACGAGGGGCTGCAATCGCCGTTCGCGGACCTGCGGCATCACGCCAAGGACATGGAAGACGGCGACGCTCCCTACGCCGCGGCGTTCCTGCGTCACTTCACCGAGGATCGGCCCTGGGTGCATCTCGACATTGCCGGCAAGGAACTGGCCGACACGGATCGGCCCCTTGGCAGGCAAGGCGCCACGGCGTTCGGCGTGCAGATGCTGGAAGAATGGGTTCGGTCCAGCCGGGAGGCGAACTAGTGACAAGCAACATGTCTTCAACCGCGCAAGGAGCGAGGATGTTACCGGAGATCGTCACCAGGGAAGGGCGGGCCGGCTTCGGCGATTACGAAACCTGGTATCGGGTCAGCGGCGAGCTCGATGCCGGCAAGGCTCCGGTCGTTATCCTGCATGGCGGGCCGGGCGCCGCCCATAATTATGTCGATGCCTACAAGCTTCTTGCCCGAACAGGCCGTGCCGTCATCCACTACGACCAATTGGGCTGCGGCAATTCCACCTTGCTGCCTGACAGAGGCGCCGATTTCTGGACGCCCAGGCTGTTCATCGACGAACTTGAAAACCTCGTCGATCATCTGGGCATCCGAGGCGGCTTCCACGTGCTCGGACAGAGCTGGGGCGGCATGTTGGGCGCTGAATATGGGGTGACGCGGCCGAAGGGCCTGAAGTCGCTGACCATCGCCAACTCGCCGGCGTCCATGACGCTATGGGTACAGGAGGCCAACCGGCTACGCGCCGACCTGCCCAAGGACGTGCAGGAGACGCTGACCCGGCACGAACAGGCCGGCACGACGGATCATCCGGACTACCAGGCAGCGACGATGGTGTTCTACGAGCGCCATGTCTGCCGGGTCGTGCCGTTCCCGCCCGAAGTGACCGAGACTTTCGCCCAGGTCGTGCGCAATCCGACCGTTTACAACGTCATGAACGGTCCGAACGAATTCCACGTCATCGGAACGCTGAAGAGCTGGAGCATCATCGACCGCTTGCCAGCCATCGATGCTCCCACGCTGATCATCTCCGGCCGTTACGACGAGGCCACGCCTGCGACAGTGCAGCCCTTCAAGGACGGCATCAAGGGATCGCGCTGGCAGATATTCGAGCATTCCAGCCATATGCCGCATGTCGAAGAGCAGGATCTATGCATGCGGGTGGTGGGAGACTTCCTGGACGACAACGACAACTGAGAAAAGGGGAACTACGACATGAAGAAATTGCTCTTGGCGGCGTCGGCCGCGGCATTGCTGGCCGGCATGTGGCTGGCTCCGGCACAGGCCGAATATCTCAAGGAACACCGAGGCGGCACTATTCGCCTGCTGGCCCGCTCGGCCGCCGGAACGCTCGATCCGCATATCAACTACACCGATCAGGGCTGGCAAATGTATCAGCCGATCTATGACGGCCTGGTCGCCTTCCGCAAGGCCGAGGGCATGGACGGCTTCACCATCGTTCCCGATCTGGCCGAGGCGCTGCCGCAGGTCAGCGATGACGGCAAAACCTTCACCTTCAAGCTGCGCAAGGGCATCAAGTTCTCCGACGGCAAGGATCTCGGCGTGAAGGACGTCGTTGCTTCCTTCCAGCGCATCTTCAAGGTCTCCGGACCGACCTCTGGTACATTTTATGCCGGCATCGTCGGCGCCGACAAATGCCTTGCCGACACCAAGAGCTGCACGCTGGAAGGCGGGGTTGTGGGCGACGAAGCGGCCGGCACCGTCACGTTGAACCTCACCAAGCCGGACGCCGAGATTCTCTACAAGCTCGCCTTGCCGCACGCCGTGGTGCTGCCGGCGGACACGCCCGCGGAAGACATGGGCTCCAAGCCCATTCCCAGCACCGGTGCCTACATGATCTCCGCCTTCGATCCCAACAAAGGCATGACGGTGACCCGCAACCCCAACTTCAAGCAGTGGAGCGAGGAAGCCCAGCCGGACGGTTATCCTGATGTCGTCCAGTATGATTTCGGCCTCTCCGAGGAAGCTGCCGTCACCGCGATCCACAACGGCGAAGCCGACTGGATGTTCGACGCACTGCCCAGCGATCGCCTTGGCGAACTTGGCACCAAGGCCATGGACCAGTTGCACATCTCGCCGCTTTCGGCATGGTGGTATGCGCCGCTCAACAATCGGCTGGCACCGTTCGACAATGAAAAGGCGCGCCAGGCCGTTGCCTACGCGGTCGACCGCAACACGCTGGTCAAGCTGTTCGGCGGCAAGGTGCTGGCCTCGCCGGTGTGCCAGGTCCTGCCTCCGGACTTCCCCGGCCACGAGGACTACTGCCCCTTCACCAAGAACCCCGGCGCCAAATGGTCGGCGCCTGACCTCGACAAGGCAAAGCAGCTCGTCGAGGAATCGGGCACCAAGGGCCAGAAGGTGACCATCATCGTCGAGGACACGGCCATTTCACGGTCCATCGGCGTCTATCTGCAGAGCGTGCTGACCACCATCGGCTATGTCGCCGACGTCAAGCCGATCTCTTCCAACATCCAGTTCACCTACATCCAGAACACCAACAACAAAGTGCAGATGTCCGTCACCCAATGGTATAAGGACTATCCCGCGGCTTCGGACTTCCTGAACATCCTGTTCAGCTGCGCCTCCTTCCGCGAAGGTTCGGACGCTTCGATCAACATCGCAGGCTTCTGCGACAAGGATATCGACGCCAAGATGCAAAAGGCACTAGACCTTGGCGTGACCGATCAGAAAGCCGCCGACAAATTGTGGGCCGAAATCGACAGGCAAGTCACGGACAAGGCACCGGCCGTCGGCCTCTTCACGCCGAAGCGGCTCGACTTCGTCAGCAAGCGCGTTGGCAATTTCAAATTCAACCGGCAGTTCAACTGGATGATCACCCAATCCTGGGTACAGTAATGGCCTGGGTGCAGTAACGAACCGCGGAAGGGCACGTCCGTGTCGAACGAAGCTGTCGCCATGCCGCGCAAGACGCGAGGGCCTTGGGCCGTCGCGTTTGCGAAGCTGGCAACGGACAGGGCTGCCATGGCATCCCTGGCCGTGTTCCTCCTCATCGTCCTCGCCTGCCTTAGTGCGCCTCTCTACGCGAAATGGGCTGGCGTGGACCCCTTCGCCTCGACGCTCGACGCCGTCATCCAGATCGACGGCGCCGACGTTCCGGTGATGGAACAATCGACAGAGGGGCTCGGGCTCGGCTACACGCCGCTCGGGCCGACATGGCGGCTCGGCAATTATTTCCTAGGCGCCGACAGCCAGGGGCGCGATGTCATGGCCCGGATGCTCTATGGCGGGCTGAGCTCGCTGCTGATCTCCGGGGCGGCCACGATCTTCACCCTGATTCTAGGCACGGCGGCGGGATTGATCGCGGGATATTTCGGCGGCTTCACCGACACGGTGCTGTCGCGCTTGTTGGATGTGCTGTGGGCGTTTCCGATCTATCTCCTGGCGATTTCGCTTTCCATCGTCACCATCGCGCAAGGCATCTCGATCGGGCCGATCGAGATCGAGTCCGGCAGTCTGTGGCTGCCGGTCATCATCATCGGCATCGTCTACATACCCTACGTGGCGCGTCCGATACGCGGGCAGGTCCTGTCGCTGCGCCACAGCGAGTTCGTGCTCGCCGCGATCAATCTGGGGGTGCCGGGGCCGCGGATCCTGTGGCGCGACATCCTGCCCAACATCACCACCACGCTGATCGTCTTCGTGCCGTTGATGATGGCACTGAACATGCTGACGGAATCGGCGCTTTCCTTCCTGTCGATCGGCGTGCAGCCGCCCGCGGCGAGTTGGGGCACCATCATCCAGGACGGCCAGGCGCTGCTTTACACCAGGCCGTTGGTGGCGCTTGTACCGGGCCTGGCGATCGCGGTTTCCGTGATGGCGCTCAATGTCTGCGGCGACGGCCTGCGCGACGCGCTCGACCCACGCTCCAAGGTTCGGCTGGGGCGCGACTGATGATCTACGCCATCCTGCGCCGTTTCGGTCAGATGCTGTTCGTGATGTTCGGCATCTCGGTCATCGTCTTTTTGATCTTCTTCGCGACGCCGGGGGCCGACCCGGCGGCGCGCATCGCCGGCCGCAATGCGTCGCCCGAGGTGCTGGAGGCGGTACGCCACAGCTTCGGCTTCGACCGGCCGCTCTACGTGCAATATGTGAAGATGATGGAGAAGATCTTCGTCACCGGCGATCTGACCTCCTTCGTCAATCGTGGCTGGAAGGTGGTGCCGGCGGTGATGGATTCGATCCCCGTCACACTCTCGCTGGTGTTCGGAGCGGCTCTCCTGTGGGTGGTTGTCTCGATCATGATCGGCATCGTCGCCGCCGCCAGCCGCGACAGCTGGCTGGACAAGTTGCTGATGGCGTTGGGTCTGCTCGGCATTTCCATGCCGGTCTACTGGCTGGGAGAGGTGATGAACCTGATCACCCAGAGCCGCTACCACGACAGCTGGGCGTTCTCCTGGGTGCCGCCGCTCGGCTACAAGAATTTTTCCGACGATCCGAAAGGCTGGTTCCTGACGCTGGTCATACCCTGGATCACGCTGGCCATCCTCTACATCGGCATCTATGGGCGGGTGTTGCGAGCGGCCATCATCGAATCCCTGCAGAAAGACTATATCCGCACGGCCCGGGCCAAGGGCCTGTCGGAGACCCGCATCCTGCTGCGCCATGCCTTGCGCACGTCGCTCATCGCCTTCGTAACCTTGTTCGGCCTCGACTTCGGAGCGTTGGTGGGCGGCTCGGCCCTGCTGACCGAGGTGGTGTTCGGGCTGCACGGCATCGGCAAGCTCACCTATGACGCGCTGCAGAACCTCGATCTGCCGATGATCATGGCGACGGTGATGTACGCTTCCATGTTCGTGGTAGTCGCCAACGCGGTTGTCGATTTCGTCTACATCCTTCTCGATCCGCGCCTGAGGACATCATGATATTGTCGGTGCGTGATCTCCGGGTATCCTTCCGGACCGATGACGGCCTGGTGAGGGCCATCGATGGCGTTTCCTTCGATCTCGCGGAAAGCGAAATTCTCGGTGTCGTCGGCGAGTCCGGCTCCGGCAAGACAGTGTCGCTGCTTGCGGTGATGGGCCTGATCACCGACCCCAACGCAATCATCGAAGGCTCGATCCGCTACAAGGGCCGCGAGTTGGTCGGACTGCCGCCGCGCGAACTCAGGCGCCTGCGGGGCAACGAGATCGCGATGATCTTCCAGGATCCGATGACGGCGCTGACGCCGGTCTACACCATCGGCTGGCAGATCGCCGAACAGATCCGCGCGCATCGCAACATCAGCAAATCGAAGGCAATGGAGCGGGTGGAGGAACTTCTGGCCGAGGTGAACTTCCCCAACCCCCACGAAGCGATGTCGCGCTATCCGCATCAGCTCTCCGGCGGCATGCGCCAACGGGCGGTGATTGCGATGGCACTGTCCTGCAACCCGGCGCTGCTGGTGGCGGACGAGCCGACCACGGCGCTCGACGTCACCGTGCAGGCCGGCATTCTCGATCTCGTGCGCAAGCTGCGCGCCACGCACAAATCGGCCGTCGTCTTCATCACGCATGACATGGGCGTGGTCTCCGAACTCGCCGATCGAGTCATGGTCATGTATGCCGGCCGCATCGTCGAACGCGGCAGCCGCACGGAGTTGTTTTCCGACCCGCGACACCCCTATACGCGTGCATTGCTTGGTTCGATCCCGCCGCTGACTGGTGCGAAACCCCGCCGCCTGCCAGCCATCCCCGGGTCACCGCCATCGCTGCTGCGGTTGCCGCAAGGCTGTGCCTTCGGCCCGCGTTGCCCGGTCCGGTACGAACCCTGTCTAACCGGCAAGCCCGACCTTGGCGCCGCCACGCACGCGGCGGCCTGCTTTCGGGTGGCGCAGACATGAGCGGACCGATGATCGACAACGACCGTCCAATCCTCGAAACGCGCTCGCTCGGCAAGCGCTTCTCGATCGGCACCCGTTTTTCCGCCGAAGGCAGGCGAACCGTCCACGCGGTCGACAATGTCTCCCTGATGGTGCGGCGCGGAGAAACCGTCGGATTGGTCGGGGAGTCCGGATGTGGCAAGTCCACGCTGGCGCGCTGTCTGGTTAGGCTCTACGACATTTCAGACGGTGAGCTTCTGTTCGAAGGCAACGACATCACCTCGAAGTCGCTGTCCGAACTGAGGCCCCTGCGGCGGCGCCTGCAGATGGTATTCCAGGACCCGTCGGCCTCGCTCAATCCGCGCCGGCGCGTCGGCGATCTCGTGGCCGAACCGTTGCGCATCCATGGCAGGCTCTCATCGCGCGAGATCACCAACCGCGTCGCGGAACTCTTCGACCTCGTCGGACTGTTGCCGGACCATGTCATGCGCTTTCCCCACGAATTCTCGGGCGGGCAGCGCCAGCGTGTCGGCATAGCGCGCGCCATCGCCCTCAATCCCGATCTCGTCGTTCTCGACGAACCGGTCTCCGCGCTCGACGTGTCCGTACAGGCGCAGATCGTCAACCTGCTTGCCGACCTTCAGGAGAAGCTGGACCTCACCTATGTCTTCATCGCCCACGACCTGTCCGTGGTGCGTCAGGTCTCGAGCCGCATCGCGGTCATGTATCTCGGCTCGATCGTCGAGGAGGGGTCCGCGGAAGAGGTGTTTTCAGCCCCGGCCCACCCTTACAGCCAGGCGCTGATCTCGGCTGTTCCCGTCGTCGAGACTACGCCCGGCGGGACGCGCAAGCGGATCATCCTGACAGGCGACGTACCGAGCCCGCTCAAGCCGCCATCCGGCTGCCGGTTCCATCCCCGATGCCCAATAGCGGTTGAGCGCTGCCGCACAGAGCGGCCGGAGCTGAGGGAGTATAGGCCCGGCCGCAAGGTGGCGTGCCACTTTCCGACGGTATAGGCGACATCGCTCATCGATCCGACCGCCAGATTCTTCAAAAATTCAGTTTTTCGCATGGAACCAACCGCCGGGCGGCGCGTTACATGGGGTTCGGTCGAGCGCATCTCGATCGACCGGAGGAAACAATGGACTACCTGCATTTCTTTTCGCCCGTGCGAATATCGCGCGGGCAGGGGTACCCTGTAGAAGAAGTGGACAGCGTCGCCGAGGCGATGGTTTTCTTGCGCAAATGGCCGACAGGACGGCGCGGGCCTGTGTATCAGTGCGCGCTGAATTGCTGCTCGGCCGCCTTGTCGGGACAGATGTCGGCGGAGGAAGCAAGAAAGGCGTTCACCGGCTTTGCCCGGATCACGCGGCTTCTCGACGATGACACGGCTCTACCGATGGGCAGCGACAGCAAGGCAAGCATACACGCGCTGCGGCGGTAGCCGCCGCGGCCTTTACTGTTGGTGGATCGCGCCCGTTGCGGGCGCGATGTCGCTTGCGCTGCGCTTCGGGGCAAGCCGTCCCCGGCAAACCTGCGGCCGGAGGCGATGACATCGGCATAGTAGCTGCGAATGGCTTCGTGGCCGCGCGGAAACCATCCACCGCCACAGTCGATCACCCCATCCGGTTCGAACAGCGCCGTCATACCATGGACGTCGCCCGCATGTTGCCGCGCAATCAGCAACGGCTCCTGCGGATCGTAGACCGGGTTTCTCAGACTCGGGTCGCTCATCGCCGTAACTCCATTGTTGAGACGGGGTCCGGCGCAATTGGCTCAGACATACCCGGCAAGTCGAGGATTCCTTGGTTCAGCAAGCAATCGTCCGCACCTACGCTGATGACCAAGGACGGCAGACAGTTTGATTGCGGCAATAAATACGCTACATGTCGCGGCAGAACCCGATCCGCCTGGACGGATCGCCTGGAAAACCAATCCGAACAACATGTTGAATGCAAAACTCGCAATCGCCCCGATGATGGACAGGGCAGATAGATAAGTAAAATCAGATGGTTGCGGAAGGTCGTGTGCAAAAATCGCACACGAAAGTTCTGCTTCTCTTCCATTTTCGTTCTTGCGACAGACTAGCCGAGTTGCCGCTCAACGCGCCCTATTGCATACGCGCTTGCCGAGCGATCATTTGCGCTAGCCTATCCACTGTTCGCCACCGGCCAGTTTTGTACAGATGAACAACTAGGCTCCAGCAGGCTCTTGGACGTCTGGAGGAAACGAGAGGGTAAGAGGCGGCCCACGGCGTTCGAGGTTCAACTCGAAGTGGCTCCCCGGGCCGGACGAAACTGCGAACTATGAGCTGCCGATCCCCTTCAAAACCAAGCCAAAGCCCTCCGGCGGGTTCGAAAGCGTGATCGCGACCGCGCCGTCTTGCTCGCTATCGACAAGGGCGAAGTCCGGACAAAAGGCCTGACCGACATCGGCGTTCCTCGCTGGTACCTCGCCCGCATGTGCGGAGAGCGGCTATTCATTAAGGTATGCTACGGAACCTGTCGCGCCAGAGATCGCGAGGCATGACCAGTTCGTTGCCAAACCGGTTTGCGAAGGGGAGCATTGCTGGCGTTCCAGGCGCGGTACTCGCTTCGTCCAAGCGCGGATCGTCGGGCTCTTCGGCTGCTCGGATTGCAGGGCTGCGGGCCGTGACCGCCGGCCGGTGTTCTTCACACTCACTCCTGACTACGAAGGCTAGCAGCAGGCGCTCAACCGCGACTGGAAGCCGACGTTCCCATAGCGTCACCTCTGCAGCGGCCCGGCACTCGCGAGCGGGGGCGGCCAGCAAATACCGGGCCTAACCGGCGCTGTTGCCTAGTCGCGTCGGCTGCAACTCTTATGCGCTTCCGCTAATATGGGCGAAGCATGCGATTGAAGGAGATCAAAGGCCTGGCGACGGAGCGACGCCCGGCCGGTGCGTGGCCCCGGCTGTAAATATTTCACCTTGTTGCAAAAGTAGCGCAGACTTTTCATGGGAAAATGCGCCAAACTGGAAGTTGACGATTTGGAGACGAAGGCATGAAACTCAGGCTCATCTGTTCCGCGGCGTTTCTGGCAGCCTCTTCTCCAGTCCTGGCGGCCGACTTGGTTGAGCCAGTGGCCGCCATGCCGTACTCGTGGACAGGCTTCTATGTCGGCGCTCAAGTCGGTGGCGCCTGGAATGACAGCCGTTGGTCGCCGGCAAGCTCTCCGGGCTTTGTTCCCTTTAATACAAACGGGTCCGGAGCCGTGTACGGCGGGCAGATCGGCTACAACTATCAGATCAACCAATTCGTCATTGGCATTGAGGGCAACTTCGCAGGCTCTACCGTAAAGGGCGATAGTCAATGTCCGGCCACGCCTGGGTCGGTCTGCCAAACCAAGCAGGACTATCTGGGTTCGGTGCGCGGACGCCTTGGGTACGCAATCGATCGGGTGCTTATCTATGGCGATGGCGGCGTTGCATTCAGCAAGTACAAGTTTGCCGAGACGCAGCTTTTGTTGCAATCTTTTGGGGGTGGGTCTCGGGTGGGTTGGACGGCTGGTCTCGGCGTTGAATACGCTTTCAATGAACATTGGACCGCTGGCGTCGAATGGAATTATTACGATTTTGGCTCGAAAGATGGCGCGAGCAGCCTAGATCCGGCCTTCGTGCTCAGCGCTCGCGAGACCGAGAACACTGTCGTCGCCAGAATTAACTACAAATTCTGAGAGTACGTGTCGGTCGCTTAAGCAGAATTCTTTCGCCGGGCGATAGTGTACGCGAATTCTTGCCCGCCAACCTCGTCGGTCACTCGGACCCAGTCCTTCGCCCATCTTTTAAAGACAGTCTTGCAGGCATTCATTTCCGATGCAGCCGAATCAGGACTATTCGCTTGGACTTCCTTAGACCGAATGACGCGATCATAGTGCATTTCCGCAACAACATAGACAGGCATGCGACCTACCCAACAATGCTATATTTCCCCAATAGGTAGTATTGCGCAGCGCATGATCGACCGCAAGTGGTAGGCCGTATTGGAGCCATATCGCGGAATGTGCTATGGTTCTCTTCGTGGGCAAAAGGCAACGCGGGCTGGGGAAGAGGCTCGTGGAGCGAAGTTGACTGCCCAGTATCCGGTTTGGCTGGGCTTCTTGGAAGCTTTTCGAACTTTTTGCCTCGCCCCTCCAGGTGAATTGCGGGCGTTTGTGAAGGAGGTCGGGATTTAAAAGCTATCGGATAACTTTTGTTGACGCACTCACTCTTTGGACCAGTACCTTCTGGAGTTAGCCATGGCGTCGGCGAAAATTCACGACCCCTAATGCGCTTTGGTCAAGATCCTGGTCTGATCCTGCCTGAGGCTGGCCAATTCGTTGGTCGCGTACTGTTGAACTGAGCGGTCGTGGGAAGCGGCCGCTGCGTTGAAATGGGCTATAAAATAGCGGTAATCGCCTATTTCGTGGCGAATGAAGCTTTTATCGAAATTTGCGCTCGGAATTGATGCAAAGCGATTTTGGACCCTGAGATGCGTCGCCGACAGCCTGCTTGAAAGCGCAACGCCCAACCGGCTTGCAGTCTGTCTCAGCCGGGCCTCAGCCTGACGATGCCGCCCGAGAAGATAGGTGCCGAGTTCTCGGACCGCAGGGAGCTGCGCCCGCCTTTCTGCAATCCTTCCCATGTCCTGCTGTTGAATTTCGATTTGAATCGCCCACTCCAGGAAGGCACGGTCAGAGCGGCTCTGGGAACAAGCCGGCGTGGCTGCTGAAATTCCAGCAGCAAGCAGCAGTCCAAGAAGTGCCCGGAGCGGCCCGTTGCGAGGATGATCAGCAACTCGAGCGATAGCGTGCTTCACGTCATTGATCCATCGGTCTTGATTTAACGACAGTCTAACAAGGCAGCCCGTGCAACGGTTCCCTTCCATGCGATGAAAACGGTGGCTGCCGAAGGCCGAGCGGCAGCGCGAACAACCTGGATCGAATCGCCTGCGAAGCATTCCCACCACCAAAGGGCTCGTTGATGGAAGCTCGGGCGTGAAGGTTCGAGCCGTTGGCCAAGCCGAATACCTTGATTCGTACCGAGCGGCTTCATACGCTCATCGAGCGGCTGAAGGGCATCAACGAGATGGCCGATGAGGCCGTGACAAGGCAATCACGGAAGCCGTGCTTGATGTTGGTGGCGTAGCACCGCAAAGCTGGTGCGAGATTGACGTTGCCCCCAGTTTCTATCCAGTTCTGAGTTCGTTTCCGGCGTTGGGTGTGCCCTGCTGGGCGGATGGAGCGACGGGCGCTGGCGCGGAGCCGTTGGCGTAGCGCAGCGCGAGGGCTATCTGTTGTAGGGTCCAAGTAACTTTCTGCGGCTCGCGGCGCCGAGCCGTTTGTTCAGCGCGGGCAAATTTACACTGCCACGATAGTCATCCCAATGGCTGCTGGCGTGCCTGAGATAGCACATCGATCTTGATGGCCGCATTCACCGCTTGCAAAGTCGCGCCACTAGGCCCCGAAAACCGAAGGGCAACCAAACCGTTTGAATATCGATTCGATCTGTTGCAAATGCACTCTGTCTCAAGAAATCTTCCAATCCTTTCCGATCAAATGTTTGTCGGGTTTCCGGACCAATGAATTGCAACCTCCTCCTGGAAGAGCAATCCGTCGCATAGATCGACATTGTTCCGCCCGGGCGGAGAACCCTGCGGGCCTCCGCGAGGGCAGTTCCGATCGGCAAACAAAAATAGATTACGTTTACGGCCAGAACCTTGTTGACCGAGACGCTTTCCAGCGGCAGTCGCTCGAAGGTCCCCTGGATCAGTTTCAGCTTTCCATGTTGAATTGCGGCTCGATTTCGGGCTTGCGCTTGGCGAAGCATGACCGGAGATAGGTCCACCCCGGTAATGGTGCCGCTGCGGACTCGTTTGGACATCTCCTTGAGCGCGAAACCCGGTCCGAATCCGATTTCGAGCACATCATCCTGTTCGGCGATGTCCAATATTTCGATAGCGCGCCTGTTGGGCAGATGATTTATCAGCCCCATAACCGCCCCTGTCACGCGCCCGCACATACCCTCCGGCATAGAAAACTGCTGGGCGATAAAGTTATGCAAGCCCAGGGTGCCATCAAGGGTTTTCAAGACCGACTCACGCTGCGGAACCGGAGGGGTGCACGGATAAGGCGCGCCTTGAAGGCCAAGCCCATAGTCTCCGGTGCATCTGTCGACCCTTTGAACCAATTGCATTACCAGCGGTTCCTGGTTTGTTTTATCCAACATTCATTCTTGCTTCCGGTTGGAAGCCGACCAAGATGCGTCATTGGCAAGTCAACGATCGGGGGCGACAAATAGGCCCGTCGAGCAAATGATCGGCGAAGTCATGAAGCGCCAGAGTGGCTTTTGGCCATCATGCAATTCGGAGCATGGACCGATGTAAGCCTAGTCCACATATAGCCATTGCGCGACTCACAAATCCGTATGGTTTGGAAGCGGCCAGTCGCTACATGGCGTAGCTCGGCCGAGCACGGACGGCGAAACCGATCAGCCGGATGGCGAGAGGTAGAACGCTACGCCGGCCGCCATCATTGCCGGTTATCGTGGAACAGGCTCTATGCCGTGCCGGTCAGAAAACAATCAGCCCATTCTGTCCATCACGAACGCGATGACGTTTTCTGGCGGAGTGGTATCTACGACCACGAACACACGCCGACGACGACGGAGCCGTCGCGCTAAGTTCTGCCGCCACTGCACTAACGTGGCCGACGAGGGTCAATATTGCAAAGCCCGCTCCCGCGAGGAGTGGATCGCAGGAGTCAATGCGATCAGGAAGTCCGGTGCTCCGGTGAAGGACCATACCACGACCAGGTGTCCGGACGGCCGGATTGCTCTGCCTGTCCGCATTGGCAGGCTCGATCCTTACGAAACCGTAAGTTACCGGACAACTGCCGGCAAGGATACTCTCTAGTATATAAGGTCAGCGGTACGCGAAGTGCCCTTCTGCGGCTTCTCTCACAGGCGGCGCGGCGCGTGCTGGAGCCACAACCTGTCATCGCACCGTGCTTTTCGGAGGGGAAGGTGCAGGGCCGAACGTCAAGTCCCCATACGATCCCGTCCATCCCCTGTTGGAGTTTCCTATTCGGCGCGGTGCTCCTCCTTCCTCAGCGATACCCTGCTGTCCTGGGCGCTCGTCTTGATCGTCATTCTCGTTCTCGACCGGCTGATACTCCAGCGGAAGGCGGGCGTCGTTTTCGAATCCTTGAAAGCATGGGTTACGGGCGAATCGAGGGAGCCAGCGCGACCTCGAAAGGACTCGTGACCCGACGGATGCGAGCTACCAAACCGATCCGGCGGGGACTCTTCTTCGCGACGATGGTCACGGTAACTCTTCTGCTCGCCCGGCCCGGATATTGTGCGCCAGCCGAAAGCTCTCTCCCGGATCAGCCAATCAACACCCCGCCAATACCCATAAGAAAACCGCAGCCGGTGGATCCGGCAGTTGCAGCCACTCCTGCGGACGCGAGCGCGCTCGGCGACTACGACGTTCTCATCGCCGACCGCGGCAATAATCGCCTCCTCCTGATCAGTCCGCAAAAGAAGATCCTCTGGGAATATCATTTCGCCGACGTTCCGCCTGGCTCGGGCGCGGACGACGCGTTCTTCGCCGACGGCGGCAACAGCGTCATCACCAATCTCGAACATCAGCAGGTGATCCGCATCATCGACCGGAAGACAAAAAAGGTGACCTGGGAATATGGCGACCTCGGACGGCCCGGCTCGAACCCGGGCTATCTCGACTTTCCCGACGACGCCTACAAGCTGCCGAACGGGGACGTCATTGTCGCCGACATCCGCAACTGCCGAATTCTTGACATTTCCCCTGACAAGAAGATCGTCCGGCAGGCCGGGATCACGGGGCGATGCTGGGGAGAAGCCCCAGCACTCGACTCTCCTAACGGCGATAAGCCGCTGCCGAACGGCCACGTGCTCGTCAGCACGATCCATGATCATTCCCTGATCGAGCTCGACCAGAACTGGAAGGAGATCCTGCATCTCAAGCTGCCGATCCGGTATCCCTCCGATCCGCAAATGACTAGGGCCGGAAATTTTCTAGTGGCGGGCTACACGAAGCCCGGAAAAATCATCGAGATCAGCCGCGCTGGCAAAATCGTCTGGCAGTACAAGCCCAAGCCGCACGAAGAACTCAACCGTCCCTCGCTGGCTATCGAGCTGCCGAACGGCAACGTCCTTGCAACCGATGATCTCAACCAGCGCGTGGTCGTCATAGACAAGGCGACCAACACGGTGCTCTGGCAATATGGCGTCACGCAGCACCAGGGAAGCAATCCAGGCTATCTGCACATCCCTGACGGCCTCGACATCATCAAGACGGACCAGGACCTTGCAAAGGCAGGCTGACATGAACAACCTTTCCATCCGGCGAATGTTCGCGTGCTCGGCGCTTGCCGCACTGATGATTCTCACCTCGGCTGCGACCTCGGCCGACGCCGCCGGTGCGCTGCATCGGATCGGCGCGGTCACATGGCAGCCGAAGCGCTATATTGGTCAGGAACTGGAACTTATGGGCTTTCCGCTCGCGCGACATTCCGACTACGTGCTGTTCTCGGACGAGGCGCACGGTCGGATCTCGGCGCATGATCTGCCAGTTGTCGGATCGGGCATTGCCGGTCTGGAATTGCATCGGCGGTATCGAATCCGCGGCAATTTCGTCCGTGGTGGCCTCAAGGCCAGCAACGGCAGCCAGTATCATCTGGAACTGACGGCGCCTCCGTACCTCACCGACCGCTAAGAGCCTGCCGTGGCGCTGATGAAGTCAAGTTTGCTGGGTGCTCCGGTTTATCTGTCAAACGGCTTCCAAAACCCCCGACGCGCGGACTGGTTTGGCTCTGTCATTTTCTGAAATTCTGAGAGTATTTCCGGGAAATTCTGCGCAGGATCGGACCACCCGCGCATTTTTCCAAAAATCGGGTGAGATAGCCGGTCGCCATTTGACTAATACCTCTTTACAATATGCCGGTGATCAAACGGTCGGCCCGCGTGTTCTGCCTGTAGGCCGCGCGCACCAGCGTAGCCGCCATGATTGCAGAGACGGCCCCGCCGAGAATGTCGCTGACATAGTGCGTTCCCAAATAAACGCGTGACAGCACGACCAGCAATGCGGCCGCCAGAAATGCGAGCCCGCGGCGATGCAAGCCGTGCACCAGAAACGCCGCCGCGATGGCAAAGCTCGCGGTGGCATGGTCGGACGGGAATGAGAAATCTACGGTCCGCCCGATAATCAGATGCGTGACATGAGCGTCGTAGGGACGCACCCGCTGTACGAACAGCAACACCAGCTGATTGATTCCGAGACCAAGCAAGAACGACAGGCCGGCTGCCACTACCACATGGCGCATGGTCCGGTCCGGCTGGGGCGGCCACCATTGCAAGGCGACTGCCAGTACCATGAGCGGAACGCCGAGTGTCGATATCCAGACCATGATGAAATCGACTGCGGGAGCATGTCCCGCCCAATTGTTGATCCAGGCGGTCACTGCGGCATCGATTTGGTACATTTGGGGATTTCCGTCTGTTTTCGGGCTCGTTTCGGGCGATCAACGCACGCGCCAGGTGATGGCGGAGTTGGTGATATAGTTCCAAGCCGAGCCGACGGCGGCGGCGGCAAGCCCGGCCGCCCACCACCGCGACGGACTGGTGTAAAGAAGCGTCGACACGCCGACGCCCGCCACCACACCAAAACTGCACAACGCCGCGAACATCGCGAATCCGGTGACGAAGCGCCAGCCGTGCCGGCGCCGGTCGCGATAGGTGAATGTGTTGTTCAGCGTGTAGTTGAACGCCATGGCCGTGAACATGGCCGCGGTCTGGGCTACCGCGAAAGGCAGGCCATGGGCCAGCAGCGTATGCAGCACGCCGAGGTGGACCACGACACCGGCCGAGCCGACAAGACCGAAGGCGAGAAACCTCGTCGAGATCAGATCGCCCGATGCCTTGGCGACCAGCAGCCCCAGATATTCAAGCACAATCAGGGAATCGAGCTTGCTTTGTCCATGCAGGCGCGGACCGAACACATAGGGGATTTCCCGGATGCGAAGCGGCGTCGGCGACGATGCGGCAATGTCCAGCAGGATCTTGAAGCCTTGCCGCGACAGGCGCGGCGCAACCGCATCGACGATGTCACGCCGCACCATGAAGAAGCCGCTCATTGGATCGCTGAGCGGAACCCTCAGCAACAGCCGCGCGAGATGCGTCGCCAGCCGGCTGCCGCCCGAACGCAGCCGGCTCAGTCCGCTGTTAGCATCGCCATCGTCTCCGTAACGACTGGCCACCACCAGGTCGGCGCCGCCGCCTCGCATCGTTTCGAACATCGCGGCAAGGCATGTTTCGTCGTGCTGGAGATCGCCGTCCATGACCGCGACGATGGGCGCCGAGCTGGACAGGACGCCCTCGAGGCATGCCCCGGCGAGGCCGCGGCGGGCGATGCGCCTTATGCCGCGAACCTGATAATCATGGCTGGCGATGTCGCGGACAGCCGCAATCGTCCCGTCTTTTGAATCGTCATCGACAAAGACCACTTCCCAGTTGATCCCGAGCAGCGACTTGTGCAGCCGCGCAACCAGCAGATCGATGTTGGCGCGCTCGTTCAGCGTTGGGACGACGACCGTGAGTTCCGCCCCGCGGCGTTGCAGCGATGCACCGCTGCTTGTATCCGCCGCCAGTTCGACGTCTGGCACTGGGTATGTCGCCTGGTTCAAGGACGCGGTCCGCCATCGTTTGCTTGGCCGTCGCCCGGCAAGTGTGCTTGCGATGCCACAATGCGGTTGACCGGCAGGATCAGGATTTCGAAGACGGGAAACCCGGCGATGCGCTGTACCAGGCGCCGGGGCGGGCCATCGACGACGTATCGTCCGTCAAGGCCGTCGCGATACTCCTTCTCGCGAGCCGCTTCCTTGCCGAAGTCCAGGGCGCCGACGAAGAAGCCCGCGCTTCGCGTCTTCAAGCGCCCGTCGTCCATGAACTGGAAATGGCGCGGGTCGCCCGGCAGCACCTCTATCGGTACGTCCGGTCCAAGGGCGTCGGCGGCCCGCGCCGCCTGCATCCAGTTCGATGCGACCACATAGGCGTTGGCGCCGCTGAGATCGCTGCCCTGCGGCTCACTGGTCAACGCAGACCAATCGACGAGTTGCCAATTGACGTCGAATTTCGGCGCTCGTTCATAAAACGCCCGCGTGAAGGCGCCGGTCCGGACCTGCACCGCAAACCCCATCGCCAGCAGCGGAACGACGATGGCGGCGATAGTGAAGGACAGCCGCAGCAATCCAGGTCGGCGTTCGGCAAGACGGCTGCACCATTGACCGAAAAGCGGAAAGGCGAACAGGAAGCCGCTCATCGACCAGTGCGGCAGGGAATGGGCGCTGAACAGGGCGACCAAGTCGAAGAACGCCACCGGCAGCGCCGCGATGGTCACGAAGAACCGATCGGCCACCGAACCGCTGCGGGCTGCGCCCCACATGCACGCCATGGCCAGAAGCCAGGTCGGCGGCCACAAATAGCCAGCCTGGCCCAGCAACGTGATGGCAAGATTTCCAGGATGCAGGGCATGGCCATCCTCGGCAAGGCCGCGGCCGGACTGGAAGGCAAACGAGATCCAGCCATGGTCCATATTCCAGATGATGACGGGCAGCAGGCCAAGCGTTGCGATGGCGCCGGCAATCCAGGGGCCTGGCGTTCGCAGTTCGGCCCGGCCGGACTGCGTCGACACCAAGACAAGCAGGGCCGAGATGCCAAACAGCCCGGCCTGGTACTTCGACATCAGCGCCACACCGAAAGCGACGCCGACGATGATCCAGCGGAGCAAAGCGAAGCGTGGCCGTTCGCCCAGAACCATGGGCATGGCGGCACAGGCGCTGGCCAGAAGAAAGAAATCGAGTGGCCCGTCGGGCACCACGAAATGCCCTGCCGAAATAAGAAAGAACGGCGCAACGGTGAACCAGGCCGCGGCCCAGAATGCGGCAACCTTGCCGTAGGCATGGCGCGTCACTTCGAAAAGCAGCAACGTCGAGAGCGAGCCGAGCAACACATAAGGCAGCCGAGCGGCCAGCCGGCATTCACAGCCGAAAACATCCGCCATCAGACGGGCCAGCGCGAAACCCAGTGGCGGGTGGTCGAAATATGAAAGCGAATGGCTGCGCGACACCACGACTGCGTAGGCCTCGTCGATCGACAGCGGAATGACCGAGGCAAGTCCAATCCGGAGCACCAGAAATGCGACGACCACGACAATCAGCTGGAAAACAGGGGAAGCAGGAGTGCCTTTGGCCAGGCTTGCAACGCGCGGCCTGGCAGCACCGGTATCGTCCCAGAACTGATCCAACAGCATTGGGTTACCAGACCCAAAGCACGTAAGAACGTTCGTCCGCGAGCGGTCCATGGCCGGGCATGACGATCAACAGGCAGACAATGGCGAGAAGAGCCACGGTCGTGGCGATCCGGATCCACTTGCCCGATAGGGTGGAGTAACCGCGGTCCAGCATCTTTGGACGTCACCCCTCGAACTCGCCAGCTTATGGACACGTAGCCGCTGCGGTTCGTCGGCGACTATGTCCGATCAAACATACGGGAGCGTTGCCGGGGTATTACAAATCCGTAAGGCCCGTTTGCCTGCATGCACAAGGCTCGCACAAGCGCTGAGAGCAACAATCCGCCATCGTGTTGGGCAACGGAGTCGAGGCCGGGACGGCCGCACCACCGCGTGACGGAAGGGCTTGAGACTTTGAAAAGCGCGGTAGCCAAGGCACTGATGTCGGAAAATTCGAACCTCATCTTGGGTAAGGCCCCCATAGTCCGCGCCGTCTTTGAAGGAAGGGATATTTCCCCAATATGGGACGGGCTGTTCGCGCGCGTTTCTGCTGATCTCAACGATGCCGCCGCGTTCCTGGACGTATCGATCCTTCTCCACGCAATCGGAGAGGAAGACAAGGCTGTCATCAGCCAGAAGGCCGCGCTCGAGATCAGTCGACAATACCGGATACGCAACGGACAAGGCACAGGACCGAACGTCCTTGTTTTCGTGACGGCCGGCGACTTCATGGCGAACACGCCGATTGAATTTCTGCTGGAGGGCTCCGACGCGAACCTGCTGCTCCACTACGTCGACGCTGACACGGCGGACCTGAACGATGTTCCCGAGCACGACGTCGCCTTCGTGGCCGTCGGAGAGTCCGCGGTAAATCTTCCAGTACTGGAAAACCTTCACCGGCTGCTGCGCGGCTGGTCCGGCCCCATAATGAACAACGCGCCACGTCTCATCATGGCCCTGTCCAGGGACGGGGTCGCGGAGGCGTTGAAGCATGAGCCTTCGATCCTTGCCCCGCCCGCAGCGCGCGCTGATCGGGCGCTGATCAAGAGGCTGGCTTCGGGGGAAATCGAGGTCGACGCAATCCTCGCGGCGGCCGCGTTTCCTGTGATTGTCCGCCCGGTCGGCACGCATGCCGGCAAGGGAATGGAGAAGATCTCCACGCGACCGGAACTCTCCGCCTATCTGAATTCGCAGAACGAGAGCGAATTCTACATCACGCCGTTCATCGACTACAGCGGGACGGACCGCAAATTCCGCAAGCAGCGCGTCGCGTTCATCAACGGGCGGCCCTATGCCAGCCATCTCGCGGTCTCCGAGCATTGGATGGTTCACTACCTCAACGCCGGCATGACTCAGCACGAAGACAGGCGCGCCGAGGAAGCGTTGTGGATGGCAAACTTCGACAACGATTTCGCGGTACGTCACGCTCGTGCATTCGATGCTCTTCATCGACGTCTCGGGCTGGACTACTTCGCCATCGATTGCGCCGAACTCGCAGATGGCCGTCTGCTGGTGTTCGAAGCCGATGTCGCGATGATCGTTCATTCCATGGATTGGGAGAGCATCTTCCCCTACAAGAAAAGCGCCATGCGCAAGCTCTTCGCGGCATTCGAAGGCGCACTGGCACGGCGCGTGGCGCGGACGACGTCCACGCCAGCGATCGAATGCGCCCATACGGGAAAACCTGCGATCTATCAGAGAACTGATGACGACTGCCTGGTCTGTGTCCTGGCGATGCTCACGGGCCGAACCTACGAACAAGTCGAGGAAATCGCACGAAGCTGCGATCCCGCATACCCGCTCGGCGGACCGATGAGCCATTCCATCATGCGGGGCGTGGCCAACAAGTGCGGTTTCGTTCTTCTGAGCAGTATCTACATGCTCTGGGCCAAACCCGCGATCATAGGCGTGGTTTCACCGACCGTTCCAAACACCGGCCATGCCGTTTTTTGGGACGGCGAGAAGATCATCGACCCGGGTTTTTGCGAACGCGTCGATCGATCCTATGTCGACCGATGCGGGTTGGAGTTCACTCAGCGGGCGAGCGATCTCGAACCGTTGATCAGTCATGACGCCAAGATCTCTTACCTGGCCGGTGCCGTGGCGGTCAGTGAACCGCTTTAACCGAAACCAGTTCGCCATCGCCCCGACTACGGAGAACGTCATGCCTGCAATTCAGCTTGGTATCCCGCAGGTGCCGGCGAATCCGACCTCGGAAATGGGTGGGTGGGATCGCGAGCTCCATTCGCCGGCCTCCCTTTCATTCCTGCTCGGGACAGGTGGCGACAGGCGCATCTGGCTGGATGCAATCACACGGCGCAATCGTTATGGAACGCGCACGACTTCGGCGGACGATGAGATCTCATTCTCGTCGACAACGGCCAGCAACGCCTCTCGGGAGGGGTTGATGGCGGCCGGGGTCGAGCTGCGACGCCTCATTGATATCGAGTCACGTTCGCCTGTCGCATCCGATCGATGGTTCGGTGACATTCGAGAGCGAATTGTTTCCGATCTTGGCTGTACGGGAGCGCAAGTCATTCTCGCCGCTTCCGGGACGGATGCGGAGCTTCTCGCTCTCTGCACGATTGCAGGCCTCTCCAGGCGCCCCTTGACCAATTTGCTTGTTGCACCTGACGAAACAGGAAATGGGGTTCCACGGGCGGCGGCAGGGCGGCATTACTCGGATTTGACGGCACTCGGTAGCGCAGTCGAGACTGGTGCTCCCCTCGAAGGGCTGTTACCGGGCCGCATTGAAGTGCGCACGATTGCCATCCGCGACGAGAAAGGCAAGCCTCGACATCAGCATGAAATCGATGCCGACATCATCGCCATCGTCGAACTGGAGCTCAAGCTAGATCGAGATGTCCTTGTCCATGTGCTCGACACATCGAAAACCGGCTTGCCGGCCGTGACCCGACAAGCCGCGCGCCACGCCGCGGCTCTTGCCCCAGGTCGGGTGCGGGTTATCGTCGATGCCTGCCAGTTCCGTGGCTCAATTTCCCAACTGAAGCAGGATCTGGAAGACGGTTTCGTGGTGGCTGTGACGGGATCCAAGTTCATCGCCGGGCCTCCTTTTTCCGGCGCACTTCTCATCCCCGCGGGATTGGCCGGAGATATTGCGGCAGGGTCCGATATTCCGGCAGGCCTGGCGGAATATACCGCGGCTCAAGACTGGCCGGCGACCCTTCGCCAACGGATGACCTTCGCGTTCAAGTCGGAATTGAATCTGGGCCTGGGTTTACGGTGGGTCGCTGCGTTGGCTCATCTTGACCCCTATGCAGAGATCGATGAACCCCGGCAACACCTCGTCAAGGAACAGTTTGTTCGCCTGGTTCGCTCACGAACTGGCCCGCTTAGCGGTATTTCCCTGCATCAGGATGATGACGGCGACCATCTCGGCTCACGGGCAATGGTCCCGCTGACCGTCACAAACAGCGCGGGCTCCTTCGCTTCGTTCGAGCAGTGCCAAACCATTCAGGTGCTGATGCGCGGTCTTAACGAGGGCCCGATCTGCCACGTCGGGCAAGCCGTGCGTGTCGGTCCGCGCACGGTGTTGCGCGTCGCGGCCTCCGCCCACGATGTGATCAGCGTCTCGAAGAGGATGTCGGCGGGCCAGTCGTTGCATCAGGCGTTCGGTCCGATCGAATCAAGGCTCGATGCATTCTTCGAGAAACTATCTGCTGTCCTCCGACATCCGCTGGATGCTTGATGTCGCGGTCCATTGAGCAGAAACGCCCAGCAGGAAAAGGTGTGGCCGAGACCTCCACCAGCCTTGATCCATCGAACTGGGATCAGTTTCGCGAGGTAGCGCACGGCTTGCTGGACGACATGATCGCCCACATCGAAACGATCAGGCAGAAGCCGGTATGGCAGCGACCGACCGATGAAACGCGCGAGAGGTTTGCCCGCCCGCTACCGAACGGTCCTCGCGAATTGGGCGATGTCCTGGACGATGTGCGCAAGCACATCATGCCATTTGCGACCGGCAACCTGCATCCGTTGTTCATGGGATGGGTTCATGGTGCTGGTACGCCGATCGGAATGTTGGCGGAAATCGTCGCGGGCGGGCTGAACATGAACTGCGGCGGCCGCGACCATGCTGGCCTGGCGGTTGAACAACAGATCGTGCGCTGGATGAGCGAAGCCCTTGGCTACCCCACCGGCGCGAGCGGATTGTTTCTCACCGGCTCTTCGATGGCAAACTTCGTCGCGGTGACGATCGCCAGGAACGAAGCGCTGGGTCAGTCCGTTCGGGAGACCGGCCTGCGGACCTGCGACCGCCAGCTCGTCGCTTATGCGTCCAGGGAGGCTCATTCCTGCATCGCGCAGGCAATGCAATTGTCCGGGATCGGATCGGCAAATCTGAGGACCGTCGCGGTTGACGACGCCGGAAGGATGCTGCCTGACGCACTGTGCGCAGGCATCAGGGAGGACCGGGCGAAGGGACTTTTGCCATTTTTGGTCGTAGGGACCGCGGGTACTGTAAACACCGGGGCTATCGACCCACTTGCGGAAATCGCCAATATCGCGTCCGCGGAAAAACTCTGGTTTCATGTCGATGGAGCTATTGGCGCACTCGGCGTGTTGTCAGATTCCCTGCGCGGTTTGTTCAAAGGCATCGAAAAGTCGGCATCGGTGGCCCTCGACTTTCACAAGTGGGGTCAGGTTCCTTATGATGCCGGATTCCTGCTGGTGCGGGATGGCGATGCCCAGAAGCGTACATTCGTGCAGCCTACCGCCTATCTACAGCGGGGCGAACGCGGGCTGGCCGCAGGCGAAACCTGGCCTTGCGATCTAGGTCCGGACTTGTCGCGCGGGTTTCGCGCGTTGAAAACATGGATGACGATCGAGGCGCTTGGAACGGTTCGCATAGGAGAGTCGATCGCGCACACCTGCATGCTCGCACATTACCTCGCGGAGCGCCTGACGAGTTGCCCTGCTTTCGAGCTGAAGGCGCCAGTGGCCCTTAACATCGTCTGCTTCGGCATTCGTGGGGCCAACGCCGAGTTTGTCCGCAATTTGGTCATGAACCTGCAAGAATCCGGCTTGGCTTCGCCCTCATGGACAACCATCAACGGCGAGCTAGTGGTGCGTTGCGCTATTGTCAATCACCGAACAACTAGAGCCGACATCGACGAATTCGTAGGATTTATCGCCAAATACTGCGCCTAATTTGGTCGTGTCCCATCAAGTGGTGTAGCTGGCGGTTACGAAGCCGCTCGCGAGCGCGCCGTTAGTAGCGCTGTAGCGAGTGAGCGGGGTGTCGGTGGTCATCGGCGTTTTCCGGTAGGGTTTGGTTGTTGACGCCAACCCCATTTCGGAAGGACCACCGATGACCGACGACATGATGAACCTGCGCACGCTCGTGGAGAAGACCCCGGATGCCGATCTGCTGCGCGAGATGATCGGCTTTGCCGCCGAGCGGCTGATGGAAATGGAGGTGGGCGCGGCCACCGGCGCCGGCTATGGCGAGAAGAACCCGCTGCGGCTCGCCCAGCGCAACGGCTACCGCGACCGGGACACGATCCGACCCGGACGGCCATGCTTTCGTGATAGCCACTCCAAACGCATGAATCTCACCCCCGAAGCACACAGGTTGCCTCGGGTCCTGGAGGCTGCCGACGCACATGCCACGGTTCGGCGGTGGGCTGTCCGGATGCGTCACTTGTTTATGGTTGTCGGTTCCGGGACGCGCCAGGGCTCTGACGTCGAACGCCAATCACTGAATTCCGCGACGAGTCGAGCGACGTTGTCTCGGAACCTTGACCGCAACATCGGCGGGGCCATAATGCCTCCACGGGTCGCATTTCCATGACCCGTACTGGGAGGAATTATGAAAAACACAATAGACGACGATCGACGTAATTTTCTGACAGCAGCGGCTGTTGGCGGCGCCGCTGCTCTTCTGGGCGGCTTCGGGATCAGCCAGGCCCGCGCCGCCGCCGCTGCCTCAGGCCGTTCCGAAAAGTCGCTCAAGGCAGCGTTCTCGAACGCCGGACTTCAGGCGACTTGGTGCGCCCAGGGCAAGGCGGCGGCGGAATACTGGGGCAAACTGTTCAACGTTGAGGTGACTTGGTTCGACGGCGAACTCGATGCGGTAAAGCAGCGCGCGGCGATCGACAACATGGCTTCCCAGAAATGGGACTTCGTGGCGATCCAGGCGTTTGGCATCGGCACGCTGGTGCAGCCGGTGCAAAAGATGATCGACGCCGGGATCCCGGTCATCGACATGGATACGCTGATTGCGCCACTCGACAAGATCAATGTGCACAGCTTCATCGCGCCGGATAATGAGTTCATGGGATCATCGGTGACACAGGCGCTCATCACCGCCATTGGCGGCAAGGGCAAGGTCATCACCACGCAGGGCGCGCTCGGCCACACGGGTGCTCAAGGGCGAAACCGGGGCTTCGAATCCGTCGTCAAGCAGCATCCCGACATCGAAGTTCTGGAAAACCAGCCGGCCGACTGGGACGTCACCAAGGTGGCGCGGCTATGGGAGACCTATCTTACGAAATATCCGCAGATCGACGCGGCTTATTTCCACAATGACGACATGGCGCTTGCGGCGTACAACGTCATGAAGGCCCATAACCGGACCAACATCAAGATCGGCGGTTGCGACGCCATGCCCCCTGCAATAGCCGCCGTTGCCGAAGGTCGCATGCACGCCACCGTGCGCAATCCATCCTGCCGTATTCATGGCGGCGCCATTGTCGCCGGCGTCGCCGCCGTGACAGGTGGCGAGAAGTCGGGCGAAGGAATCCCGAAAAGCGTTGTAGCCGACGGTCCCGTGGTTACCAAGGAAAATGCCGCCGGCATGCAATGGATGGAAGACCATTTCCTGATCTGATCTTCGTCCCAAATGGCTGGCGGATCATTCGCCAGCCATTCGCCCAGCCACTAGACAATCGCCACGCGGACAGCATGAACGCTCAAACTGAAGCCGCCTTGCAAGAGGTCGCGCCACGCCTTCGCATGGATGGGATATCGAAATCCTTCGGCGGCGTGGTCGCGCTTCACGATGTGGATTTCGTGTTGCGCGCCGGCGAGATCCATGGGCTCGTTGGGGAAAACGGCGCCGGCAAATCGACCCTGATGAAGATCATCGCCGGTGTGCACGCCGAATATAACGGCCGCATGTTCATCGACGGAGAGCAGGTCCATTTCCGCTCGACCCGAGACGCGCTTGCGGCCGGCATCGGCATGGTGCATCAGGAACTGAGCGTCGTTCCCGATCTAACCGTCGCTGAAAACGTGTTCCTCGGCAAACAGCCGACGAAGGGAGGGCTGATCGATTGGCCCGGCATGGTGTCCGCAGCCCGGCAACAACTCGCCAGCCTTGGCATTGAGGTCGATCCCCGTGCGTCGATGGGGTCGTTGTCGATTGGCCTTCAGCAGCTAGTTGAACTCGCACGCGTGCTCTTCTCGGGGGCGCGGATCATCATACTAGACGAACCTACTTCGGCGCTGTCACCCCCTGAGGTGCATCGCCTGTTCGAGGTGCTTCGCAGTGTTCGTGCAAGCGGCCGCAGCATCGTCTTCATTTCCCATTTTCTCGACGACATCCTCTCGGTTTCGGACACGGTGACCGTCTTCCGGAATGGCCGCCGTGTCGTCACAGAAGCCGCGGCCTCGGTCGACAAAGGCTGGGTTATCGAACGTATGATCGGCAGCGGTCACGAGGAGTTGGAGGAAAGCTATACCGGCGCCATCGCCCTCAACAGCAAGTCCGAGGCGCCCGTCGTCCTTTCAGCGAGAAATCTTACGGTAGGAGGCGCGGTCGCCGATGTGTCCCTCGATGCGCGGGCCGGCGAGATTCTCGGCATCTACGGCTTTATGGGGTGCGGCCAAGTCGAACTGGCGCGGACACTGTTCGGCAAGCTCAAGCCGAGCACCGGGATGTTGGCCATCGAGGGCGCGGCGAAACGTTTCCGCAATACGGCGCACGCTCGTCGCGCGGGAATAGCCTTCGTTCCGGAGAGCCGGCGTTCCATGCTGTTTTACCAGGAACCGGTCTATAAGAATGTCTCGATCAGCGTGCTTGGCCGCATCTCGCGCCTCTGGTTGAACCTGGCAGTGGAACGCGAGATCGCCAGCCGCCAAGTCGAACTGCTAAATATCCGTCCGCCGAATGTGATGGCGCTGCTCTCCAGTCTTTCCGGCGGCAACCAGCAGAAGGTCGCGCTGGCGAAATGGCTGACATACATCCCTAAGGTGCTGATCTTGAGCGAGCCGACCCGAGGCATGGATGTTGGCGCCAAAGACGATGTCGTGAAGATAGTGCGTGCGTTGCGCGACCAGGGCCTTGCTGTCATCGTTGTCTCGGCCGAGCCCGAAACCGTCCTGTCGCTCGCCGACCGTATCATCGTCATGAAGAAAGGCCGGATCGTGCGCGAGTTCGCCGGCGAAACGATCAGCAAGGACCGGCTACTCGACGCCGCTTGAGGAAGAACGCCCTATGATCATGCCAGTTCAAGAAACCTTGAAAGGGTCGCAGTCGCGGGCCGGCGCCTTCCTGCGCAACCGGATGCGCAACATTGCGCCGTTCGCCACGCTGATCATCCTGCTCGCGTTCTTCAGCATCGCCAGCCCATCTTTCCTCAGCGTCGACAACGGGGTCAACGTGCTGACGCAGATTTCCGTCACGGGCGTCATCGCGGTGGGGCTCACTTTTGTCATCCTCTGCGCCGAGATAGATCTTTCTGTGGCGGCTATCGCCAATGCCACCGGCATTGCCGTTGCTTATTTCACAATGCAGGAATCATACGTCAACATTCCCAACATTCCCCTGCCAGGCTATGCGGCGATCGGGTTGGCGCTGCTCATCTGCGCCTTCCTGGGCCTGGTCAACGCCTTTGGCACGACGCTGATTGGAATTCCCTCGTTCATCATGACACTGGCCATGATGCAGATCGGCGCTGGCATTTGCGCGCTTTTGGTGCGCGGCCAGATCGCCTATGCCGTTCCCGATCTGGTTACGATGATGGGTTCCGGCACGATAGGCGGATTTCCTTGGATCATCATCGTGCTGGGCGTATTCCTGTTGGTCGGTCATATTGTTTTGACCTACACGCGCTTCGGCCGATATATCTACATGGTCGGTGGCAACCGCGAAGCGGCGGAATATTCCGGCGTCAACGTCAAACTGGTCTTAGGCGCGGTGATGGTCATTTCAGCGGTCTGTTCCGGTGTCGCCGGGATGATTGGCGTGGCGCATTTCGGCAGCGCCCAGCAGAACGAGTTCGACGGATATCTGCTCGACGCCATCGCAGCGGTGGTGGTCGGTGGCACCAGCCTCTTTGGCGGCCGTGGCGGGATTGGCAACACGATCATCGGCCTGTGCATACTCGGCGTTCTCAACAATGGCCTCGATCACGTCCAGATCGACAGTTTTTTGAAAATCCTCATCCGGGGGATCATTCTGCTCGTCGCGCTGATCATCAATGTCTATGTGCAGAATCTACGTGATCGGGAACGCGTCTGATGCCCAGCGGTTACTAAGGGGCCAGACTGCGGCTTCCCGGCACTGGCTCTTGCGACAGATTTGGGCTTTTCACCGGCCGAAGTTTAGATGGCAACTCGTGTGCGCTGGGTGCGCTCAGCCGTCATGGCGAAAGGCATCGCATTACCGCGTGCGTTCCTGTGCACTCGGTGCGACTTGAAGTCCAGCGACGCCTCGGCGCTGCTGCAGTAGAGTTGCTATTTGCCGTACCGCTGCTCCAGCGCTTCGGCAATGTGTGCGCAAAGCATCTCCCCGGTAGTCTCGGCACGCGCCGCGCTATGGGGAGGAGAGTATTGCTGGCGGCATGATCCGGTGGTGAAGATCGTCGCCCGCAATGAGGCTTGCCGGCGAACAGACTGGACCCGCCCTACACATCCAGCCTGAGAAAAAAAGAGCCGTTGAGGCTGTCTTTGAAGCGGCATGTCGTAACCGCAGCAATCGATGGGCATGCGCTTTCTTACCCGCTCGAGATAGCAGTCTTTGCTGAGCAACCAACCTCACTTTCGCCAACTACGCTGCCCTCGCTGCTTGGATGGTATGAAGCATCTCCGGTCTTAGATGCGTGTAGCGCCGTAGCATCTTCCAATCTTTGTGCCCTGTGACCAGCGCGACCTGTTCAATTGTAAACCCAGCTTCGAAAAGACGGCTCGTGCCTTCGTGACGCAAGTCATGAAAATGAAGGTCGTGGATGTTCAGCTCTGCGCACCCTCGACGGAAGGCAGTGCCTATTGACTTATGATTAAATGGGAAAATTCGATCATCGTCATTGCTGCGCCTTCCCCGCTGCTCCTCGACAATGGCCCATGCATCGTATCCAGATGCCGCAAACAGCGGTATGCGCTGATTGTTGCCATTTTTGTTTCGCGGATCTTTACGGTCACGGATGAGGAGCATGCGCGAGCGAGATTCCAAGTCGGACCAACGCACCTTGCAGATTTCTTCCTGGCGCATCGCGGTTGCGACGGCGAACCGAATGATCTGGCTAATCGGTGCAATTTGGCGAGGGTTTGCGTCGAAATGATCAATTAGCTTGTCGAGTTCTTCCTGTGTCGGTCGTCTATCGCGCTGCTGGCCTTTGCCAACGAGACCGAGCCTCGTTAGGGCGACGCGCGCGAAATCAACCGGTTCGACCTTGACGGGCAGGCCGTGGACCGCAGCGGCGTGTGTCAGAACAAGTTTTATAAAGCCGATGTCGATACCGACGGTCATCGGTCCGGCACCTTGGGCGGCGCGATCACGACCAAAACGAATGAGCCGTTCGCGATCGAGCGCTGCGAGGTTGCATTTCCCCAGATGCCGTCGGAGCATATCGAGGGCAGCGGCCTTGGAGCGGCGAGGGGACTTGCCTACATCGCACATGTCGTCGATATGAAGGTCAATGAGATCGCCGAACGTTTTCAGGCGCGCTATACGGGACTTGGTCGGCGTCTCACCGCGATCGACTTGGCGCTCGGTTTCGGTCGCCCAGCGCCGTGCGTCGTCTCGGCGCAGGAAGGTCTCGCTGACGTAGCGACCTTTGCGACGGACTTGGACACGCCAGGAACCGGACGAGAGCTTTGTGTAGGTGGCCATATTTTCGTGTGCGCTCCGTGTGCACTGAGAGATCGAAACGTGGCGAAAAGGGTCGTATTCCGGCGTAAATTTGTGTGCACTCGGTAGGTTCTAACAATTTGATGCTAAACGAAAAATGCTGAAAAATCAAGAGCATAGAGTGGCCGTGGCCCCGATGAAGGATGAGGTTGATCCGCAGGGTGGCTGGTATTCGACAACCGATGCTGAGTGATGCGGAGCTATACGGTGCAGTCGCGATTTGGCGTGCGCTTCTCGGCTGGAATATCGACGGTATGACATGGAAGGCCGATTCCGTGGGCTACCACCACCGACGGCCAAATCGGCCACTCCATGCGCTGCCGAAACGACCGCCACCAGCAACCAACCGGATGATGAGGAGAAGCACAATCGCGCCGACGGTGGCGTTTACTATCAAGCTGATCGTTCCAGTCCCAAGATGGATGCCTAAGCGAGGTAGCAGCCAATCACCGATGAACGCGCCGATGATCCCGATTGCTATGTCAGCGATCAGACCAAAGCCGGCCCCCCGCACGATCTTTCCAGCCAACCATCCGGCGATAAGGCCGACCACCAATATGACAATGATGCTCTGGTTCGACAGATACATGGTGTGACCCTCCCTAGTAGCTCGGCGCGTCAATCAGCGGCCGCGCCCCTTTCGGCGGCCTGTATTTCTTCACCAGTTTGACCGTGTTGGTGTCGACCGTGACGCGTCCAAGCGCCTGCACTGTGACACGGCCTAACTCCTCGTCGACGTAAACGACCTCGCCGTCGAACCTAAGCTTGTCGCCCGGCTTGGCGATCGGATTGATGATCGAATTGGGATGCAGGGCCGTCCGGACAATCAAGGTGACGCGATCCTCGATCCTCTTGCCTGCCGTGGCGCTGATCCCCACGGTGTCACCGATTTTGATTTCCCGCACCATGATTATGATTCTGGCGCAGTGAACCTCATCGTCAAGAGATTGCTAACATGGGTGACGGATCATATCAGGTCGGCTCGAGGCTCCAGGCAATCAGTCCAACAAGCGCGTTCCTCACAATACTGATTGGTCGGACGATACGAACGGCGGCTTTCCTAGATGCGCGCGATATCAGTGTCGAGGTCTTCCAACCAACGCGAACTGGTCGGGATCGAGTTGCTCGGAGTTGCGGCCGAACTCCCCGTCACGGCTCTCGACGACAGCCGCCATGTCGCGATGCTGTCAAACTCGATTCCGACGGCGCTCCGCCAGCACTAGTTCTCGGCATGGCTAAAGACAACGGTCCCGTTGTCCTTGCGGACCTCAACGGATACAGCCCCATCGTCGCCTCTTCGAGCTTGGAACATGGCCATTGCATGATCCTTCGCCACCTTCTCAGCGTCAAAGGTCACCTTGTCGATGATGCCTTTTCGCCCATACCAAATGACGGTGTAGGCCATTGAAGATCCCATGCTTGCACTAAGCATATAGGAGTTTGGGCCGGATCGCGACAACGGGTTTTGCCCCCTCAAAATTCGAACTGAGACACTACCGCCAAGCCGGGCAGTTTGCAGGGTTCCCATTTTTACAGTGAGAAGCGCAAGGCTCTCGCTCCGTGGTGACGCCTGCATACCATCCGGCTACAGAAATGACGACATCCCGACGGACGTGGAACATTCCGCTGTTGCTTGCAGTGGGCTTTCGACGCGGCGAGGGCACCCTAGAGCTATAGCTAAGCTTCAGGAAAGTTTCGTGATCAGGGTTATGGTCGGCCGGCGCTCATTGGGCGGGGGCTTGGGGTCTAAAACGAGCGCCGGCCGGTGGCGTTCCGATAGGTCCGCCGCGCGGCAAATGTAGCGTCCGACGAATGGGCGTCAAGCGGCGTGATCATGGAGGAGCCCTCTTGTTTAGGTTGTCCTCTAGCATGCGCGCCTTTCTTGGATGACGGCCGACTACGCGGCACGTTGCCAACGTGTGTGCGTTGGAACTGAGTTGGGAGATGCACGTTTCCCGTGATGGTCATTTTCAATGACCTGTACGGAGGATCAAATGAACATAAAGATGCTCACCATGGGCGCGCTGACGGTTGTGATGATGACTGGTTCAGCACTCGCCGCTAGCAACACATCCGCTCTCGACGATCCTGCCAAGATGTCCCCGTTCTTCACCGATGCAGGCATGAAAACGTTGAGGTCGGAGAAGGATTTCAAGACCGCTTGGATGTCCATGAAGCCCGATGAAAAGAAGGCCGTGTTGAAAGACTGTGGCGATACCACACTTAACAAATCGCACGCCGATTTCTGCGCAATGGCGAAGAAGATGGGTGGCTAAGGCCAGCCTGCGCAAACACGGACAAATGAAGGCTAGCTGTTTGTCCCCCTTCACGTGGTACATTGAACGGCCCTATCAGGAATCGAAACGTCAGTGTCTCTCTATCGGATAACCCCGATCGGCAATGTCCCGCCGATCGGCCCGTCAAAGATGGGGATCAGCTACAACCAGCTGAAGACAGCCAGCCCGCTGTCTTCAGCTTCTTCAATGTCAGCCCGAGATGGACCGTCAGTCGGTTAAAATTAGTGGCAATAGGCATAGGATCCACAATTCACATCGGCGCTGGACTGATAACATTTGCAGTCGCAATGGCTCAGATATTGAGCGCCTTCCGGGCAACAGGCATTCGCAGATCCGTCGCCAAGGGCGTCGGCACGGCATCCCACTCCGGGCGGTGATCGCCAAGCGCGCCGTCGCGAAGTCCGTGGCCGACAAGTTCCTGTTTCATACCTACGGCGCCAATCCGGTCGCCTGTGCCGCTGGACGCGCCGTGCTCAAGGTGATGCGCGAGGAGCGGCTACAGGAGAACGCCGCCACGGTCGGCGGCGCGCTGAAGGAAAGGCTGCAGCTCCTCAGGAAGGAATTCCCGTTGATCGGTGACATAAGGGGACAGGCCTGATGCTAGGCATCGAGCTGGTGAAGGACCGCACAAGCAAGGAACCGGCGCCTGAGGCAACGCTGCAGGTCTGTGAAGAGACCCGGCGCCACGGCCTTGTCGCCAGCCGCTCGGGCCCCTATCGCTACGTCATCAGAATGTGCCCGCCGCTCTGCCTGTCGATGGCAGATCTCGACACATGGTCGACGGCTTCGCGCGCAGCTTCCGGACGGCGGCACCCTCATCACCCGATCTCGGCGTTCGATGGTTCGCTCAATCTCAATGGGCCGAGAGCACCGGCGCCAAATGACCATCCGAGTGAATGTCATCGGAGAGCTATCGCTCCTTTTTGGGAAACCGTCTCTGAGCAGGTCGCGTGCGCAACGGCAGCTTTTTCAGAAATGCCTTGATAGCGGAGTGTTCGCAGACGGCCCCAATTGAGACATTCCACATCTCTAAACGCAACGTCGTCCGCTGGCGAGGCTACGGTGCGCGGGGCTTCGCGCCGCCCGCCACTCGCCAACTATCGTTGCGTTGGCTGGCCCTTTTGCTTCTCATGCTGTTCTGCATTGAACGCCTGCTCTCCCTTCGCGATCCATAGATCCCGCGCATGCTCACCTTCATGGCTCTGGAGCTTGGCGGCGATCCAGACCATCGCTCCATAGATGATGGCGCGATCGTCGTTGGTCAGCTCCACGATACGTGCCTTGACGACGAGTCCACCGAGTTCAATCAACTGACGGGTGCGCTTGCGGCGCTCGACTTGCCAGCTGCGCATGTCATGCCGAGCCCGTGCCGCTTGCCGGCGATAGCGGGCTGCCCGGTTGCGCTGGAGCGCTGCGCAGGTTGCGTTGAGATACCGGAGCAGTTCGCCGGAGCCTGCTCTCGAAAAACATCGCCCCACGCTTGGCCCATGCCTCACGCTTTGCAGTGTCCTTCGTCTCGGCGAGTGCGACCAACGCGCCGGCCAGTTCGTCGGTGCTGAGTTGATCGGCGCCGGTGGCGATCACCAGCTCGCCAAGCTGCTGCACCTTTCGCGTCTTGAGTTCCCGCGCCTTGTCTTCCAGTGCCTTCAGTTCCGCGTCGAAGTCCCGTGGTTTACGCATGGCCGTCTCCATCGATTGTCGATGCAGGGATGATAGGGGAGCGTCTGCGAGAAGGCTTCAGGGTTGCCGAGACAGCCCGGGACGGGCTGGTCCATCCCGAGAATTTTTCGAGGGAGGGCGCGCTTATACGTCGTGCCGACGTGCGCTTTGCCGTGCAAATGATCCTGTCGCGATGGCGATCTATCATCTTCACGTCAAGGTCATTGGCCGCAAGGCAGGCTCGAGTGCCGTAGCGTCGGCCGCCTACCGCTCGGCCTCGCGGCTGCGTGACGAGCGCATCGAACGCACTCATGACTTCTCGGCCAAGCGCGGTGTCGTCCATTCCGAGGTGATGCTGCCGGACAATGCGCCGGAAGCCTGGAGCGATCGCGAGCGGCTCTGGAACGACGTTGAAGCCTTCGAGGTGCGCAAGGATGCGCAGCTTGCCCGCGAGGTCGAGTTCGCCCTGCCGCGTGAACTGAGCCAGGCGCAGGGCATCGATTTGGCGCGCGACTTCGTTCAGGCGGAGTTTGTCAGCCAGGGAATGGTCGCCGATCTCAACGTGCATTGGGACAGGGCAGAGGATGGCAGTCCCAAACCGCATGCCCATGTCATGCTCACCATGCGGTCGGTCGACGAGGACGGTTTCGGGGCGAAGGTGCGGGACTGGAACCGCACGGAGTTGGTCGAGCGCTGGCGCGAGCGATGGGCGGAGCTGGCCAATGAGCGTCTGGCCGAACTCGACATCGACGCCCGCATCGATCATCGCAGTCTGGAAGCGCAGGGCATTGCCTTGGAGCCGCAGACACAGATCGGAGCACCAGCCCAACGCATTGAAGGCAGCGGCCTCGACGCCGCCGACATCGGAGCCGATCGCGCCGAACTGCATCGGGACATCTCACGCAACAATGGCGCGCGCATCATTGCCGATCCATCCGTGGCGCTGGATGCCATCACGCATCAGCAATCGACGTTCACCCGAAAAGACATTGCGAAGTTCGCGCATCGCCACAGCGACGGAATGGAGCAGTTCAACAAGGTTGTGGCAGCCATCAGCAACGCACCCGATCTGATTGAACTAGGCAAGGACGGACGCGGTGAAGATCGCTTCACCACCAGGCAGATGATCGAGACCGAACAGCGTCTCCATCGCGCAGCGGACCACATGGCTGGTCAGGGGCGCCATGCGGTGAGTGATGCGCATCGCGAGGCAGCGCTGACGCGGGCTGCGCAACGCGGTCTTGTCCTGTCAGGCGAGCAAACTGATGCGCTGGATCACATCACAGATGGCTGCGGTCTTGGTGTCGTTGTCGGCTTTGCCGGCACGGGCAAGAGCGCCATGCTGGGTGTTGCGCGCCAGGCATGGGCAGCGGCGGGCTATGAGGTTCGAGGCGCGGCACTCTCCGGTATCGCGGCCGAGAATCTGGAAGGCGGATCAGGCATCTCGTCACGCACCATCGCCAGTATGGAGCATAGCTGGGGACAGGGACGCGATCTGCTGACCGCCCGCGATGTCCTGGTGATCGACGAGGCCGGCATGGTCGGCACGCGCCAGTTGGAGCGCGTGCTTTCCCATGCCGCCAACGTTGGCGCGAAGATTGTCCTCGTAGGCGATCCGCAGCAGCTGCAGGCGATCGAGGCCGGCGCTGCGTTCCGTTCGATTCATGAGCGGCATGGTGGCGTCGAGATCGGCCAGGTGCGCCGGCAGCGCGAGGACTGGCAGCGAGATGCCACGCGCGATCTGGCAACCGGCAGGATCGGCGCTGCGATCATCGCCTACGACGACAGAGGCATGGTGCATCAGGCCGCGACGCGCAACGAGGCGCGCAGCGAACTGGTCGAACGCTGGGATCGCGACAGGCAGGCAGAGCCAGAAGCAAGCAGAATCATTCTCACTCACACAAACGACGAGGTGCGCGCGCTCAACCAGGCAGCACGCGAGCGCATGCGCGCTGCCGGCGATCTCGGCGACGATGTTCAGGTGGATGTCGAACGCGGTGCAAGGACCTTTGCCAGTGGCGACCGCATCATGTTCCTGCGCAACGAGCGCGGGCTTGGCGTCAAGAACGGCACCCTTGGTATGATCGAAGAGGTCAGCACACAAAGCATGGCCGTGCACACCGACGATGGCAGGTCGGTGCGCTTCGACCTGAAAGACTATGCTCACTTCGACCACGGGTATGCGGCCACCATCCACAAAGCGCAGGGCATGACAGTCGACCGCACCCATGTGCTGGCCACGCCAGGCATGGATGCGCATGGCAGCTACGTCGCACTGTCGCGGCATCGAGATGTCACGGACCTGCATTACGCGAGCGATGACTTCGCCACGCGGGACCGGCTGGACCGTTCGCTGTCACGCGACCGCGCCAAGGATATGGCATCCGACTATGAGCAAATCGACCCGGCGCAGAGCTATGCCGAGCGGCGTGGCATCACCTTCCGCCAGCGTGTGGTCGAGATCGTGCGCCGGATTGTTCCGGAAAAGCTACGCGACAGGATCGACGGGCTGCTCGACGGGTTGCGCTCGCCTGGAGACGCCGAGCCCAGCCAGGACCGTGGCCGACGACCGGGAAGGGGAGACGGTGGAAGGCAATACGGCGATCCCGGCCCCGTGCCAGGAATAGAAACTTCCACCAGAGGCGCGCAGCGCGATACGGATGCACCGGTGGACGCGGAAGCGGCGTTGCGCAACGCTCGCACGAAGGCCCTTGTGCGACACGCGCGCGCGATCGACGTGATCCTTCGCAGCGGAACTGCCGACGGGCAGGGCAGTCCCGACCAGATGCAAGAACTGAAAGATGCCCGCACCGCGTTCGAGAAGGTTCGGCCTCATGGCTGGCGCGATGCCGAAGCAGCCTACGTCAAGAATCCCGAGCTGGTCCGTGAAGCGGGAGCCGGCCGCGTCAACCGCGTCGTGCTGGCTCTCCAGCTTGAAACGGAAATCCGCACCGGACTGGACACCGATCCGGGTCGCCGCGCAGACCGTTTCGTGGAACGCTGGCAAAAGCTCGACCGAACGAGCCAGGTCCAATATCAGGCCGGCGACATGTCGGGCTACAGATCAACGCGCTCGGCTATGTCGGAAATGGCAAAGAGCCTCGAGCGCGATCCTCAGCTTGAATCCCTGCTTGCCAATCATAAAAAAGCGCTTGGTATCCAAGTCGAATCCGGCCGGCGCCTTGGTGTGGAACTCGCATTCAGCCACGGCATCGGCAGAGGCCGTAGCCTTGGACTCTGAGCCCTCCGATTTGCCGCCGTTTCCACGCTCCAGATCGATGAGATGACAAATCGGATTGCGCGCGGACTTGGTCGTCCTGTCTGGTTTCAGCAGGTGCCAAATGCTCTCAAGGAAAGGCAAAGCAGCCATGCCTGAACCGGATCGTATCATTCGCCTTCGGACCGTCCTCGCGCGGACCGGCTTGTCCCGCTCAACGATGTACCGGAAAATCGCCGAAGGCACGTTCCCGGCTCAGATCAAGATCAGCACAAACGGGGCGGGTTGGAGAGAATCCGATATCAATCGGTGGGTCGGCAATCCGGCTGCATGGCGAATTGAGCGTCAGGTCTGACTGCGAGACGAACGAACACCAGGGCCACCGCCATTCTCTGGAATAAACTCGATCCCAGCGGCTTCAAATGTGGTCCGGAGGGCGGGAATGGTAGCGTCCTTGAGTTGTTCTCCCCGTTCAAACCGAGCGACAGTATCTGGTGAGACGCCGGCATTGCGAGCCAAGTCTCTCGTCCCCCAACCGAGGGCAACCCGCGCCATCTTGCACTGAACGATGTTCATTTCGCAACATCGATACGATTTTCGTTGATCTGCTTCGCTCAAGGCCCCCAGCATGCCGCCCAGGCTTCCTTCGCTTCCGAGCGTGCCGACGTTCAGCCGGGATTAACGTGCCCTACATTCGACAGACGCTATAGGAGACCGGCAGGTCCTAACAAAGGGCAAGTCAATGAAAGCTGCCGGTGAAATAGCAACTACCGTCATTGTTCTTATCCTCGGAATTGTCGTAGGACTTCCGACGGGTCTAGTTATAACTGCCACTCTGGCAGACAAATTCGGCACCTTTGAGTTAGGCAAGGCGCTGGGAGAACTTGCCGTTGGCGGCATTTTCGGCGCAATTGTAGGTGGCGTAATCGCCTTGTTCATCTTGAGCCGAATGAGAGGCGGCCCGGATAATCAGGGATCAAGTCAGGATTGGCGAAACGAACGCTAGAGAACCAATTTGCGTAGCATGCGCGGTAAGATGAGGGGGTACGGGGGGAAGTCGCGCATGCCAGTGATCCAATCACCCGCTCAGAAATTTCCATCAAATATTCTGACCCGTTTTGGTACGATTTCGCCTCTTGATTTTTTCAGAAAATGACCCCACGAATCGCCGCCTGGGGTAGGAGGCGATCATGGGTACTCAGATATCCGGTCTTCGGTCACACTCCGCTCAGGACGTCATCCATGCAGTGTTGAAGGACGCCCCCGTGGGCAGTGTCGTCTCCGTTAAAGCGACCCTCGAAGCTGTTCGTAGGAAGTGTCCTCAGCTAGCCCAGACTGACTGTGAGCTGATCGAGTTGATGATCAGTATCGCAACCGTGGATGACGTGTTCCTGGTGTTCGATCTTCGCGAGTCAAGTGCGGTCACTGATAAATTTCAACCAAATACTGACGCCTCTGGAACACTCTAGACCAAGTTAAGTTATGAGCGAGGACAGATCGGGACCTCCTCATGACTGCAATCTTTCTGATTGATCGGGCGGTATGGCTTCGGCTCATCACTTCGAAAGACTTCCAAACGCAGCTCCGGAGGCTCTTGGGCTTGACCGTAGAGTTGTCTATTCCTGCGCCATTCGGGGCTCTACTGGAGTAACTTAACAAGGCCGAGGTCGCCCACGAACTTGCAACCAAAAGGAAGCCGCCATCTCCCTCCATTGGTTCTCCTCAGCGGTAACCGTATCGACCAGCCAGGCCGGCGTCAGGTTCCAAGTCAGCAACACCGAGACTGCCACTGCAGAACTCATGAAGTGGACCAAACGTGGCCCTCACTGGAACCGAGCGGTGCGCGTGTGCATGGCATCACTTGCCGATCAGGCGACACCTCAGGAGGTCCGAAGGTGCTTCCGGCTGGCTGCCAAGGAGGAGGGGGTGCTGCTACCTGAGTAACAAATGTTATTGACGCGGGGGAACAAATGCTCATGCGGCCCATTAAGCCGTGGGGAACTCCAGCAAAAACGGCACTCGTATGTCATCAGGTGTCATCCTATTGGTTGAGGATGAGGGCATTCTACTCTGGGACGTTGAACAATCCTTGGTCGAGGCGGGGTTCGAAGTCGCGTCAGCGTTTAACGCTGCCACTGCGATAGAGACGTTTGATCTTGATCCAGAGCGCATCTCGGCTGTTTTGACGGACATAAGGCTCGGGGAGGGCGCTACCGGCTGGGATATCGCCCGTCATGCAAGGGTCGCTAGGCCCACCCTTCCCATCGTCTACATGAGCGGCCATGGTGCAGACGATTGGCCGTCAGAAGGGGTGCCGAACAGCATCATGATCTCCAAGCCGTTCGTCATGGCCCAGGTTATCACTGCGCTGGCCACCTTGCTGAACTCTGCTTCCTCTCTGGGGATCTCCTGACTACCCTGGCCCCCTCGGCCACACCTTGGGGAGAACTCCAGGGGGCCTGAGGAGGACAATCAGTGCCACAGTGGAAGGGGTTCTGCGCCTCACCTATTCACACATAAGCGGCTGCCCGATATCGTGAGGACGAGTGGGGCTATCCTGATGGGGCCTGACGACGATCTGATGTCCCGTATCGAGGCTGCGCTTGTTGGTGGCCACCTCAGCCAATGGTAACGTCAATTCCTCCTCGACATGCGTGACCGTCTGGTGAATTACGGCCCACGCATGCGGCTGAGCGCGAAGCAATGGTCCAAGCTCTACGAGACCATCGGCCCCGCACTGCCAACGCACCATCGCAGCCGCGCGCGAAAAAGCCCCTATCGTCGCCACGCTGGCAACCGCGCCGCTGGCGAAGACCGATTGCTCGTGAGGCCCGGTACTTGGCAGCCCGGTTCGTGAGAACCTTTGGGATCGTTCTGGCATTGGTCGTCGCGCCCCTGATCTACCCGTTCGTTGTCAAGGGCGGGCACGTAACTTGGCCGAGCATGCCATCCTTTGCCAGATCAGACGTAGCTGGGGACAGGGTGCCACTTGCCAGAACACAGTTCACCATTACGGACGGCGATACCATTCGGCTCAGCGGTTCTACGAAGGGTACCCGGCTGGTCGGCTTCAATGCCCCCCGAAAGCATTGAGCCAAGGTGCGAAGCGGAGGGAACCTTGGGCGTCGTGCGAAGGCGCGCCTCCAAGAACTGGTTGCCGCCGCGAAGGTGGAGTTGAAGATGGTTCCGTGTTCTTGCCCGGCAGGGACGGAGGGCACCGACAGGTGCAACTACGGGCGAAGTTGTGGCTCACTCTTTGCCGACGGCCAAGATGTGGGCGACGTATTGGTGTCAGAAGGGTTGGCTGTGCCTTTTGCCTGCGGCTCCACATCCTGTCCGCCGACACCACGCCCTTGGTGTGGGTAGGCTGCGTTCATGATCACTTTCTCGGCGCCTTCCCGACGAACCTAACTCCTTCGTCAAGCCGACCCACGGACCCCATCTGGTGACGAATTCGGCGACGCCTCCGTCTTCACCGACGAAGGCAAGCAATTCGAATGCGCGCTCGATTTTCGAGGACGTTGATCAAAGTTGAATCCACGTCCCGTTTCGGTTGCCGGATGCACCGCCGACCTGACCGAACCGCCGCTTCTGGTCATTAGAAAGGGTCTCCATGGATGTCGCGGACAAGGCGCAAAGCGGCCGTTTTTCACCCCTAGCCAGAACCACTCATTGCGACATCTAGCTGCGGATGAATGTGACTTCGCTGGTCGCAATTGCCGAAGGAGCAGCGCAGGTCAACGGCCACGTGCTATTTCAGCTCCAACGCCGCTTGCACAAATCCATCCCCATATCCGACCTCGTTGACTGCATTAGCCCGCCTAATGTCGGTTAATCGACGTCGACTTTTTTCTGGAGAGCAACTCCGCCACTTCGATTTCCAACGCCTTGGCGAGGCGATCGGCCACATCAATGCTGGCGTTGTAGACACCTCTCTCCAGGGAACTGATGTACGTACGATCAATGTCGGCACGGTGTGCAAGCTCCTCCTGCGACAGGCCTTTGGCTAGTCGGGCCGTTCGCAAATTCCGAGCGAATACCTCACGTATCTCCATGGGTGGGAGATCAACGATTTGAAGAGTATTTCACCACGGAGTATTCTCTACAAAGATTTGTTGTGCTAGCATCCTCGCAGCTAACACGGGAGCCACAAACGGATGGTCGATCGAATGATGGCTGGAGCTCCGAATACCAATTTGCGTCGGAACGGCGGAACGCCAGCCCAGCGTCGGGAGAGCGGCAAGAGCCGGGACGCTGTTTCCGATCCGGCTATTGCGTTGTTCACGAGCTGGCAGCAGGCCCAACGCGTCTCGCTGGTGTTGTGTCGTCTGCAACAGCGTTTGGAAACACGCGTACTCGGCGCGGCGCCGCGGGAAGCGGTGGACGAGAAGATCGTCTACTCGATCGCCTATCAAGCGGAGGTCGAAGCTATGACGGCTGCCTTGAAACTTCAGGACGAACTGCCTCAAACTCCGGCGCGGTCGCTTCTTGGTGTTGTCGCTAAGCTCGAAATCATCGCCGGCGCGGATCGCGACATCGACGATCCCACCGACTTTCCCTGGCCGCATATTGCTTCGATACTTGATGACTTGAAGGAAATCACCGGGAGCCTGCCGCTGGAACGGCCAGATCGGTTGGCCATTGATGCGGATTGCAGGCGATATCGCGCGATGGCTGCCGACCTGGTCGGTCTACAGACCCAAACCGAGAATCTCGACTTGAGGCTGCGACCCGCCGTTGGGATAAAACCGGAGTAAAAAAAGAAACAACAGCGTAAATAACGGCCATTCGCCGCTGGGGCAATTTCAGCGAATCTTGTCCCGATGCAGATGTGGTCGGGACAGAAACAGTGAAGGCAGCACGGCGCGCGGCAAAACGCGGCGTTAGACGCGATGCAGAGGCCGATCTGTTTTCGCGCCCGCGCGTCGTCGACGAAGCATTTCTGGAACGAACGGTCCGCTTGTTCGAGGCGCGAATGGAGCAGCCCCTGTCAACGGACGATGCCCGGCAAATCGTCGATAATCTCGGTGGCTTCTTTCGCATCCTCGCCGAATGGGACCGGATTGACCGGGGCGAATAGCCGGCGCGTCATGGCCGCTTGATCGCGGGCTCTGTCGGTCCGCAACCCGATGACCAGCGAGGGAAGGACGCACCCCAGATGAACCAGCGACTTGTCCGGATCGCCAGGCCCGCAGGCCTTGTAAAGGCGCTGCTCTACGCGCGCGTCTCCTCCAAGGAGCAGGAGAAGGAGAAGGAGAAGGAGAAGGAGAAGGAGAAGGAGAAGGAGAAGGAGAAGGAGAAGGAGAAGGAGAAGGAGAAGGAGAAGGAGAAGGAGAAGGAGAAGGAGAAGGAGAAGGAAGGCTTCTCCATCCCGGCGCAGTGCAAGCTGCTACGCGACTACGCCCTGCAACAGCGGTTCGACATCGTGCAGGAGTTTATCGACGTCGAGACGGCCAAAACCACCGGCCGGATCAACTTCACCGAAATGGTCAAATACCTACGAAAGCATCCCGGCATTGGAAGCGTCCTGGTCGAAAAGACCGACCGGCTCTATCGCAACCTGAAGGACTGGGTGACGCTTGATGAACTGGATGTGGAAATCCACCTCGCGAAAGAAGGTGTGACTCTATCGCGAGACTCGCGCTCATCTGAAAAATTCATGCACGGCATCAAGGTCTTGATGGCCAAGAACTATATCGACAACCTGTCGGAAGAAGCCCGCAAGGGGCAGATGGAGAAGGCGGAGCAGGGCATCTGGCCGACTAAGGCTCCGCTGGGCTATGTCAACACCACGGGCAAGGACGGCAAAAGGTTATCGAGCCGCATCCTGAACTGGCTCCAGTCGTCACGCAGCTGTTCGAGCGCTACGCAACCGGCCAGTGTTCGCTCAAGGCCTTGGCTAAGGCAGCCCATGGCGATGGGCTGATCTATCCCAAGAGCGGCAATCCGGTTCCGGTCAGCACCGGGCATATGATCCTGCGCAACCGCCTCTACACGGGGCTGTTCCAGTGGAACGGCAAATTGCACCAGGGCAAGCACGAACCTCTCGTATCGATCGAGCTATGGGAGCGGGTCCAGGGCGTCCTGACGGGCCGCAATGCGGTGCCAACCCACCCGATAGGAAACGAGTTCGCCTTCACCGGCCTGATGACCTGCACTGAATGCGGCTGTGCCGTCGTGGCGGAGATCAAGAAGGGCAAATATGTCTACTATCATTGCACGGGGCATACCAACAAAGGCCGGGGCGGATATGGTGATTGCCGCCGCAAATATGTCCGCGAGGAAGTGCTCGATCAGGCATTCGCCAACCTGCTCGACCGGTTGCATTTCGACGAAGAGATACTGGAATGGGTCAAGGCAGCCCTCATGGCCAGCCATGCCGACGAGCGCCGCGAGCATGAACAGGCGATCCATCGATGCCAGGTCGAGTACAAGCGGCTCGAGGATCGGCTGCACGCCATGTATCTCGACAAGCTCGATCGCCGCATCGACAACGCCTTCTACGAGCGGATGTCAGCGCAGTGGCGAACCGAACAGACGCGGCTGCTTCGCGAGATAGAGCGCCATGGTAGCGCCGAGGAATCATACATGGAGGATGGTATCCAGCTGCTGGAACTGGCACGCAACGCCAGCCGACTGTTCGCGAAACAGCCTGTGCACGAGAAAAAGCGGCTCTTGAATCTCGTGCTGTCGAACGGCCAATGGGACCAAGGCGAGGTTCGCGCCGTCTTCAGGCAACTGTTTGATCTACTTGCGAAAACGGTCGCATTCTGGAGCAGTAACAGGCGCACAGCAGACCGCTGTGCCGACAGGGAGTCCAGTTTGGCTGGGGTTCCTGGAACCTTTTCGACCTTTCTGGCTCGCACCTCCGGCGAATTGCGTGCGCTTTTAGGAGGGGTCTGGATGGCCGAGCGATGCCACTGCTACGAGGTTGGCTGCGGGCACAGCATGTCGCACTCGCCCAGCTTATTGCGGTACCGACGCCACTGGGCTATTTTAGCAGTTGTGGGAACAGCATCTGCCATCCATCGCGGGTGCGACCTTGCCGTTTCGGCAGATTGGAAGTCTTTAACAGATCAGGTTGTCGCAAGCTGTGTCTTGTGCCCTCCAGGTCATGAGCAGTTAAGGATGCGCCATGCTGCGATGTTTTGCGTTCATTGCGGCCCTGATGCTCGCGTGCTTCACGGCATTCCAAGCTTGTGCCGATCGAAGGGTTGCCCTTGTCATAGGCAATTCCGAATACCGCGAGATTCCGGCTCTCAAGAATCCGGACAAGGATGCCGAGGACGTGTCGAACACCTTCCGGCTAGCCGGATTCGACGTGTTCGTCGCCAAGGACCTCACCAAGATCGAATTCGAAAAGCAGTTCCGCAACTACCTCGCGGCGGCGGACGGCGCCGATCTGGCGATCGTGTACTATTCCGGCCATGGCTTTCAGATCGGCGGTGAAAATTTCCTCATCCCGGTCGATGCATCGCTCACGAACGCGGCCGACATTGAGGTCCAGGCCGTCAAGCTCGACGATGTGCTGCAGCAGTTGAGAGCGAAATCGAAGATCCAGGTGATCATCCTCGACGCCTGCCGCAATAATCCGTTTCCGCGCAAAGACTATTGGTTGCGAGACCAACTGATCACTGCCGGCGACACCGGCCTTGCGCAGGTGAAAAGTTCGCTGAACACGCTTATTGCCTTTGCCACCGAGCCCGGTGCCGTCGCCTATGACGGAAGTGGCGATCTCAGTCCTTTTTCCTCCGCCTTCTCGCGTCGCGCACTGGCGCCGAACCAGGAGATACGCTCGGTCATGGCGGCCGTTCGCCGGGATGTGGTCGAGGCCACGGCCGGTAAGCAGGTGCCTTGGGAAAACTCCTCGCTTATCGACGAGGTCGTCCTCATGCGTCGCGCCAGCCGGCCCGCACTGCCGCCCGTGTTGGAAAAGGTCGTGCCATCCGGCGTCGGCCCTGTCGCGCTCGACCTGCCGGAGCCGCTGGATGTCGATGGCGGCCCGGTCACCGTCAGCATCGAGAGACCGCCGGCGCTCGGGCGTCTGATTTTGGACGGCAAGCCGGTTGCGGCGGGTGAGCCGATCGCCGGCAAGGATCTCCCGCGATTGCAGATGGACGTCCCTAAGGGCGCCGGCATCCAGGAACTAGTCGACATGATGGCCTATGCCACACGCGACAATTGGGGTGGCGAATCCCAAGGCATCCTGGTCTTCCGAGTCAAGAATGGAGAGGGCGCCGAGGGCAAGCAGCTTGTGGCCTCGCTCGAGTCCGAGCAGAAGCAGGAAGTGGTGGAACGCGGCATTCACATTACCGGCGCCGCCGAAGCGATCGAAAACCGTGACGTCCAGGTTCCCGTCGGCGTCGGCCCGGTTCCGTTGAAGCTGGATTTCCCGACCAAGGATCCCGCGGTCAGCCTGAAACTTGCGAGCTATCCGGCAACGGGAACGTTGTCCCTGCCGGATCGGGCCTTGTCGCCTGGCTCGAGCGTGATGGCCGATGAGGTCGATCAGTTGCGTTACGAACCACAGATCGGCGCCGTCAAGCCACTCATAGTCGGCTTCGAAATCCGGGCTGACAACACCTCGCCAAAGCCGGCGACGATGAAGCTGTCGCCCAGCGTCGACCCATGCGACAGGGAGGCCGGGGAACCTCTTGACCTGCAGGGCGTCGTCCCCGGTCTGTTGCCGAATGAGATCAGCGGCAACGCCGTGGACGTCTGCAGGGCGGCGGTGAAAGCCTATCCGGGCGTCGCTCGCTTCCACTATCAACTCGGTCGCGCACTGCTTGCGGTCGGCAAGGTTGATGACGCGAAGAAGGCGATCCAGGAGGCTGCCGACAGGGGGCATGTCCGCGCAGTGTTCGAGCTTGGCTATATCGCTTCATCCGGCATCGGGGCAGCCGTGGATCCGAGCAAGGCGAACGGTTTCTATGCGAAAGCGTCCGACAAAGGCGACCCCTATGGAATGACTGCCTGGGGCCGCGCCTTGTTCAACGGTCTCGGCGTTAAGCGTGATACGGGCAGGGGCCTGGACCTGCTGCTCAAGGCGGCGGCCATGGGCCACACCTATGCTATGAACGACCTCGCCGCGATCTTCACCGAAGGTCGCAATGGCGTGCCTGCCGACCCGGCTCGGGCCGTTGCCTTCCTCAAGGCGGGCGTCGAGCGCCAGGACATGTATTCCATGAACATTCTCGGACGCAACTATCTCAGTGGGCGGGGCGTAGAGAAGGACACAAAGCAGGCGCAGGCCCTTTTCCAGAAGGCGATGGATCTCGGCCAGCCCTATGCGCCCGGCAGTCTCGCGCGCATGTACCGGGACGGTGACGGCGTGGAGCAGAATCTTGCTGAAGCGCAGAAGCTGTTCGAACTGGCGACCGATCGCGGCGACTATTCGGCCGCCTATGATCGCGCGGCTATCGAGATGCAGAAAGGAGGCAAATCCGATCAGGTCGTCGCCGTCCGTTATCTGGCTTTCGCTGCAGGGCTCGATCTTCGCAACGAGTTGCCGAGCGCCCGGACCACGCTGGCGCAGTTTGGCGCTAAACCGAAGACGGCTGCCCTCAAGCAGCTACGCTCGGAACTCAAATCGAAAGTCCCCGCGGGCGGCTCGGTTGACGATCAATTGGTCAAGACGGCGAGAGCCGTCTGGGAGCAAGCCAATCCGCGTCGCGATCTGTTCTGATCAACAAGGAGGCAATGGTGGGCAGGGCATTGAAGCAGGCGGTCATCGCGGCAATCTTATCTCTTGCGGTCGTTGGGTGCACGACCGTGACGCCTAGGATCGAGCCGGCGCCGGCAACGAAACATCGCACCAAACAGGTTCGCGTGACGACGGCGCCGAATGTGGTCAAACAGAAGAAGGTGACTGCCAAGAAACTGGTCAAACCGGTCAACGATGGGCCCAAGCCTGTTATTATACAGCCATTGGGCGGCGGCGGTGGGGCCGGCGGCGGTGGCGGCGGCGGGTGGTGATAGCGGCGCAACCTCGACACACGTTCTTCCGAAGCGAGATGACTCGTCTCGCTTCTCCGCAACTTGCTAGAACCGCTCGCCAATCGAAGGCAAGTGCTCTATGCTCCCGCCACGTGCCGTATCGAGATCGGGTTGTCCTGGCGGGGGCGTTCCATGTTCGAAGTCGTTGCATTCTCGCAAGCGAAAGCCGTGACGCGGCCTATTGGCCTGATCATTGCAGCAATATTGGGATTGATGGTCCTTGGACCGCCAATGGCGAGTGCCGCGCCGAACTGGACGCTCGATCCTGACGCCTCGGTGCTCACCTATCAGTCGGTCAAGAAGAACACGATCGTCGAGACCAACAAGATCAGGAATATCACCGGCACGCTGAGTTCCGCCGGTAACGCCAGGATCAGCTTCGATCTCAATTCCGTCGACACGGGCGTCGACCTGCGCAATGTGCGCATGCGGTTCCTGTTCTTCGAAACATTCAAATATCCGACGGCCGAGCTGACGGCGAAGGTGGACCCGGCCGCCTTTGCCGACTTGCCGGCCAAACGCCGGATCAAGGCAACATTACCGTTCCGGCTGAGCCTGCACGGCGTCGACAAGGATCTGGAGGCGAGCGTCGTGGTAACCATGATCAGCGACACTCAGGTTTCCGTCGCGTCGGAGGCTCCCGTCGCGGTGCATGTCGAGGATTTCGGCCTGCTGCCGAACGTAGACAAGCTGCAGCAGGCCGCCAATGTGACGAACATCGTGCCCACCGCCTCGGTGTCCTTCGACTTCGTCTTTGTCGCCGACGGCAGCAAGCCGGCCGCGGTGCAGACAGTCGCTGCCGGCACCACCGATGTCGGTCCCGTGGCTACCGACGCCGCTAAGGCCAATTTCAGCGACGAGGAGTGCCTCAACCGGTTTGCCGTGCTGTCGCGCACCGGCGCCATCTACTTTCGCTCGGCCAGTGCCCGGCTCGATGCCAAGAGCCGTCCGCTGCTCACCGAAGTTGAAGGGGTCGTCGGCAAATGCCCGACCCTGAAGGTGGAGGTGTCCGGCTACACCGACTCGGACGGCTCGCCCGAAGCAAACAAGGCGCTCTCCGAACGGCGAGCGCAGGCGGTTGCCGATGCGTTGGTCGCCGGTGGCGTGCCGCGTCAGCAGATCAGTGCCGCCGGCCATGGCGAGGAGAGCCCGGTTGCCGCCAACGACACGCCAAAGAACAAGGCGCTCAACCGGCGCATCGAATTCTCCGCCACGAAGCTCGCGAACTGAGGTCGGGGTGGGCTCCCGTGCAATCGCATTTTGCACCGTCTTGCTTCGCGGCTCCGGCCTTGTCGCGCTTGTCCTGCTTTTGACTTTGACGGCCGCCAGTGCCGAGCGCCGCGTCGCGCTGGTGCTCGGCAACTCGCAATATCAGCACGCCGCGCCGCTGGCCAATCCCGCGCGCGATGCCCAGGCGATGGCCGAGCGCCTGAAGAACCTTGGTTTCGAGGTGGTCTCTGGCTTCGATCTCACCAAGCAGCAGACCCAGACCACGGTCGCCCAGTTCGCCAAGCAGGTGCGCGGCGCCGATGTGGCGCTTTTCTTCTATGCCGGCCATGGCCTGCAGGTTTCAGGCAAGAACTATTTGCTTCCGGTGGATGCCGCACTCGAGGACGAGACCTCGCTCGACTTTGAGGCCGTGTCGGTCGATTTCATTTTGCGCCAGAGATTCTCGCGAGACAAGCATACGGCTGGTGTTTCTGGACGCGTGCCGGGACAATCCTCTGGCCGATGTGCTGGCAAAGACCGCCGGCATCAAGGGTGCAAGCAGTGGCCTTGCGGAAATTCCGATCGAGAATGGCGGCGCTGGAACGCTCGTCGCCTTTGCCGCCAGTCCCAACCAGCTCGCCTATGACGGGTCTGGCGACCACTCGCCCTTCACGACGGCATTGCTCCAGCACATTGGGGAATCCAATGTCTCCATCACCGAAGCGATGAACAGGGTGACCAGTGACGTCTTCAACGCGACCGCCGGCAAGCAACGCCCCTGGATCAACGTCTCTTTGACCACCGAGGTTGTCCTGCACAAGGTCGATCTCAACGCGCCGCTGATCGTCGGCGAGGCGAGCACCCGGCAAGCTGAAGCCGGCTCTGACGCACGCAACACCGGCGCTTCGCCAAGCCAGAATGCCGATCAGCTTGCGCTTGATACCCTGCGCGCGAAAATCCCGAAGCTGGCTACCGACGGCCCTATCCTTTTCGATCGTCCCATCAAGTTCGGCGACCCGGCGATCGACGGCAAGAGCATCGCCCAACTGATCAAGAGCGAACCGCTTTTCAGTCCGGTGGAAGGCCTCGACAAATCGGTCTGGGAAGGCAAGCACTGCGAGACCTGCCATCAGTGGAATGAGGCCCGGCTTTGCGAGCAGGCGAAGAATTTCGCCGCCAACGACGTCTCGGTCCTGCGCCTGCAGCATCCGCTCGGTACCCGCTTCAAGGTCGCGCTGGCCAGGTGGGCGCAAGGCGGCTGCCAATAATGCCGGACTGATGTCGGCGATGACGGGCGGCGCGTAGGGATCGGCGAATGCCGTTACGCCTCCATCTCCGCCATCTGAATGCCCATTTCGACAAAGGCCGAAAGCACGGCAAACCGGTCCGCCAGCGAGGCCCGGGCCAGCGCGGCCAGAATTCCGGCATTGACGGCATGGGCGGCAGGAAATCCGGTCGACACCATGTTGAGGGTCGGGTCGCGCCACACCGCTGCCAGAGCGATCCAGGCGGCCGGCGTCGCTGGCGGCAGGTCCAGGGAATTGCTCAAGACCGCTTGATGGTCGGGATTGTCAGGTTCGCCGACGCGGTCGTGGACAAGCGCCAGCAATTCGAGATCCCGGTCCGCGAGGAGCTCGGCGAGAGTGCTCAGGCATTCATGTCCCCACCAGACGGCGGCTCGCTCGGGCAGGAGGTAGGCACAGAACGTGATTGCTTCTTCCGGCACGCGCCCGGCAAGCAGGGCTCGGCAAAAATCAAGCGGCGGCTGGCCGGTGGCCAGCGATTTCATGTCCCTGGCGATGGCGGGACAAGCAAGAAACAGATCCCGTGCCGTTCTGTATCCGAGTTCATTGGCCATGGCTGCCATACCCCGAGAGCCACCAGAACAGCACTCAAGCCTGTGGCCGAGCGCCGGTCAAGCGTCAGTCTTCAGCAGGTGGCGGACGCGAGCAGAATGCGTTTGTTCACAGACAATCGCTTCCCGATTTGATATGATGCCGCCAGCGAAATCCACTTACACAGGAGTGACGGTCATGCGATGGGGCAGTTCAGCCTTGGCATTGGCGGCCATGCTTCTTGGGACGCACGTCTGCGCCGATCCGCTTCAGAAGTCGGAAGACATCGTCAAGTTCTTCGCCGGCCAGCCCGGCAATCTGGGTGCCGCGCGCGGCATCTGCGTTGGCACGGAGGAAGAGTGCAAGAGCAAGGCCGAGAAGACTGGCTCAGCCCAACAAAAGGCTGGTCTCGACATGATGATCAATTTCGCCCTTGATTCCGCGCAACTCGACCAGATCGCGCGCACCGAACTCGATGAGTTCGCCAAGGCACTGAAGGACAATCGGCTGAGCACGTTCAGCTTTGTCGTTGAAGGTCATACCGATGCAACCGGCCCGGATCGCTACAACCAGGACCTGTCGCAGCGGCGGGCCAAGTCGGTGGCCGCGTTCCTCGAAGCGAACGGCGTTGAATCGGCGCGGCTCGAAGCGATCGGCCTGGGCAAGTCGCACCCGCGTGTCGCCAATCCCTACGATCCGGTCAACCGACGCGTGGAAATGCGCATCAGGACCGAGTAGGCGGTCGCCGCCAGGCCGATCCTTAACAGCGACACTGGCAAGGGATCTTGTCCAAACGCCGGGTCCACCTTGATGCCTTCTGATCAATGTTTGAGCGCGCTGCCGATCACAACGCCGCTGCCGAAAATGAGCGCCCTGGCCAGGAAGTCATTATTCTCTCTCGGTGGCGGCTCGTCGCGCGCAATGGTCTCGCTGCTGAGCCTGCGCTGGACAACCTTCTGTTGCTTGTGTGGCACCGGCTTCAGGGTGCGGGTCTTCTGCACGACCTGTTTCTTCGGCGGCGCCGCAGTCTGCTTGCCCGCCTTCAACTGGTCGATGTCGAGCCTTGCCACCCTGGCGAAGAGGCCGCTCGGGAACTGGTCGAGATACGCCTCGTAATAGGGAATGGCGTTGTTTTTCGAGGCCTCATCCCAAAGGCGTTGCTCGACCTCCCAGGACGGCGGATCGCTGGCCACCGGCTCAGGGGCGGGCGAGGCCGGCGTCTTGGCTGCATCGCCGATTGGCGCCGCCGCGGCTTGTGCCGCTGGCTTGCCAAGGAAAACCTCGCGCCCCAGTGATGCGTTGTGCCATGGGCGCTGCCGACCTTGCGTGGCTTCAGTCACGTCGCCGCGCACGCGCGTCAGCGCGCTCTGGATCTCGACCCCGGGTTCGGTCAGGTGCTTGGCCAAGGCCAGCGAGTAGGGGCTGTCGACGCCGTTGCCGTCGAAAGCGACAGCACCGGGATCGGTCGCATAAGCAATCAAGACACCGCCGGTGCCGACGCCGTCTGCCTTTGCGTCCACCGGCGCGAGGCCGGCACCGAGCGAGCGGCTCTTGGGCAGCGCCGTGGCCAGCGTGCGAGCCAGCGGATTGTCGCGGCAGGCATCGAGGATGATGATGCCGGCGGCGGGATCGGCAGGCAGCGCCGCCATCAACTCGTCGATCTGAACTGTGCGGGTCTTGAGATAGGCGGGTGAGGTAAGGTCGGCATCGACCGGTATGAGATAGTTCTTGCCGTCGACCTGCATGCCGTGGCCGGCGTAGAAGATGACCGCGAGGTCCGCGTTGTAGGATTCTTCGGTGAATTTGCTGATCAGGCCATGCATGCCGGCATTGTCCTGGTCGACGCCTTCGATCACTTCGAAGCCGGCGTTGCGCAGCGTCGACGCAATCAGGTGGGCATCGTTCGCCGGGTTAGGCAAGGCAACGGCGTTGACATATTTGCTGTTGCCGATGACCAGCGCGACACGCTTGCTCTCGGCTGTTGCGGCCTGGACGCCGAAGGCGGCAAGGATGGAAAGGACAAGTCCGCTCAAAAGGATGGCAAACAGTTTCATGGATCAGCCCTCCGCCCCATGGGGCGCTATTGATGCCTGTGCATGCCCAGTTCGTCAGCGACAAAGTCGCTTTTGCCAAAAATGGCTCTCAGGCTTATGTGACCCCGACCACGGTTTAGGTTCACAGGGTGCGCCCTGAGCCTCTGAAAATATTTGCCAATATGCCAGCCGCAGGCGTCAAAACCGATCGACCGGGCGATCTGTGCGCAGTTAGAGCCAAGACAGTTACTAGCCTGGCTCAAGCGTACCTTGGATTGAATTGAGCAGCCCCGCTATTGCCTGCTTGTATTTTTCGAACTCCGGCGATGTCTGCCGGAGTTCGGTCGTGGTTGTCGTCGGCTGGCTCGCATCAGTCACCACGCGCGGCACTTTCTGTCCCATCTTCCGCTCGGCCCAGTCAATGACATAGCCAGCGGTCTTGCCGATGAGGAAGGGATTGGCCTCGATCACCGCTGAACCCAGAACGGCGCTCAATTGCGACGAACCCGGCGCCGCCAGCACCTGGTGCGCCCCTTCCATGCCGAGGAAATGGCAAAGATACAGGCGCCCGGCGGTGATCTGGTGGCCGCGGGCGCGCAGATAGGCCTCCCCTTCGCGCGCCAGGTCGCGCACCATTTCGCGCGACAGCGTCGCGTCATAGCGAAGCGCGAGCAGGTCGGCGGTCGAAAGCGATCGGGCAAGGTCGGGACGATAGGTGTTCATCATCCGGATCCAGGTCTTGGTGATGAACTGGCCGGCGCCCGTTGCCGACGAGTTGGGGTTCTTGGCGCGGGCGCTGCCGCCGCTTTCGACGTGGACGATCCGGTCGGTCAGCGTCTCGACCGCGGAATCGCCGGGCCCGCCCGAACTGACGGAAACGGCGGTGGCGACTGCGGTGACTGTCCCCAGCGGGTCGATCGCCTCGCCGTTCTCGTAGAGCTCGAAATGCAGATGCGGGCCGGTCGAAAGTCCCGTAGTGCCGATATAGCCGATGACGTCGCCAGCCTTCACCTTGGTGCCGACGCCGCTGGCGATGGCGAATTTTTGCATATGCGCGTAGCGCGTCTCGCGGCCGTTGGCATGCGTGATCTTCACCAGATTGCCATAGCTGCCGCCATCGCCCTGGAAGGAAATCTCGCCGTCGAACGCGGCCATGACAGGGGTCCCGACCGGAGCCGCCCAGTCGACACCTTTGTGGATCCGAACCGTGCCGAGGATCGGATGCTTGCGTGGGCCGAAGGTCGACGTCATCACGCCGCTCACCGGCGTAACCATGCCGTTAGTGACGGTCAGCGAACGAACCTGATCATCGCCGGTCACGCAGGCATACTGGCCATCGCTTTGCTGGAAGACGAAGCAGTCGAGGTTCTTGTCCTTACCCTGGACGCCGACATAAAGCACCCGTCCGGAGATCTCGCCCTGGTCGCGCGGCCTCTGCGAATAGATCATCACCAGACGCTGGTCCTCGCTGGCGAAAGCGTCGAGATCCTGTCCCCTCGACAGATACATGATCGCTTCGCCGATCACGCTGGTCGGCACCTTGTTGCGTGCCGCGGTCGAGTAGATTGCGTCGAGCAGGCGGTACTGCCGCTTGGGCCCGCCCTGGTCCGAGGCACCGGAATAGTTGAAGAGGTCCTCGCTCACCCAGGGGTCGACCCCTGAAACGAAGGCGCCCGCTGCGTTGCGCGTCAGCGTACCGACATAGACCTTCCTTGCGTAGACCGAGACCTGCATCAGCGACAGCGTCGTCGTCTCGCGGTTCGGCCGGAAGCCTCGCATGGCGACTACAAAACCGGCCTCGAGTCCATCGCGCTTGAACAGCGCTTTCAGCGCCTCGCCCGCAAGCCTGGCGTCCTCCTCGGAGAAATGCGCGTCGAGCGCCACGCTTTCCAGGCTACGGTCGTTGAGGATTTTCACGAAAGTGTCCTCTGTCGCCGCGAAGCGCTGATATTCGCTGGTGACGGTCGCGACTGTGGTGTTGTTCTCGATAGCGGTTCTCTTGAAGGCGGGGAGCGCTGCCTCTCGCTGGTCGATGGTCTCGCCCCAGCCGGCCTCGGGGGAGTCTGCGTCGGCTTTGGGCGCCGAACCGGCGGGGATATCGCCCGCGTCCGGCGGCGCCTGCAGGTCGTTCGCCAGATCGCCCGGTTGGTCGTTGGGCGAAGGTGCGGGCGAGGTCGGTTGCTGATCGTCTGGGCCAGTTGAAGGCTTCGGAGCAGTCTGCCGCTGCGCCTTGAAGAAGGCAAAATCCTCCTGCGTCGACGGGATCGTCGTCATGAACTTCTCGCTGGCGCTCAGCATCACGTCGGACAGAATCTCGATCTGCGGCGAGGCCCCGGAACTATCGAGTTCGGCCGGGCGCGCAACCGTGTGGCCCTTTGCGGCGGTGTCCGCATCGGGCGCCAGCGTGATCCACATCGGGTCACCGGCAAGGTCGATGATGGCCGGCACATAGACCGAGGCGTCGGGCGGCACGTCTTCCATACCTTCGACGGGATGCAGTTCCTCATCCTCGTCGCCGAACGACCAGTTGTCCTTGGTAAGATAGAAGCCGGTGGCGATCGCGATGACGGTGAGCGTTGCAACGCCAGCAAGAACGCGGCGCCAGAGTTTGCGTCTGCGCTCGGCCAAGCGCGCCAGCTTCTTCTGTTTGAAGCTCGTGTCGATGCTGTGCGTCACGGGCTGTTTCCGGTCAGGAAATAGGTCCAGCGCACCTGCTCCAGCGTATCGACCTCGACGAAACGCGCCGCGATGTGACCGCGCTGCCAGCAATCCTCGATGCCACGGATGGAGAAGCGGCGCCGATCAACGCACATCTCGGTCGATCCGTTGAGGATCGCGTGGCCGAACACGTCGGTCGCGTAGAGGTAGATGTAGCGGTTGGCCAGTTCCTCGCGGATAATGTTCACGCACTGGTTGGCGCCGATGGTCCACCAGCCATCGGTCTGATCGGCATTGTCAACCTTCTGTCCGACGGCGAGGTTGACGACGTCGAGCGTCTGGTTGCAGACAGTGAATTCGGCATGCGCCCTGCTCGTCGAGAGGACAACGAGCAGCGCCGCGCCGAACAGCGCGGAAAATGCCAGGCGGTGGGAGAAGTCCGGCAATAATCGAAACCAGCTACGCTTTGTGCGTGACGAGGGCTGGCAAAATGAATGCGAGGGGCGAAGGTCCATCGGCGTTCATATCTATCCGCCGAGCCGGAAATATTTGGCGGTGGCGGAAAACCCCGAGCCGTCGGAGCCGATCTCCTCGAGGATCTTTGGCAAAAGCTCGGAGACCGGTGTCGGTCTCGAGAACATCGCGGCCTGGATGTCCTTCGGTCCGGTGATCACCAGCATGATCTGCGGCAGGGCCTTGCCGGCCGCCTTGTCGGCGGCGCCTAGACCGATGGGGATGTTGAAAGTCGCCTTGTCGGCTTGCGCCACGATGCGATCGTCGAGGTTGAAGGCGATGCCCTCGTGGTCGATCAGCATGACGTTGGAAACCAGCCCGGCATGCGTTACCAGCGTGCCGCTGATCGGCGCGCCATCCGGCACCGATGTCCGGTCGAGAACGAGCTGCGGACTTTCCGCACGGTTCCGGTCGATGAAGCGCAGGAAGTTTGTCACTTCACACTGGGGTTGCTCGATGAGACGGACGCTGATGTCCGGCTCGACATGGAACCTCGACCGAAAATCATTGAGCATCCGCTCGAACGGCTGCACGGCCCTTGCGAAGCCCTCGATGGCGGGGGCGCTGGCATTGTCCGGTGTCAGCGACGCGTAGAAGCAGTCGCCGCCGCTGAAGTCGCGCACCCATGAGGCGCGTTGCGCCGTCTCGTCGACCGCCTTCGCCGGCGGAACCGCCGGCTTGGGCACATTGATCGCGACTTCGGTATTTTCGGGCTGCGTGGTTACCGGCAACTGCGGTTGTTGGGACGGCTGCGCCGCCTGCGTTGGCTCTGATGGCGCGGTTGGTTGCGGCTGGCTGGCGGTCGGGGTCGGCGCCGGCTGTTCAGCCGGCGGGCTGGTCGGCTGCGCCGGCACGGGGCTCTGCGCAATCGGAGGCGAGGAGGCGTTCGGCTTGGCCAATTTGGACAGCGTGTCGACGAGGTCGGTTGCGCTTGGTTTTGTCGCCGGCGGGGTTGCCTCCTGTGCCGGCTTGCCCTCTGCCACCACCTGGCTTGGCTCGAACGCCTTCGGCGGCGCGCTGGCTGGTTTTGACGAGTTCGCACTCTCCTCAGCCTTTGGCACCGGCACTGCCGTTGGCGGGTTCGCGGCCGGCGTCTGGGCAGGCTTGATCTCGCCCGAGGGCACTTGCGCTCGATTGTTGTTGGCCGTCAATTCGGACTGGGCGGCCGGCGCCTGCTCGGCGGGCTGCCGTGATTCTGTCGCCGGCGGCACCTCGGGCTTGGGGGTCGGTACGGGGATTTCGGTGGGCTTGGCCGGCTCCGGCGTCTGCTCGCCCGCCGCCTCCGCCTGGTTCTCAGCCGGTATTGGGGTCTTCACCTGTACATCCGGCAGGGCAGGTGGCTTCACCGTTTCGACGGTGGCAGCGCTGTCAGGTTTTGACGGCTCCGGCCGAGGCTGCACCGGTGATTGTGGCTGAGGTTTCGATGCTTCCGCTCGCGGTGTTTGGGCCACCGGCTTCGGTATCAGGGGCTTGAGTTCCTTTTCGGCCGGCGGTGGCGCCAGCATGCCACTGAAGTAAACGCCGCCGCCCAACAGGACCGCCAGCGTCACAAGGCCGCCAGCGATGGCCGGCATCCGCGACGATTTTCGCGGCCCAGCCGGCGTGGTGGCGCTGGCCGGCGCGGGCGTCGGCGCGGACCCTGGTTGCGACAGATGCGCCGGCCGCACATGTTCAACGAAGCGCTGTTCGCCCGGAGGCACTGAAGGCTGGAGCCTGGACTCGGTCAGCGCCGTCCAGCCGGCGCGCGGCAAACCGGAGCGTTCACGCGAACCATACGATGCCGGCAGCAATGTCACGTCGACATCCTCGCTACGCGTTGCCCTGGCGATCTCGGCCATGCTGGCCGGCCGATCGCGCGGATCCGGCTGCAACATCGCGCCGATAAGCTCGTGGAAATCGGGATCGATGTCGGACAGGTCCGGCACGGTCCGGCGTTTCTCGATGACCTCGTACGGCGTGCCGTTCATATCGAGCGGCTTTCCGCGCAATGCGGCGGCGAGCACCAGTCCGAGGCTATAGATATCGGACTGCTCGCTAACCTCGCCGCCATAGAGGCCGAGCTGTTCCGGGGAGACGTAATTGTATTTGCCAGCGAACTTCCCGCCGATCAGCGTTTCACCGCCTGCGGCCGCCGACCGAGCGATGCCGAAATCGATGATCTTGGCGCGTTCCACCCGCCCGCCAGGCAGGATGATGTTGTCCGGCGAGAGATCGCGGTGAACCGCGCCCGCCTGGTGCACTGCGGCGAGCCCCGACGTCAGGCGATGGCAAAGCCGCCGCACGTCTTCCCCCGGCATCGGTCCGCGACGCATCACGTCGAACAGGGACTGGCCGTCCACGAACTCCATCGCGAGATAAGGGCGGCCGATCCTCGGATCGATGGTGAAGACGTGATAGCGCACCACCGCGTCATGCGACAGGTGGTTGAGGATCGACGCTTCCTTGCGGAACAGCGACAGGATGGTCTGGTCGCGGGCGAATTCGGGCAGTACGATCTTGATCGCCACATGGTCGCCGGTCTGGATGTTGTGGCCGCGGTAGACTTCTCCCATGCCGCCGGATGCGATCCTCTCGTCGAGTTCATAAATGCCGCTGAGCTGGGTCCCGACGCCAGCATAGGTGGCATCCGTCGATATCCGGGTCTTGTCGTCGTCGCTCATCTCGCCAGGCTCTCCGCTTCGGACCGATCCGAATGGAGCGCACCGTTGCGCCCGCCGCCGATCTTCACGAGTACGATGGTCACATTGTCGGTTCCGCCGCGCGCCAGCACCGTCTCCAGCAGGCTTCGGCACGCCGCCTGGGGCGTTGCGGATATCACCGCGGCTTCGATCTCAGCGTCGCTGACATGTGCCGTCAGTCCGTCGGTGCTCAGGACGAAAACATCCCCCGGCATCAGCTCGCCCTGCTGGAAATCGATCTCGAGTTCATCGCTGACGCCGACGGCATGGGTGATGACATGGCGGCGCGGCCAGGTAAGCGCTTCCTCCGCGCTGATCGTGCCGCGGTCCAGCAACTCCTGGACCTCGGTGTGATCCTTCGAGACCTGAAAGATCGCGCCGTTGCGGACCAGATAGATGCGGCTGTCGCCGGCCCACAGGCCAGCGAACCGTCCGTCCATGGCAAGCAAAGCCGCGAAGGTCGAGCCGATGGTGATGCCGCGGGATCGCGAGATGTTACGGATCTCGGAATTGGCGCGGCTCAGCCGGTCTTCGAAGCGCGCACGAAGGTCTGGTGCCGAGCTCGCAATGCCGATCGTCGCCAGATGATCGACGATGCTGGCCGACGCGACCTCGCCGGCCTCGTGCCCGCCCATGCCATCGGCCACCACCCACAGGCCGGTCTGCGGCTCTATCAGGTAGTTGTCCTCATTGTGGTCGCGCACGCAGCCCTTATGGCTCACGCCGAAGCTTTCGATGGGAAGGGCGACAGAGCTCAATTTGCCACCAAGCGCTTCGCGAGCGTCCTCTGTGACCAAGCATGGGCAGGGCGCCCAGGCCACTTTGCCACAAGCGCATACGTTAGAGTACCGAAATGAACGCTGCGGCCGTCGGTGCGCTGGAACACAGCCATGTCAGAACGCCTTCGGACAGCTGAAGCCGGACAGGGCCGGCAGCAGGAAGGGGTTAGGCCCCGGTCCGGTCTGTATCGTGTAAGCGACGTCTCGTCCGCCGATCACGAAACGGGCTTCGGTGTTGGCGCCATTGCCGGTGATGGTCGCCTTGTCCAACAGACGCCTCAAGGCCCACGGTCCTTCGAATTTGAGAGCGGAGTCGCGGCCTGGCATTTCCGGCATCAGGCTGAGGCTGGCGGAACCAGAGGCAGTGCTGTTTGGCCAGGTCACTGTGCTTGGCGCGCTCCCCGCCTGGCTACTTTGGACGGTCTGGCCGTCGATGTTGAGAACCGCGTTGTTAGCGTCGCTATTCAGCGAAAAAGGCGTGAAGGTAATCGAAACCGACGGCACCGAGCCGCCGGAAGGGAAGAAGGCGCTGCGGATTTCGGCGGCCGTCTGAAATGATTTCAAGGTCGACTTCGCCAGGTCGCGGCGGACATCCTGCCTCCAGGTCCATTCCTGGCCGGTCATGTCGATCAGCGGCGCAAGGTTCTGCGCGAAGAAGCGGTCCATCAGCCCGCCCGGCGCGAAGAGTTTGGCGAAATCCGCTATCGAGATATCTTCGGTGCCGTCACTGGCGAAGGGATAGCGACCGTTGACCGTCTCCTCGCAGGCTCGCGTGACCGTCTGGTCGAGATTCTGGTTGAGGTTGGCCACCGAGGCTTCGGCGACATTGCCTTCAAACTCGTCCGCTGCCGCGTTGACCATCCGCGCCAGCGGCTTCGGAAGGCGGGAGGCATTGGCGCGCAGCGTGGAGATCTGCAACTGCAGGTTGGCGTTGACGCGTTCGGTCTGTGAAGGGACATCGGCCGAAAGCTTGAGGCTTTGAAAGATGTCGCGGAAATTCCGCGTCAACGCATCGAGCGGCCGCCGTCCACTGACGCCGCTAACCAGGGCCTGGAACGATCGAAACTGTGCCTCGACGCCCGCGCCGGCATTCTGCGCGACAGCCGAGTCCAGTCCGGCTCGGCTCTGCGACTTGCCGCCGGCGATCTGCAGGCCGATGCGTGCCAGACCTTTGGCCATGCTGGGTGGGTCCTCTTGCGCTGCCCTGCTCTCGCCCTCGGCCGTGGTGTTCTGCTTCGTCAATGCAGTCTCATCGGCGATCGCCGTGAACAACTGATCGAGAGGCGAGTCCGACGCGGCGAGGGCGGAAAGCGCGAGATATTGCGGCTTGTCCTTGAGCAACGCCTTGAACTTCAGCTGGTCGAGCACGCGGTTCCATGCGGAGGAGAATTCCTCGCCGTAGCGGTCGATCAATTCGGGACCGAGCTTGGGCAGGTCCTGGTCGATGCCGCCCTGTTCGCCGCCTCCGCCGAGCACCCACTGGTCGTTGACGAGCATTTGCGCGATGCGCGACAGCTGTGGCAGGAAGAAGCGGTTGAAGCCGGCGCGCGTGTAAAGTCCAGGAACGTTGAGATCGGCGAGATCGCTGCCATCCATGCGTTCGAACAGCAGCTGCGCCTCGGGGCCGGCTTTCGCTGCAACGGAGAGGTCTTCCAGCCTTGCGGCGTAGACCGCCGACTTGATCAGCGCCGAAGCGCGGTCGGCAAGGCTCATGCGCCCAAGCGAGCGTTGCGCGGCTTCGATCAGTGGCTGGTTGAGTTCGAAGACGGGATCGTAGGCGTCGTCGAGCGCGAGCATGGCGCGCAGATGCTTTTCGAGCTGCGCGCGGCCCTCGCTGTTGCTTTCGCCGGGATAGCGGTTCTCTTCCCAATCCTGCCTCATCCAGGAAACGATCAACTCGTCATCGACCTTCGGGGCCTTGCCGCCCAGCATCAGGTAGATCTTCAGGGGCTCGTAGAGCGCGATCGGATCGGCCATCTTGGCCTGGATGGTGCGCTCGGCCTGCACCAAGAGCCGCGAGCGGAATGTCCGCTCGAGCGCTTGCCGATAGGCAGTTCTGGAGGCAGACAGCAGCCTCTCGTGCTGGCTAAGCCCGAACGTCTCCTCGATCGGCTTTGCCTGGTCGCCGTTCTCGAAGCCGGCGGGCAGGTTGCGCAGCTGGTCAAGCGGGCCGATGACGTTTTCCAGGTCGACGTCGGTCACCGTCGTGCTCTTGAGCAGCGAATCGGCGCTGTCGCGATACTGTGCCATAGCCTGCCTGGTGGAGGTGATCAGCGACTTGTTGGCGAAGAAGCTGAGGCCAAAGGCACCGAGCGCCGCCAAGGCCGCCAGCGCAATCGCGGCGAGGCCGACAAGTCTCGCGAGCCTGGTGCGCCGTTCGGCCGTTCGGTCGAAGGATACCCAGCCCGATTCCGGGAAGATCACCTTGGTCAAGAGATCGTGCAGGAAGAAGCTCTTGCCTGTCCCGGAAAGATGCGCCTGCGAGGTGGTGCCGAAGCTGCGGCCGATTGCGCCCAGCACCTGATCGAACGGTGTTCCTTCCTGGGTACCAGAGGAGAAATAGAGGCCCCGAAGGCTGACATTCACCCGCAATCGAGAGGCATCGAACAAACTGCCGATGAAATGCGTTATCCGGTTCCTGAGGGCACCGAACTGCGCCGGGAAGCCGAAGATGGCGATGCGCGCTACCGGGTCGGCCTCTTCCTGCAAGCGATCGACAACTTCTTCCGCCAAGCGCTTCGCCAGACCGTCGAATTCGGCCGGCGCCTCGCCGGCCATGTTCCTTGTGCGATCGACGGTCTGGAACGTCGTGCCCCACACCTTGCGCCTGCGCGATCCGTCGAATTCACCGAAATACTCCATGAAGCCGGAGACGAGATCGGCCTTTGTGAAAAGCAGATAGACGGGAAACTGGATCTTCAGCGTCTCGTGCAATTCGCGCAGGCGGCTTCTTATCTCGGTGACATGTGCCTCGATATGCTGGTCGTCGAGGCCAATGAGATCGGCGAGGCTGATGGCGAGGATCACGCCGTTGATCGGTTGCCTGGCGCGGCTTTTCTTGAGCAATCCGAGGAAAGCAAGCCAGCTTGCCTTGTCGCGCTCGCGGTCCGATTCCTGCGTCGTATAGCGGCCGGCCGTGTCGATCAGCACCGCTTCATCGGTAAACCACCAGTCGCATGACCGCGTGCCACCAACGCCCGCCACCGGCTGGGCATTGGCGGATCCCGCAAGTGGAAATTTCAGCCCGGAATTGACCAGCGCCGTCGTCTTGCCGGCGCCTGGCGGGCCGATGATGATGTACCAGGGAACGTCATAAAGGAAGTTGCGCTTGCGGCTCGTCCGCTTCAGCGTCGCTATGGCTTCGCTCATGCGCGCTTCGAGCATCTGTGAATCGTCGCTCCGCTCGTCGCTGCGCACAATGGCCATTTCGAGCGCCTTTTGTGCCTTGCGCCTTTGCCAGGAGCGAATGCCATAGAACAGCGCCAGCACCGCGACGGTCACGCCGATGATGACCGCCCTCAGCCACACGGATCCAAGCGGCCGGGTATCGGCGAAGCGGATCAGCGGTCCGGCATACCAGACGGCGGCCGAGAAGCCGACCAAGGCAAGCACGCTGAAGATCCGCAGCACCCAGCGGATCAGCCGCTCCTCGCCGCGCTCGCTCACAACGACTCCTCCTTCGGGATCATCACGTCGACGCGGCGGTTCTTGGCGCGGCCGTCCGCCGTCGCATTGTCGGCGATGGGCTCGTCTTCGCCCTTGCCGTCGACGCTCAGGCGCGATGAATCCTTCAATCGCTTGGCGATCATGGCCTGCACCGCTTTTGCACGCGCGACGGAAAGATCGAAATTCGATTTGAACGCGCTCGACTTCTTCGGCTTCACATTGTCGGTGTGGCCGACGATCTTGATCGGTCCGGGTTCGGCGTCGAGGGCCTTGGCGATATCGGCCGCGATCGGCTGGAACTGCGCCTTCAACTCAGCCTGGCCGGATGCGAACAGAAGCTGGTTGCTGATCTCGACAACGATGAAGTCACCCTTCGTGCCGACGTTCAGTCCGCCGGCGGCGACCTCCTGGGCGAGTGTCGCGCGGATGCGGTCAATCTGCGTGGTGTTTGGAGGAGCGGGTGGCGGCGGGTTGGCTTGCATCGGTTCGGCGGGTGTCGCCACGCTGGCGCGTTCAATGGTGACCGGGGTGGAAGGATTGAGCGCCAGCAACGCGCCGGCGGTCGCGTCGCCTTCGTCGGTGATCAATACACGCAGCCCGAAAAAGGCGGCCGTCACGAGGGTCGCTGCGGCGGCTGCGATCGCCCAGAGCGGCAGTCGCCATCGTGGCTTGGGCATCGCCGCTGCCATGCCTCGCCACCGGGGCGAGAGGTCCTCGGCGGCGCGCGGTCTGAAATAGCGCAGCGTGTCGTAGACGTCGCGCCGAACGCTCTCGAGTTTGTTCCGTTCGCCGGACAATCCCCGATACTGGCCCTCGAGCCCCAGCGACAGGCAGGCATGCATCAATTCGAGCAGGTCGTAATGCGCTTCAGGCTTGGCGAGGATGTTGTTCAGCGCTTCATAGAAGCCGGTGCCTGTCGGTCGTGTGTGGAAGAACTGCACCACCAGACTGTGCTGAAGCCAGGTTTCCTTGTTCGGCCAGGGCAGGTTGCCGACGAGATCGTCGGCGGTTTCGCAAAGCGCAAATTTCGCGATCCGTGCGTCTTCTTCCCCAATACCGGCCTTGGCAATGGTATGATCGAAGGTCTCGATGGCGTCTGCGATATGCTCCGCCAAGGCTGCGGCTTGCCGTTGGACCGGTATCAGCCGCAACTGACCGAACAGCATGAGCAAGGGGGCTGCGGCGGCAAGGATAGGATTTGTCGCGGCATACTTCACGCCAGCGATGGCGTCGAGCAACGCGTCCTGCTGCAACGCCGGTGCCGCCGAGGGCTCAGCTCCGTGGCTGGCCCCCTGAAAGACCACCGTTCCGGACGACCAGCCAGGGGGCATTTGTCGGCCAAGGCCGGGGTCGAACACCGTCGATTCCCTGGCGGGTGATGGAGCACCGGAACTATCGGGAGCCACGCGCGGCTTTTGCCTTGGCCGTGGCGCACGGATGACGGTTTTGTCCGGCGGCTCGGAGGGATCGTCCTTCGAACTCATCGGCGCACCACCGTCGAGGTGCTATGGGGATATTCCAGGCGGGATGATAGGGGCGTACCAGGCAGGGTATCAACAGCGTGCCGGATGGAAAGACTGATCTTGCCGAAACATGACATTCCTGCACACGCCCCAAGCCATGCCGCTTTGCCAGCCAGGCAAGCACCCATGCGCTATCCTAGTCGCACCCGAAGCCGATTGAAATCGGAAAGCAGGAGGATCAAGGAAGCGGCTCCGTCTAGCGGTCCCTCACACAGCCCGTAAGGGCGTTGCTGACGACATTGGCCGAGCGCGGCTATTTCTGCTTGCCAGGCTATTTCTGCTTGCCAGCCTTCGCGTAGGCTTCTGCGAAATAGGCGAGGAAGACGTCCAGCATACCGTTTTCGTGCTTGTCCTCCATCGTCCGCCACGTTGCCACGAGCGCATCCCAGGCTTGGCTTTTCCTGGATGAAAAGGACGCAGGCGGGATTCTTTTGGCGATCGCCTCCGGCGACAGGTCGTCGAGCAGCCTCGAGAGCGCGGCCTGCATGGCGGCGTAGGTCGCGATTTCGTGGGTCTTCAGGTCGCGGAACGCATCCTCGATGCTATGCCTGGCGTCGAGATAGCCGGCCCGGCGCTTGGCAAACATGATTTCGAGTATGTCGTCGGTGCCCGGCACGAATTTCAGTGGGTTGTTGTCATCGGCGCCGATCATCGTGCGGTGCGCGCTTTTGGCGAGCACCTTGGCCGCCGCGCGCGCCTTGAGCAGCAAGGACAGTTGCTCAACCGTGGTTCTCAACACCGCACCGATCTCGGCAGCGACGTCATTCGGGTCGCGCGACTGCAACAACTCCGGCGATAAGCCGGCCGCCCTGGCGATATCGCGCAGTATCCCGTCCGCTTCCCCTGGCTGCCTGGCCGGGACAGCGGGGCTGGGCTGCAGCACTGGGGACGTCGACACCGGCGTTGCCTCCGCCGGCTTGTGGAACAGTGCGCTGCCCAGTTCCAGCGGCGTTCCCGTCGAGGGCGGCAACTCGCGTTGCGTCGAACCGGTCCTGGCTTGGGGATGACCGGTGGCGACGCGCTCTTCGTCGACCGAAACGGCGACGACATAACGGCCGATCAGCAGCCGGTCGCCTTGGGCCAGCCGATGCGGCGCATTCATGCGCTGGCGGGAGCCGTTGACGAAAGTGCCGTTGCGCGAGACGTCATGAAGCCAGAACGAGCCAGTTTGATAGCGGACTTCGCAATGCCGGCCCGAGATGATTTTTTCAGGGTCCGACAGTGTCCAATCGCAATTTTCGCGCCCGATTTCAAAACTGCGGTCGCGCGCGGCATAGCTCGTCGCGACCCCCGGCGGCAGCCCATCAACATTGCTGATCTGGAGCGAAATGAACATTCGAAGCCACTGTCAACGCTGAAATCCAAGGCATTCTAGCAGCTTGCCAGCGCGGTGGGAGAGGTGCGTTTAACATGAATACACGCCACGGTTAGCCATTGCTTTTGTTTGGCCGCCAGAAAACATATGCTAGGCTTGCAATGGTCCGATGCGGTGAATTCGAAAACTTCCCGAACGTGATGCAGTTACGCATGCGGGGGCTTCAATCCATCACACTGGCGGCCGCGTCCAGGAGGGGCACGACCCATGCCGAACGAACGTGCCACGGTAGTGCAGACGCCGGTTGGCGCCGATGTGCTGACCTTTACCCATCTCGTCGGTCGTGACGAGATCAGTCGTTGTTTTGCCTATACCGTCGGGTTCGTGAGCACGAGCCGGGACGTCGATCCGCTGAAGATGCTGGGCGGCATCGTTTCAGTCGAAGGTGAATCCAATCCAAAGCGCTGGTTCAGCGGCCTAGCGTCGGATTTCAAGCTAACCCGCATCGAGGACCGGCTGGCGTTCTACGAGGCAACTGTCAGGCCATGGCTCTGGTTCCTCGGCAACACCACCGACTGCCGTATTTTCCAGAACATGACAGCGGTCGAGATCATTGAAAAGATATTCTCGAAATACGGCATCGCCAAATTCGAGAAGCGGCTGCAGGGGTCTTATCCCTCGCGCGAATATTGCGTGCAGTACGATGAGAGCGATCTCGATTTCGTGCAGCGGCTACTTGAGCACGAAGGCATCTTCTATTTCTTCGAGCACGACGAGGGCAAGCACACGCTGGTGCTGTGCGATGCGATGAGCAAGCTGAAGCCTGTGCCCGGCTACGAGAAGGTGCTCTATAATTTCGAAGGCCACGGCTCGCGGCGCGACGTTGAATACATTACCGAATGGATCCCAGGCAGCGCGGTGCGACCAGGCGCCTATGCCCATACCGACTATGATTTCGAGAAGCCTGGCGCCGATCTGATGGCGAAATCGGCCCAACCCTTCAGCCACAAGGAAGCCTCGGGCGAAAACTATCGCCAGCCCGGCGCGCATCTCGATGTTGGGCGGGGCGATAAGATTGCGGGTATCCGGCGCGAGGAACTCCAGGCGGTGCACCAGCACAGCACGGCGGTGGGCACCGTGCGCGGCCTTTTTTCAGGCTGCAAGTTCACGCTGGAAAGTTTTCCTCGCGACGACCAGAACCAGGACTATCTGGTGGTCAGCGCCGAATACCGGCTGTTCGATCCGGGCTACCGGACCCAGAACGAAGCACACAGCGAGAACTTCAAGGTAGTGCTGGGCGTAGCACCCACGAAATTGGCCTATCGGCCACCGCGAATCACGCCGCGACCGATCATGCGCGGCCCTCAAACGGCAACGGTGGTCGGCCCTTCGGGTGAGGAAATCTTCACCGACAAATACGCGCGTGTGAAGGTGCAATTCCATTGGGACCGCCTCGGCAAGAAGGACCAGAACTCGTCCTGCTTCGTGCGCGTGTCTCAGACCTGGGCCGGCAGCGGCTGGGGCTTCATCCAGATCCCGCGCATCGGCCAGGAGGTCATCGTCGACTTCATCGAAGGCGACCCGGACCTGCCGATCATCACCGGCCGCGTCTACAATGCCGCTGAGATGCCACCCTACGGACTGCCGGGCAACGCGACGCAATCGGGTTGGAAGTCGAATTCGTCAAAGGGTGGCGGCGGCTACAACGAGCTGATGTTCGAGGACAAGGCCGGCTCCGAGCTGGTCAATTTCCAGGCGCAGAAGGACCACCATCTGCTGATCAAGCACGACCGCAACAAGACGGTCCAGCACGACCAATCCGACCGCATCGACCACGACGCCAAGCATTCCGTCGGTCACAACCTCGACGAGGACGTCGGCAACAACAAGACGGTCAAGGTGGGTGTCAATCAAACGACCAATATCGGCAGCAACGACACGGAGACGGTGGGCGCCAACCGCTCGCTGACGGTCGGCGCCAATGAGACCATTCATGTCGGTGCCAATTCGTCGGAAACAATCGGCTCCAACCATTCGCAGACGGTCGGGCTGGTACAGACGGTGACAGTGGGCGCGGCGCGCATCGACACCGTGGGCGCCACCGAGACGCGCAGCGTCGGCGCGGCGCAGATGAACACCATTGGGGCCTCACGTTCGGTTACGGTGGGGGCGGGGCAGAGCCACGATATTGGCGCTTCCGACAGCTGGAATGTCGGTGCCAGCCAAAGCGTGCAGATAGGTGCGGACCAGAGCTTTGCGATCGCCGGGAGCCAGACTTCTCAAATAGGAAAGGACCGCAACTCCAAAATCGCCGACAACGACGTGACCGAGATTGGCGCGGCGCACGAACTCAAGATCGCAAAAGGCAGCATGATTCGGGTTGGCGAGGACTCGACCGTCAATGTAGGAAAGACGTTTTTGCTCGAGGCGGGTGACTCGATCGCTTTCAAATGCGGGTCCGCAACAATCACCATGAAGAAGGACGGGACCATCACGATCGAAGGCAAGGATATCTCGATCAAGGGATCCGGTAAGATCAACGTGAAGGCATCGAGCGACATCACGATGAAGGGTTCCGAAATAAAGCAGAACTGAGGGCGATCATGTCGGCGACAAAAGAACGGATAGAAGGCGTTGCAATCGGCATTTTCTTGGGTTTCGGAGAAGATGCTCCTCTTGTGGTCTTCCCGGGCAATCCAAATGAAACGGCCGTTCCGGCGCGAAGTCTTGCGGAATTGACCTCGGACATGATCGGCGCCGAAGTGGCGTTGCTGTTTCAGGACGGTGATCCAGGTCGGCCGCTCATCGTCGGGCGGATTATTGACCCGGCTCACAAATCGAACACGCGGCATGTCGTTCGCGACGGAGAACATGTGCGCATCAATGCGAACGAGCGAATTGAACTTCGCTGCGGCAAGGCCACGATCATCATGGAAAAAGACGGACGCATCACGATCCGCGGCACTTACGTGACAAGCCATGCCAGCGCTACGAACCGTATTCGTGGGGCATCGGTGAACCTGAACTGATGCCCAAGGTTATCCTGCGCGAGATTGTGCGGCAGCATGCGGAAATGGCGGCGTTTCTTTGGACCGTCTATGACCATCATTTGCTGAATCCCGACGAGAATCCCGACATGGACGAGGAGCGGCTCGAGCGCCTCGTTGAAAGGCTGGATGCTCATCTCGATGGCCTTCGGGTCGCCGGCGACGCGGGACGGGAAATTGCGGAGGCCCTCTACGCCGAGTATCCCGAACCCGGAGAAATGTTCGTCTTGCGCATGTTGATCGACGGGGCGCCGAAACGCATTGCCGAACTCGACCTTGCCAAGGTCCGGGCATATCTGTCGCAGAACAGCCCTTCATGACCACATCACCGTCCGACCTTGTCGGTGGAGGGGCGAGCGACTAACTGAGTACTGTCAGATAAGTCGAAGGCCGTCATCGTAGACGAGTGTAAGCGTCTTCCATCTTCGGCCATCAAACCGCCACGCGGTGTCGATGCCGGCGACGTACAGGAACTCGCCATCAGTGCGGAGATCTGAAGCAATGCCGGTGTCCTCGAACGGCTGAAGCGCGTCGGCCGTTTCGATGTTGAGCCCTGCCTCATCTCCCCAGTAGGCTTTGCCATTGAAGCTTCGCACAGAGAGATATGTCATATCGGCGGCGGCGGTCATCTCGGTTACTTCATCATTTGCAATTCGAAGGCAGGCGCCGTCATCGCCGGCAACCCTGATCTTGCCGTCCGGCGCGACGTCGATGCCACGCAGCCGATCGTGCCGATGAGTTTCCAGGGGCTGCCAGCCCGTTCCCGCCAAACGGTGAAGAGTGCCCATCTCACCGCAGGCATAGATGCCATGCTTAGGATGCCCATGAATATCCAGGTATTCATTAGTTTGGAGGGGCGTGATTGACTGCCACTGCGAGCCAACCAAGCGATAAGCCACCCCGTCCGTTCCAACCGTGATCGGCCCTCCGGTATCCTCTGCCCAGACCTGCCTGAGGCTTTTGTCGCTGGCCTTATCACGCGTCCAAGTCGTACCGCCGTATCTCCAGATCCAGGTGGTGGCTTCAAGTGCAAACAACTCGCCTGAAGGCGCGGCCGAGAGCGCCATCAGCCATTCAGAAGTCACAAGGGCCCCACGAGCTTTCTTAGGGTCGAAATTTTCAACGACAAAGATCACAGAGACAGTGGTGACGTAGTCGGCGTCGCTGAGCAGAAACAGGATCGCCACTTTGCCGCCGCTCAACGGAGCAATCTGCAGGCACTCGATGTCAGTATCCGGATCGGTTGTGAATCCCTCGAGGTCTTCCTTGTCCATCTTCATCCGCTACATCCTCTTGCGTTTTTGTCGGCTAACAAGAAACCTTGGAGGGAGCGACATCTGCGGCTGTCACGACGACTGGCTCTCCTCCCGCTGCTTTTCTCAAGCGTTTTTTTGCGACCTGCACGAGTCGAGACTGATCCTTCGCTTTGGGACATGTCGCGTGGCAGGCCTTCTTGTCCTTCACCTCCTTCTCGGATTTGTTCATGGCTTTTTTCATATATTCCATGTTGGCTGTCTTGAGGCACTCTGTGGCAGCGGCCTGCACCGCAGGCGGAATTTTCGGATCATCCAAATTCTTGACCGTGCTGTTCACGCAGGTGTCTGTAAAATCGCCGAGCTTGCCGGAGGAATTGTTGCTCAGCCAGTTGCGAGCATCCGCCGACTTTAGGTTGTGTGGAGTCTTACGTTTCTTACCGACTACCTTTTTGCCGGGCGCGCCTGCCGCCTTTGCCTTGGCGGCTTCGCCTGCGAGCCATTTCGCCTTCATGCAAATACATGGTGCTTCCTTGTCATTGTAGTCCTTGCAGCAGTCCAAGGTGAGGTCGCGCACGCCTTCGGCGGTGAAGAACTGGACCTCAACGGTATGCTCCTTCTCGTAGCCTTCCGGGCATTCCAGTTCCTTGTACGGCTTTATCTCGAGATCGGAGCATTTGAAGGTTGCCGGTGTGGCCGTAGCCACTTTGGGCATTGGAGGTCCACCCGCGGTAGGGGAGGCGTGATCGTTCGATGAAATATCAGTGAAACGGCTGATTGGCTCGCCATCCATCTTGACATCGCCGGACCAGGCATGGGCGTATTCCTTGCCTGTATTTACCGAGGTGATGATGTTCTTCTTGGGCGCGCAGCCAGCCTCGTTGCCGCTACATCTGGTGTAGTAGGATTTGTTTTTCTGCGTGACAGTCTTTCCACCGATCTTGACTGTGCCGGTTCCGTTGTCGGTGTCGCTGTCCATTCCAAACGTTGGATAGGGAACCGGAACTCCGGGCGGTGTTGCCGGAGTTTGTGGCGGCGTGAAGCAGACGTAAGGGAAGGCCGCGATAACTTGGTTGGCCTGCGCTTTGCACGCAACCTCAAGGCCATTGGCGTAGACGGTCATGCCCTCGTTCCGTAAGCAAACACCGCGGCGCCGCACGCACCAGCGTCGGAGGACGCCTCGATGAGAACCGGATTGCCAGCGGCATATCCTTTGCCCACTGCGGTCCACGCCATGCCGACCATAATTGGAACGGCTGCGGCGCCAATGTTGCCCAAAGACTCCGCGGGCGACCATAGGTCCTGGAACTCATGCCGCCCTCGCAGCAGGCGGATCGAAGCGAGCGCGGTCTGCTTGAACCAGTATTGCTCGCCGATCAGGTCGGCGATGCGATAGCCGAGCCGGTTCATGTCAATCCCGGTTTCGCGGAACGCTGCATCGTAAGCAGCCACCATGCCATCGGCGCGCAACGGCAAATCTTGGTCGTTGTAAATAGAAGCCTCCTCGCGCGTAAGACCGAGACCGAACAGTCTGAAACCGTTACCCTGCGGTCGCGTGCAGAGAATGGCCGCGGCAGCTTCGCCTGGAATGAAGCCGTTGGAATTATCCGCCGTCAGCAACCGTCCCTTGCCGAGGTAGTGAGAAATCGTTGATCCGGTCAGATAGCTGTCTACACCTACAATCATGACATAGGGAGCTTCGCCAGATGCAATCAGTCTGCGCGCCTGATCGAACGCCACATGTCCGGAAGGACGACCAAAAGCCACGATGCGAGAGCGCAGATGAGGTTCGATTTCAACGATCTTGCTGATCAGGCGGAGCAGCGCGAGATTGTCCCTAACCGGGCGGCCGGGCCTATCCTCCTCTGGCAGGCAGAGGATGAGCGCCGTCTGCCCTCGCACTTGCGGATGATTTTCGAAGGCTTCCGATATCGCTCCGGCTGCCAGATGAGCCATTCGTTTCTCGCCGATCCAGTTTCGTGGCAGCGGCACCGGCGCACCCGTAAGCCAACCCGCAGGTGAGCCAACGAAACGGGTTTCCTGGAAGCCATCGAGCCTAGCGCGCATTGCTGCGCAAGCTGAGGGCGCGTCGAGGCCAACGGCCGTCACCATACCAACCGCAATGATCTCGACCGGCGAGGTCATGCCTCCTCCTCCGGCGCTGTGCCGTTGGCGCGGATATAGGTGCGGCCTGTCGCGCGTGCCCTCAGCATTGCCGGCGTCGGCGGACCGACCCAGCACTCCGAGAAATCGAGGATGGTCCGCTGGATCCGCTGTGAGGCGCGCCAGACCAATGAGAAGCGGCGCCTCTCGGGGTCAAGGAGGAGGGTGTCTGGAAAAATATCGGCTTCGTAGGCCTTTTGGCTCCCTTTGAACAAGGTGATTGGCAATGCGGTTGCCGGCAGCCGAAAGCTTATACGCCCATCGGGCGTGAGGTTCACCAGAGTCACCTCCTCGCCGCCCTCTGGATGGTCGATCTGCTGGTCCTCAGGCGCCATCTGGAAATAACGTTCGTCGAAGTCCTGCGGCAGGAACGGAAAGATGTTTTTCGTCCAGTTGTCGTCATAGGTGCCGCCAAACTCGATGCGGCCTGGCCAGCCGCGGCCCATTGGGCCGAAGCTCATCGGCTTGTAGTCGCCGAAGGGCGAGCGGATCTCCTCATCGACCGCCTGCGTGTTGGGCAGCCGCAAGCCTGGGATGAGGCGCTGGTTCTTGGTGCGCGACCATCCTGTTCCGACCGGGTTGTACTTATAGCTGGCGGGAAGCTTGTCCTCTGGATCCAGCCTGTCGATGCCACCCCAGGCAACGTCATAGCAGATAGGCAGTTTCAGAAAGGGCTGCGGCGCGGTCGCGGTAAAGACCGGTCCGATGGCGCGCCATTCGCGGTGGCCGACGACCTCGAACAGCTTCGACCAGTTGCCGACCTTGATGCCGACCGGCACGCGCTCCGCGGGCCGTCCTCCCGGCGCATGGGCACAGCCATTGGCGATCACATCGCAGCGCGGCTTGCGGAAGGCGAAATCCGTCTCCCACAACGTTGCCGAATAGCCAGGCACACCGGTTTGCGTGTCGGCCATGACCAGCGGAACCTGTTCGGCCGATTTCTGCACCAGCCCGCCAGGCTTCGTCGGAAAATCGAAAGTGCCCTTGACCACGACCACGATCCATTCGTGGCCGGCCTTGTCCATGCCCATGGTGAACTGATGAGGATAGCCCATCTGGTTCCAGATCTGCATCAGCTCGCCTCCACGTGGCCGGCGAAGATCTGTTCAAGTGTCGTTTGCGGCGCCTGCGGATCGACGTCGAAAATATCCGTATGCGCGGACCACATGACGAGGTCGTCGATGACATCGCCATCCTGCTCGATTAGAGGCACGGGCAAGGCCATCAGGGCGGCATCCAGTTCGTCGGGCGTCAGTTCGCCTCGTTGTGCGGCCAGGGCGGCGGTCTCGATGCCGTCGAACCACGCGTCCAAGTAGGCCAGCTTCAGCGGTGCTTCGTGCAGTCGAGCAGCTACACTAAGCGGAAACTGCCTGCCGACCCGGTCGGCGCTCTTCAGCACGATGCCGGCCGAGGCACCGAAGGAATCGGCGCCGGCCAGGAAGCGCAAGGGCGTGCCTGTCCGCCAGGCTTCGACCCCAAGCAGCGGCACGATATGCTGCGCCAGCCACCGGTCCCAAGAGCGCACGAAATCCGCCGGCAGCCGCCGCGTCACGAAATCGCCGGTGGCGGGCATCTTGCCGTAGAAGCCGGGCAGGATCAGATCTGCGGCGGACATGTGAACTTCTTGAACATTTCGAGCGTATATGGGTTCTCGACGCTGGCCGCCTTGAGCTCGAAATCGGCCCAAACGCCTTTCGTGCCGAGCCGCAGGCTGTAGACGTCGGTGAGCTTGGTCGCGGCGAAGCGGCCGCCGCGCAGCATTCTGAGCCAGGCCCAGCTGCCGGTCTCGTTGAGCATCACTTCGGGCGAGCCGTCGACCGGCTGGAAGGCGAGCGAGATCACGCCGGTGCCATCCTTGCCGGGCCACGTCATCGGCTGCGGCCTCGTCGCGTTGTTGTAATAGACGAGATTCTGGCCATCGAGGTTGAGCGTGACCCGCGCCACGTTGGGTGAGAGGTCCTTGGGTTCCAGCGTGAAGTTCATCACCGGGCCGGTGCCGCCTGGAAACAGGTCGTCGCGGATATGCCTGGCCTGCTCGAACGCTGCAAGCGCCGCCGGGTCGAGGCCGAAATCGGCCCGCCATTTCCATGGTTCGCTGGCGGTGTCGACGTAGTTGATCAGGTGGTCGTTGATGAATGCATCGATCATGCCGGTGGGTCCGAACAGACGCTGAAAGTCGCGCACATTGACGTCGACCGCGCTGTCGGCGCTGAATGGATAGCGGTTGTTGAGCGCCGCCTGGCAGAAGGGGAGTATGTCGGCCCGCCAGATGGCGTTCAGCTCGTTGGTTACGGCCTTCTGCGACAGGCCGCTGGTGTCGCCGGCCATACCGCCGAGCCAGTCGTTGATCGGCGAGGGCAGGATCTGCGCCTGCCTGGCGACCGCGCCTGTCAGTTCGGCAAGGCCGCCCTGCTTCTTGATCGCATCCTGCGGGTTCGGATTGGCGGTGACCGTCTGCAGCACGTTCGACAGCGCAGTCAGCGCCACTATCGCCGCGTCGAGCGCTGGCGGCTGGCCGTCGACCTGGGCGATGGTGCCTTTGAGCGGCTTGAAATGCTCGGCAACGAGGCTGCCGGTCATGTCCACCTGGCTGGCGGATCCGGCGCGCGGCAGGAGCTTCGCGCCTGTGGTCACGACCTTGCCCAGCTTGCCGAGTTTGCTGAGCAGCTTCGAGCCCGTGCTGGCGGCAGCGCCGCCTTTGTCGCCTGCTGGCGCATCGTCGGAGCGGGTGAGGTCGGTCTCCTGCACCACTGCCGTCAACAGGCGCTTCAGCGCTGAGTCGGCGCTTGAAAGATCCTTGAGGTTCTCACTGGCGATGTTGAGATCGGTAAGCGGGGCAAGCCGCATGTCACGCAGGAAAGAGTCCCACTGCGCGATATAGTCGTCATAGTAGAGCTTCAAGATGTCCTGCGAGAGTGCTGAAACCGACGTCTCCGAATTCTCCGCGCAGCCACCGGCAAACACCGCGCGATCGAGGGCCGCCTGTCCCGCTACATCCTCGACCCGATCGAGGATCGCGTCGTGGAAGCCGGCATAGGTATAGGGGCCGGGAACACCGACGCGCAACGTCTTGTCGGAGCGGCGCGCGAACACTTTGGCGCCGTTCGGCCCAGCGAAATTGGCCGGCACCCATTCCTTGACGGCCGCCACTTCCGGGTCGGCCAGGAGCTGCCTGTAGGCGCGCTCGGGCAGCGAGATCGTGCATACCGTCTTCAGCGCCTCGCCGACCAGTTGCTTGTCCGGGGCGACGTAGCTGTCGTCGATTGCCATGCGGCGGATTGCGGCGAGCTGGTGCTCTTCGGCGTCGGCGGTGGGGAAGGGCGGAGCCGGCGCGAATTGCGGCAGACTGTTCACCCACCAGTTCTGGACGAAATCGGTGTCCATCTGCGAAAGGCCGGTCATCATGCGATAGGACTTCAGCGCGCCAAGCATGAAATCCGGATCGCGGATCTGGCGCCACATAGTCGCCTCCAGCAGCGCGACCATGTGCGGCTCGAGCACGTTGCGCAGCGTATGGTCGTAGGTATCGGTCTGTGCCCGCACCAGCTCCGCCGAGGCGGTCGGGCCGAGCAGGTTATGGACGGCATCCGGCGGGGCGGTGCGCGCCGTCGCCACCACGTCCATGGCAGCCAGCGCGCCATCCAAGCTCGGCTGCTCGACCGCGGCCGGCATGGTGGCGACCTCGGTGAGCGGGCCCTGCAGTGCCTCGAACTGGCCGGCCTGTTCGGCGATCGCATTGCGGTTGTCGAGATAGGACCAGGTGAACAGTCCGCCCGCCAGCAAAGCCGCGAGTGCGCAGGCGGCGGCCGCCCCGCGCCAGATCCAAGCGCGGCGACGCTGCGCCAGCGGATCGAATGTGCCGAGGCCGGCCTCCTTGAAGATCACTTCGGTAAGGAGGTTCCTGAGGAAGAAGCTGCGCTTCTCGACGCGCGCCGCCGGCATGGCGCGGCGCGGCGGCAGGCCGAAGGACGACGACAGCGCCGCGGTCAGCCGGTCGATGGGAGCGCCTTCCTGTGTCGCCGATGTCAGGTAAAGGCCGCGCAGCCAGGCTGCCTCCTCGTAGCGACTTTCGCCGAACATCGCCTCGATCAGTGTCTTGATCGGCTCGCCAAGGCTCGCCAGCTGCGCCGGAAAGCGGAAGATCTCGGCGCGTGAGCCGAGCTTGTCTTCATCTTCCAGGCGCGGTACCAGCCGCCGCTCCAGCTCGGTGGCAAGCCCGGCAAGTTCCGCCTGGATTGTTCCGGCGTCGACACGGGCGTCGAGCGGGAAAGTCGTCCCCCACACCTGCTCGCGCGCCGTCGTCGACAAGCCGCCGAAGAAGGTTTCGAAGCCTTTGATAAGGTCTGCCTTGGTCAGCATCAGGTAGACAGGCAGACGGATCTCCAGCCGATCGTTCAGCTCCGCCAGCCGGCGGCGGATCTTGCGCCCATGCGCCTTGATCGCTTCGTCGCCCTCCGAGAGCGCATCGATCGACAGCGCGACAATGACCCCGTTGAGCGCGCGGCGGCCGCGGTGCTTTTTCAAAAGGTCGAGGAAGCCCAGCCATTCAGCCGCGTCCACGTCCGGCTGGCTCTCCTGCTGAACGTAGCGGCCAGCAGTGTCGATCAGCACCGCGTTTTCGGAGAAGAACCAGTCACAATTGCGCGTGCCGCCGACGCCTTGCAAATCATCGGTGAGATCAATTGGAAAATTGAGGCCTGACTGCCGCAATGCCGTGGTCTTGCCGGTGGCCGGCGGCCCGACGATCACATACCAGGGCATCTCGCGCAGGAATTTTCTGCCGCCGAGCTTGCGGCGCTTGAGCTCGGCCATCACCTCGCCGAACTTGGCCCCAACGGCTGCAACGCTCTCCTCGCCGGGTGTGAGCTGTTTTTCGGCCACCGGTGCCGCGATCTCGGCGACAAACATGCGGTTGGCGCGGATGGCTCGCCGCTGCGCGAGGATCAGCCAGATCAGCCACAGGATGATCAGCCCCGCGATCATTGCGATGCGCACATTGTCGGATTCGAATGGCGCGTAAGGCCCGACCTTTACGATCGGGCCGAACACCCAGATCAACAGCGAAAGCAGCGCAATGCCGAGCAGCGTCCACAGGAAACGCGAGGTGATGACAGCCCAAAAGAAGCGCAGGATGAACATCTCAGAGCCTCTTCTCGACCAGGACCTCGACGCGCCGGTTGAGCGCGCGGCCCTCGCGCGTCGCGTTGTCGGCCACCGGATCGGTGTCGGCGCGGCCTTCGGAATGGATGTGCTCTTGCGGCACGCCAGCCTGAACCAGGAGGTCCGCTATGGTTTGGGCGCGCGCCTCCGAGAGCCGCTGGTTGCTCGCGAGTGGGTTGGACCGTTGCAGGCGCACATTGTCGGTATGGCCGATGATCGTGATGTTTCCGATCAGCTCCTTGTTGTCCAGGATCACCTTGGCGATGGCGGCGATCAGCGGCTCATAGCCTTGGGACAGCGTCGGCCGCGAGGACTGGAATAGCTCGGGGTTGGAAGACTGGATGATCAGCTTGGCTAGCGAGACGCTCTCGGTGCCGCTGAGCGCGCCCTTGAGGTCGGCCGGCGCTTCGGCCTTGAACGCGGGCAACAGCGCGAAATCGACCGACTGTGGCGGTTCAGGTTCGGGCGCGTCCTGCTTGGGGGCGGCGCGGGTAACGTCGCCGCGTGAAGCCGGCGGCAGTGTGCGCACGAGTGCGGAGAGTTCAACCGCCTGGCTGCTCAAGCTCATCGACAGACCGATGTAAGCGGCGGCGGCGGCGGCAATTGCGGCAAGTGCCATCACCCAGATCGGGACGATGAAGCGCTGCGGCTCGTCCGAAGCGATCACGCCCTTCCAGTGCGGCGACAGCGGGGCGTCTTCGGCGTCGGCGTTACGCAGGAAGCGCGCCGCGGCGACGCGCACGGCGTTGAGCGACCGGTCGCCGGCGCGGCCAGGCACGCGATATTTGCCGCGGAAGCCGAGCGCCAGGCAATAATACTGAAGCTCCAGCATCTCGCGGTCGCGGTTCGGGTGACGCTCCAGCTCGTCAAGGCGGGTGAAAAACTGGGTGCCGGCATCGACGTCGCCACGCAGCATGACCACCAGCGGCTGGCGTGGCCAGGCGCTGGTGCCGCCCCAAGGCGTGTTCAACGCGAGGTCGTCGAGCAACGCCGCCACGGCCCAGGCCGCCTGGTCGGCGCGCTCCAGCGAGAAGCCCGCTACCATCGCGGCGTCGCGCGCCTGAACCAACTCGTCGAGCAGGCGCGTGCGCATCGCTTCCGGGTTCTCCGGCGCCAGCGCGCTTTCGAGCTCCGGCGCGAATTCGAGCAATGGCGCGAAGATATTGATGAGCGTGTTGGGATGGGCGCGCGCCATTTTGACCGGGACGCCCGGTGCCAGCGGCGCCATCGGCCGTGGCGCAGCCCCCGCCAGCCTGATCCGTGTGCGTTCGCGATCCTCCGACAGTCCGAAAGGATCATCCCGGCTCATGGCGTCACCTGTTCACTGAGTAGCAGTCGACCTGCGGCTCGCTCGGCAGGACACCGGAAACGCCGATGACGAAGCCGGGGGCGTCGAGCAACGAGGCCCAATGCTCGCTCTTCTGGTCAAGCTCCAGGCACAGCCGGTCGCCATCGTAGGGAATCTCGCGTGGCTGCGAATGAAGCGGTTTCAGCGGAATGCCCGGCAGGCGGGACTTCCAAAGACCTTCGAACTGGTCAGCGGCGCCGACCGTCGCTTGGTTGACGAAGATCTTGCGCAGCGCGTCTTCCGACAGTTCCGATCCGACGCGGATGACTATGCGGCTGGCGACCAAGAGCTTCGGGTTGTCGATGCGCACTTTCCAGACATTGGTCGCGTGCCGCATGACCGGCAGCGTTCGCGATTTCGGCTCGATGTAGCGCAGGCTGAGAATGAGCGAGCGCAGAGCGTCGGCCAGCGCCATATAGGCGGGGCCGGGCGCCATGTGATCGTAGGCCGGCAATTCGCCGAGCCGCCGCGAGCTCGAGCCGTAGGTTGCCATCTCGCCGGCCAGTCCGGCAAGTTCGAGATAGAGTTCGGCCGGATGAAAGACATCCTGCGCGAGCATATGGGCAAGCCGCGGGCGAGCGGCATTGGCGAGGTGCAGCATCAAAAGGTCTTCGACGCTGCGACCGGCGCCACCCATCACCATCTTGCCATGCGCTTCGGCGATCTGATCGAGGCCAGTGACGACCTCCTGCAGCAATTGCCGGTACCAGTGGACTGCGCCGGTGATCAGCGTCGGCGGCAGGAACGTCTCATCGAGCGAGATGCCGCCGTCGGCGCGCACACCTTTTATGTCGGCGATCGGCAAGGCGGTATAACCGCCGACCGACTTGCCGGGCGCAAGCAGGGCGGCTTGCGGCCGGGCGATCTCGATCTCTTCCGGATCGGCGCCGCTCTGGACGGCGTCGCGCACCGAAACGATCTTGCCGTGGTAGCGCGCGCCCGTCGATGCCGCATGCGCCGGATCGAATCCGACGCCACCGGGTGGCTCAAGCGGCAATGCGACCAGTACCGGCCCGGCGCCGGTGTCCGCCGTGACCGGCAGCGGCTTGGGCGCATCCATCAGTTCCGGGATGGAGAAAGGCGTGCCGTCCGGAAAAATGCCCCGGGCGGACACGATCGAGACCTGGCCGGCATCGAGCAGCGACTGGTCGAGGGTCAGTTGCTGGAAGCCGAAAGTATGGAGCTGGCCGGCCTGCAATGCGCCGCGCACCATGCCCTCGAAGAACCGATCCTGCTGCTGGAAGTGCTGGGTCCTGAGAAACAGGCCCTCCGACCACAGCACCCTGTTTGCATCGCTCATCCCACTACTTTCTGCACACAACCATCCGCGGCCCCTGTCGCTAGGCGGAAATACCGCCCTTGCCGAGGCTGACATTGATGGTGAATTTCGACCCTGGCGAGACCGACTTGGTCGTGCGCCAGTTGCGTCCGCCTGGCTCGCGGATCAGCGCCACGAAGCCGAGTGCCGTGGCGTTCGGCTCGACCGTGATGGTCTTGGCGGCCGTCTTGCCGGGCGCGACCGAGATCGTGTCGGAGCCGATGAGGTCGGCACCGAGGGCCGAGCTCGCGTCGCCCTGCAGCGCGAAATAGTCGGCCGAGTTGAACTTGCCGGTGCTGGCAAGCCGCATCACCAGGACCGTCACCGGCCTGTCGCCGCCGCCCGGTCCTGGATTCATGCCTGCGCCCCCGGTCACGTTGACCGAGATAACCGAGGGTTTCGGCGGGCCGCTCTGGCAAGCCGCAAGCAGCCCCGTAGCGCCGAGGGCCACGACGAATTCGCGTCTGTCGATCATGTCCTACTCCTCCTCTTCATATGCGTCCCTGAAGTCTGCGCCGATCTCGCCCAGGAAGCTCGATTCCGCGCTCTGGGCGATGTCGCGATGGCGTTTCTGGTAGAGCTCCCACAGCTTGGCATTACGTCCGCCGGAGAGCAGATTGCCGATGGCGGAATTGGACTTGAGCTCTTCCTCGATCACGGCCGGATCGAAACGGTCGATCATGCGCCGAAGCGCGGCCTGAACGCCGCGCCAAGCGCGTACGTGATGCTGTGCAAGGTCCTTTACCGCATCGTCGATCGCCGCCTCGCCGGATAGAAAGCCCGGACTGCGTTCCGAGATGATGGTGACAATGACATCGTCGGCCGTCGGCAGGAATTTAAGCGGGTTGACCTCGGAAGCGCCGACCACCGTCTGGGCGACGCGCGCGCTTCCCTTCTCCTCGGCGCGCTTGCGCAGGAGTTGCATCAAGCCATCCAGCATCAGTCGGTATTCACGCCCGAATTTTTCCATTTCGGCGATTGAATCGCGGCCGGGAAAAT